>JAHDDB010000112.1 GCA_020629575.1 Caedibacter sp. | reverse complement strand
ATGAATAATCCTTGTTAATTATGTTTTGAAAGGCGTATGCAATACGCCCCTACGTCATCATTATTATCGGCAAAGATATTGCCAAAGTTATTTCTATCCTAATACATCAACTCCTTCAGGTGGCGTGAAGTTGTAGGTTTTAGCGGGGATCTTTGCAGTGGAGATATCATAAAACTCAATATGCGTGGACTGCCCAACTTCTGTTTGGATAAGCATGGACTTTGGTGTGATGTCAGCGAAAGTAATATCGATATATTTAATCAAAGATTGATCATTTACTTTTGGTGTTAATCGATAAGTATGCTCGCCATTTTGCGTGATACTAAAGAGTTTTTGCAATACTTTGCTATCACCGGTTAATAGTAGCAAATAAGGTGCTTGAGAGATGTTTTTAGGCACCTCACTAATTGTCACTTGCTCTAAATCTTCATCATAGTTCCAAAGTTTTTGCCCATTAGATAACAGCATTTGTTTTTGTGGGGACTCAACCTGCCATTTAAAAAAGCTTGGTTTGCTCACCCATAGTTCACCCATACTCGTTTCTTTAATGCCTTGCTGTGGATTAACTAGACTTTGACGAAATTTGGCATGCATGTTTTTAAGGTTGGTTAATAACGTAAACAATGTATTATTAGCATCATTATTTTTGATATTTTCAATATTCTTAGAATTCTCAAGGGTGGCAGTTTTCGTTGGTATTGGTGTGCTGCTTTTATCTGCTGCAAACGCAGGCTTTAATAGTGTGCTAGAGAGTAGCGTAATGGCGGTGAAACCTAAAAGACTATATTTAATCAACGGCTTTATTTTTTGTATATTGTTCATTGTTGTTACCTTTTTACCAGTACTTCACGCATACCATTGCTTTGCATTTCACTCACAAGACCAGCTGCTTCCATTTCCTCAATTAAACGTGCTGAGCGGTTATAACCAATACGCAAGCGGCGTTGAATGTTTGAAATTGATGCGCGCTGTGTTTCAAGTACGATTTTAACGGCTTCATCATATAGTGGGTCAGTGCTATCAGCACCTCCTTCACTATCACCTCCTTCTTCATCTTCACTAGCGGTGATGCTATCGATATACTCAGGTTCGCCCATTTCTTTCCATGCGGCAACCACGCGATGCACTTCATCATCATCGACAAAAGCACCATGCACACGTGTCGGTACACCTGAACCAGGCGGTAGATAAAGCATATCACCATGACCTAAGAGCTGTTCAGCACCTTGCTGATCTAAAATGGTGCGTGAGTCAATCTTTGATGACACTTGAAAGGCGATACGTGTTGGAATATTGGCTTTAATCAATCCCGTAACAACATCAACCGATGGGCGTTGTGTTGCAAGGATTAAGTGGATGCCTGCGGCTCGTGCTTTTTGTGCTAAACGTGCAATTAGCTCTTCCACCTTTTTACCCACGACCATCATCATATCAGCAAACTCATCAGCAATGACAACGATGTAAGGTAGCTTCTCTAATAATGGTGCATCTTCATCGTGCCCTGGACGCAGCTTAAGCCAAAGTGGATCTTTCATTGGCTCGCCTGATTTTTCAGCCTCAAGGATTTTCTCATTTAATCCGGCAATGTTGCGGACACCCGCAGCTGCCATAAGCTCATAACGTCGATCCATTTCTTTGACACACCAACGTAGCGCGTTAGCAGCCTCATTCATATCAGTAACAACCGGTGTCAAAAGATGAGGTATCCCTTCATAGATAGATAACTCAAGCATTTTTGGATCAATCATAATAAGGCGTAGATCATCCGGTGCTGACTTATACAGCATACTGATAATCATCGCATTGACACCAACTGATTTACCAGAACCAGTCGTTCCTGCAACCAGTAAATGTGGCATTTTGGCAAGATTAGCTGTTTCAGGTGTGCCTGCAATATCAACGCCAAGTCCCATGGTCAAAGGGGAGCTAGATTCGATAAATTTCTTATGCGCCAATACTTCTTTTAAACGCACCATTTCACGCTTTTGGTTTGGTAGCTCAAGGCCTACATAAGGTTTGCCTGGAATGACTTCTACAACACGAACACGTGCCGCTGATAGAGAACGTGCTAAATCTTGCGCCAAACCACTTAATTTACTGACCTTAACTCCTGGGGCGAGTTCCACTTCAAAACGCGTGATAACAGGTCCTGGATAACTGCCAACAACTTTAACTTGCACACCAAAATCAGCAAGCTTCTCTTCCACCAATAACGCCATCTTTTGTAAGAACTCTTTAGAGATAAGCTCTTTTTTTGCTTCAGGATCATCTAATAGATCTAATGATGGCAAGCCCGTGATTTTATCAGTCTTATTTTTAGGTTTTACTGACTTATTTATAGGTGTTGGTAAAGGGATATCCTCGATCTCAGGTAATACCTCATCATCCAGCGCTTTTGTCAGTGATTTTGGTGTGAATTCATCATCAAAAGGCTCAAAAGAGATCTCGCGATCATCTATGCGTTGATTGATGTCTGGATCATTGTAGTGTAAGTGATCAAGTGTGTCATGCTCAGGAATAAAGTTATCTTGCTGTTGCTGTTCTTGTTCATTTTTCGCATTCTTTATCAGTAATTTTTGCTCTTTTAATTGTGCCTTTTCATCCTTTTTCTGCTGCTTTAATGCTTCTTTTTGTGCTTTTTGCTCAGCGCGCTTTAGTGCTCTTTGCTCTTTTTCTTCGTCAGAGTTTGTGAAAAAGTCTTTTAGCGTCATTACAATAAAACGAATAAGAGCAGCAAGGCAGCGAATCCAAAAACCACCTGAGAACAAGGTTAAACCTAAAGCAAAAGCAACAATAAGTACCAAAATGCTACCAGCAGTGCTTAAGTATAAAATGGCATATTTAGCAACTTCTTGCCCTAGAATGCCACCGGCACCTTCAGGCATGTAAACGCTAAAAACAGATAGTGCAATTTGTGCAAGTCCACTACCTGAGAAGATGAGTAAAATAGCACCGGCAAAACGCATAAGCATCAGCAGAATACTACTTTCAGCAAAGGTTTTACGCTCAAGGAAAAGCTGCCAGATGCCATAGACCAATAAAAAGGGAATCAAAAAACCAAAGACGCCACAGATGCTCAAAATGATGTTCGCAGTATAAGCGCCGACAATGCCGGCGTAGTTGTAGACCTTATCTTGCGATTGAGCGATCGTCCAGCCTGGATCATTACTGTTATATGAAAAAAGTGATAACAATAAAAACAAGGCAATCGCACCCATTAATACAAGCCAAGTAATCCGTAAGCGATCAACCAACAGTGGATGAAGCTCCTTTTTAACGGTTGCTTGATTGGCAGATTGTTTTGCTGTTTTAGCTGTTTTGTCGGCTCTTGTTTTCTTGGAATCCGCTTTTTGTGATGTGTTTTTCTTACTTTTACGCAGCAGCGCCACTCTTTATTCCTCATATTCATCGAGATTAAACGCATCTATCATACCAAGGGCAAAACAAAGCAGGCAACTCGTTTTGCCAGAATTAATAGAATGTTAACAGATTAATGATGTTCGCCTTTCTCTGCTTGTCGCTAGTAGGTCTTCTCAGGTAGAATGGCACAAGTTCATTTGCGATAAAAAACTAACATAAGGAAACTTAAAGATGAATAACGCATTTTATGACCATCTACGTCAAGGGATTAATGAGATCAAAGAAGCAGGAACGTACAAAGGTGAGCGAGTTATCAATTCACCGCAATCCTCAGATATTACCCTTAAAAATGGGGCGAACGTTATTAACTTTTGCGCGAATAATTATTTAGGACTTGCCGATAATAAGGACTTAGTCGAAACTGCTAAAAAAGCACTGGATCAATATGGTTATGGCGCGGCATCTGTACGCTTTATTTGTGGCACACAAACGCCACACAGAGAGCTTGAAGATTTGATTAGTCAATATCTGAAAATGGAAGAAACCATTGTGTTCCCATCATGTTTTGATGCTAATGGTGGGGTGTTTGAATCTATCTTGACTGCTGAAGATGCGGTGATTAGTGATGCATTAAATCACGCCAGTATTATCGATGGTGTGCGTTTGTGTAAAGCAATGCGTTTTCGCTATAAAAATAATGATATGAGTGATCTTGAAGCGCAATTGCAAGCGGCTGATGAGAAAGGTGCGCGCTTTAAGCTTATCGTTACTGATGGTGTTTTCTCAATGGATGGTATTATTGCCAATTTACAAGGTGTCTGCGATTTGGCGGATAAATATAATGCCATCGTGATGGTTGACGACTCTCATGCCACAGGATTTATTGGTGAAGAGGGGCGTGGTACACCAAGTTATTGTGGTGTTGAGGGCCGAGTTGATATTATCACCAGTACGTTGGGTAAAGCACTAGGTGGTGCTTCAGGTGGCTTTGTTGCAGCGCGTGCGCCAATTGCTGAGATGTTAAAACAAAAAGCACGTCCTTATTTATTTTCAAATGCCTTAGCACCAATGATTGCAGCAACATCAATGGCAGCGATTAAATTGGCAATGAGCTCAGATGAAAGACGTGATGTGTTGCAACGCAACCAAAAACATTTCAGACAAAAAATGACAGCAGCAGGTTTTGACTTAATTCCTGGTGAGCACCCGATTATACCGGTGATGTTATATGAAGAGAAAAAAGCCGCCGAAATGGCAGAGAAGTTACTTGAAAAAGGTATTTATGTGATTGCATTTTCCTATCCTGTGGTTCCTAAAGGTTTAGCGCGTATTCGTACACAAATGTCAGCTGCACATACGCTTGAGCAAATTGATAGAACCGTTCAGGCATTTACTGAGGTTGGTAAGGAAATGGGGATTATTTAAAATGCATAAAACAATGAAAGCATTATCTAAGCTCAAAGCTGAGCCCGGTATTTGGATGACTGAGCTACCTATTCCTGAAGTCGGGCATAATGATGTATTGATCAAAGTTAAAAAAACAGCAATTTGTGGTACGGACTTGCATATTTATTTATGGGATGAATGGTCGCAAAAAACAATCCCAGTACCGATGGCAGTTGGGCATGAGTTTGTTGGTGAGATTGTTGACGTAGGTTGTGAGGTTAAGGGTTTTAAAATTGGTGATCGCGTTTCAGGGGAAGGGCATATCACCTGTGGATTTTGTCGCAATTGCCGTGCCGGTAAGCGTCATCTATGCCGCAATACTGTCGGTGTTGGTGTTAATCGTCAAGGTGCATTTGCTGAATATCTAGCAATTCCTGCGGAGAATACCTTTAAAGTGCCTGATTATGTGAGTGATGATATTGCCAGTATGTTTGATCCTTTTGGTAATGCCGTACATACCGCGCTATCTTTTGATCTTACCGGTGAAGATGTACTGATTACAGGTGCGGGTCCTATTGGCATTATGGCAGTAGCGATTGCGCGTCACGTCGGTGCTAAGCATATTGTGATTACTGATATTAATGATTATCGCTTAGAGATGGCAAGGCAAATGGGCGCGAGTGTTGCCCTAAATGTCAAAGATTATAAAACAGCAGCTGAACAAGCTAATGCGTTAACAGAGACGATGAATAAGCTTGGCATGACCGAAGGCTTTGATGTTGGTCTTGAGATGTCGGGGCATCAAGCAGCAATTAATGCAATGATTCAGACAATGAATAATGGTGGCAACATTGCTTTGTTAGGTATTGGTGGTGCTGAAGTCACTGTGCCGTGGAATGATATTGTTTTTAAAGGTTTGCACTTAAAGGGTATCTATGGTCGTGAGATCTATGAAACTTGGTACAAGATGGCGAGTATGGTGGGCTCAGGCTTAAATGTAAACCCTGTAATCACACATCAGTTTCATGTTGATAATTTCTTAGAAGGATTTGAGCTGATGAAGTCAGGGCAGTGCGGTAAAGTTATTTTGAACTGGGCATAATTCGGCTATGACCATATTCCTGCTCACTTTGATTGTGTAAGCGCTGGCTGAGCGTAAGTCGAAGCCTCTATGAAGTGTGATTTTGCCAAGCTTACCCACTTCGACCGATGCTCAGCGCACCGCTTCGACTTACGCTCAGGGTACGGTGAGCACTTGTGGACGAATATTTAGTCTTAGCCCATTAAGTCCAATAATTTATATCTTATATTCCTTGCCTTTTACTTACTTTTGGTATCGAATGTTACCCTTTCTAGGGAAAACAATTAGAGAAATATATGAACGTATTAAAAGGGCAAGGTAGTGTCCTAACCATCGCAAGCTTAACTGAATTTGGTGAGCGCTATAGCTACTATGTGATTCAGTCATTATTAATCTTCTTTTTGATTCATAAATTTAATTTACCTGAGGCAAAGGGTGCCTCTCTTGTTGGTACGGTGCTTAGCATGGTATATATCTCAGCACTCGTTGGTGGGTATATTGCCGATAAGCTCATCAGCTATTACCGTGCGGCAACACTTGGTGTGATGTTCATGATTGCTGGCAGCTTAGTGTTAGCCATTGCAAGCTCTGAAAATTTACTTTTTCTGGGTCTTTCATTTATTTCAATTAGTACGGGATTGATTAAATCAAATATAAGCTCATTTATCGGACGCTTTTATGATAAGACCAATGCGACAGAAGGGCAGCGTGATTTTGGCTTTAATATCTTTTATGTTGGGATCAATTTAGGGGGCTTTGCCGCATTATTTGTTGCCTCTTACTTAAGTGAAACCTATGGCTTTGCCGCACCTTTTTATTCGAGCTTGATCGTATCGGTGTTGGTGCTGATCAATTTGATCGTCGGTTTTTTTATTTTGGCAAAGCATATCAAAGAAGTGAGAATCAATTTAGCCATTGTTGCTAAAACCATTTTAATCTTGGCAGTGTATTTTGTGGTGGTCTTTCTGGTGTTGAAGAATCCAATCATTGCCAATGTTGCCATTACAGTTGCAGGACTAGGCTGCTTTATCGTTATGCTTGTCTCAGCGCAAAAAAAATATTGGCGCAATGTCATTGTTGCTTTTATCTTTTTTGTGTTGTCAATCTTGTATTGGGCGCTATTTTTTCAGATCTTTATTTCAGTGCTGTTGTTTATTTCAAAAGGAGTAAGTAATGACTTTTTTGGTTGGCATATTTTAGACTCGCAGTTTTTAAGCTTTGAGTCAGCAGGTGTCTTAATCTTTGGCTTCTTTATGGGAAAACTGTGGTTGTCATTAGAACGCAAAGGCAAAGCAGTGCAGGATATTGATAAATTTAATATTGGCTTTATCTTACTCGCCGTTGTTTTCTTAGTTATTTGGGTTGGTATTCAGTTAACACCTAAAGGTCAAGGCGTTCCCGCAGTATACATGATCATTGCCTTTTTGATTATGGCAATCAGTGAGCTATCACTATCAGCAATTGGTTTGTCGCTTATCACGAAATTAGCACCACCTAATTATGTCTCTTTATACATGGGGATCTGGTTGGTAACCCTTGGCATTGGCGGCAAACTTGCCGGTGTCATTGCTCAGTGGGCACCTGTGACTGGTGATATCCATAGTATTAAAACTGGAATGTCTGAAGGTTTGCAGTTGTTTATTGTCTTAACGATAGTCGGCGCTTTTTTGTGTTTATTGTTAAGACGTTTTGTGATTGCTAAGCGATGAATCAAGAATAACTTGTGTTTTAATTTCCCCCTCACCCGTGCAGCTTAAGCAGCACGAGCGATCCTGCAAGGGGAGCTAGCTAGTGCAATCGCTGCGAGACATGGAGAGCGGAACGCGAGGTCGAGTAGACAAGGTAGGCG
>JAHDDB010000111.1 GCA_020629575.1 Caedibacter sp. | reverse complement strand
GTATGCCTTATTTAAAAATTTCAGCGAGAGTATATCCTTATGCGTCAGAGCTGACTGGGAGTGCATTTAATCAAGTTTCCACCCTAAAATTATCAACCTTCTATGGTGATAATTCTGGTAATAATGCTGATAATTCAATTCGATTTAAGGTAATAAAAGGAGGCTTATATTTTGCTTACATCGCGCCAGAGTCAGAAATGTCCCGAGAAAATAGTGTGTACTTTGATCGCTATGATTTAACAACACATATTTGGCAGGATTATAGCGCTGAATTAGCCACATTATTAACACATTCTGTTTCGTATTTTGATATGCAAGTAGATGATTTAGCTAACCTGTATTTTGTCAGCCAAAGCATAATAAGTAAGAACAATCCTGGTGATGTGATTGTCGTTAAAGGTAAAAATTGGGTTTAGATAGAGAACCACTTGCTGATTAGATTTCTCAAGTGTTACAGTAACAGCTACCAAGACACAAAATACTCCAACAAATGCTGCTAAAGGTGTGACGTATCCATTTACCAATACCAATACATCGTTGCCTGTTCGCAGATCCAATTGATTAATCAAGCCACCTAGTTCAAGAGCACCAAAATGCTTTACAATGGGTATATTTTGCAGGTGACACTTTCAAATCCTTGGTAATCCTTTAATATACTTCCATCAATTAAGTTGTTGCGAGGTTATTATGGCATTTTCATGTTTTTACAAAACAATCAAAAAAGAAGCAGTAGAATTAATTGTTGTCCCTGTTGATCAATACCAAAGTTGGTTAGAGCAGCAAGAACAATCAAAGCAAAATATGCTTAAAGCACAAAGCTTTAAAGCCATCTCTGGTAAGAGCGCTTTATTTTTTAATAGTGATGGTGAGTTATCTGCGGCATTGATTGTTATCGATACTAAAGACATGTGGTCAATGTCAAGCTTATGTCAGTCATTGCCGCATGGTGATTATCAGATTACGGATCCTTTTGATGTCGTTGATTCCGAGCTTTTCTATTTGGCATTTGGTTTAGGTTGTTATCAGTTTCTAACGTATAAGTCAGACAAAAAGACGAATACCATTAAATTATATTTACCTAAGAAGTTTGCTGAGGTTGAGAAAACCTTACGTGCAATTTATTTAGTGCGCGATATGATTAATACACCCGCTGCAGATATGGGTCCTGAAGAGATTGCGCGACAAACTCAGAAATTAGCGCAAACCTTTTCGGCTACTTTTTCAGAAATCGTGGGTGATGACCTATTAACAAAAGGCTATCGTGGTATTCATGCGGTGGGGCGAGCCAGTGCCAGAGCACCAAGACGCATTCGCCTAGATTGGGGTAATGAAGCGCATCCGCATATTGTGCTTGTTGGTAAGGGTGTTGTTTTTGATACCGGTGGTTTGGATATTAAACCGGCTAGTGGTATGCTTTTGATGCATAAAGATATGGGTGGATCAGCGCAAGTCTTAGGTTTAGCGCGCTTGATTATGGATACACAATTGCCAGTGCGTTTAACTGTCCTTATTTCAGCCGTTGAAAATGCGATTTCAGGCAATGCTTATCGCCCAAGTGATGTGATTAAAATGTATAATGGTACAACGGTTGAAGTGACCAATACTGATGCTGAAGGGCGAATTGTATTAGCGGATATTTTAACTGAAGCAACGCGTGAGAAACCAAGTCTTGTAATGGATTTTGCGACATTAACGGGAGCAGCACGCATTGCTGTTGGTACTGAGATGTCGGCGTTTTTTGCCAATGATGAGGACTGGGCACATAAATTAAGTCTTGCCGCGGAAAAAGTGCAAGACCCTGTGTGGCGTATGCCGTTATATGCTTCTTATCGTAAGCTCCTAGATAGTCAGGTAGCAGATATTAAAAACTGCGCATCTGTACCATATGCTGGCAGTATTAGTGCGGCATTATTTTTACAAAGCTTTATTGAGCATAATACACCATGGCTTCATTTTGATTTAATGGCATGGAATATCTCAAATATGCCAGGACGAATGATTGGTGGTGAGGCAATGGGTATTCGCGCAGCATATGAGATGCTTAAAGCACACCTAGGTGTATGACGATCATTAAATACTCTTGATAAAATACCATAGTAATAATGAAGCAATACATTACGCTATTTCTTGCCTTTCCCTCTGCAAGATTGCTCGCGCAGCGTAAGCTGCGTGGGTGAGGGGGAATTAAACTTATTCTTTATTTTTTATCTCAGCCTAAAAAGTCAACTATACTTGCCATAGGATGATGCAATGAGGAAAGCTTATGGTAGTAATTGCAAACACAATGATCGAATCGTTTTATGATCTGATCGGTGAGGCACAAAAAATCATGGGCATTGAACTTGATGTCGAGATTGAGGCGTTTGTGGTTTATGCTTTACTAAGAAATGTCAACTATACTGCTCTTAAAGATATGACCTTTGCACAAAGTCTATTAACTGGTATCGCGCATAAAAATACCAATGAGCTTGAAAAAGTGCTTGATTGTTCTTTAATCTACGCCGGATGGTATCCAAAACGCGCACAAAAGTTAGGTCTGTCACCATCTTATTTTAGTGATATTGGTAAAACAGCCAGTCTAGAGCTTGCTTATTATTATCGAATACTGAAATCCTCTTATCAGAAAACCTATGCTAAAATCTCCGAGGAGTTTGATAAGCTTGTGATGTTGTTGCAATCATTTTTAAGCGCGCAAGAAGTTCAAAAAATTTATACACAAGGATTTTTCCCAGTTAACCACAAAAATAGTTAGGAACTCTTTCAAATAAACAGTACATTATAGTTTCTAACGGTTGGTTGGTATGAAGTGACTAATATGGAGCACATCTCGTTTTTATCCGGTGCTTTTGTTTTTGCAATGATTTTTTTTGCAGGTTTTGTTGATTGTATTGCCGGAGGTGGTGGGATGATTACCATCCCAACGTATTTAAGTGTTGGCGTGCCACCGCATTTAGTGTTGGGCACCAATAAGATGGTAATGTCGGTGGGCACACTTTCGGCCGTTATCCGTTTGTTGTGTTCGGTAAAGGTTTATTGGCGTACGATTATCCTAGGTATTATATTGGCATTTATCGGCTCTTTACTGGGTGCCAAACTGATTAGTTATCTGGTGAGTTATCAACTGATGACAACCTTATTACTTATCATTATTCCGACGATTTTAATCATTGGTGCATTTAAAAACTACCGATCGGAAAGTAACTACACGTTGACACCAAAATTTTATCTGTATTTGGGTTTGATATGTTTTATTGTTGGCGCCTATGATGGTTTTTTTGGTCCGGGTACTGGAACCTTTTTGTTCTTAGGCTTTATGTATATTTTGTCGATGTCCGCCAAAGAATCAGTGACTAATGCCAAAATTGTTAATTTATCGGCGAACTTTGGTGCTTTGATTTACTTTTTATGGACGGGAAATATTGATTGGTACATCGTGATGATCGCTTTACCTGCGGCGATGATGGGCTATTTGTTGGGTGCGCAATTTGTGCTTAAGGCGAATATTAAGTGGCTTAAGAAGATTGTTATGCTAGTGCTTTTGGGACTGATGATTAAGTTATTGTTTTTTTAATCAGTATAAACCCAAATGTTTTGCTTCTTAGTGGCTAGACATATTTGTTTGCTATGGTAGTATCTTGCTGTATAGATAGCGATAATTGATCGAATGATTTTATTACAAATCAGCGAAGGCTAAGCTGTGAAAAGGAATCAGTACGATAGGTCTTATCTGATTTAATCGATGAGGTAAACGTGCTAATAAAAAGGTAAAGGAAGGTTGAAACAATGCAAAGTGAACTTCAATTATTATCGCAGTTAAGCGATTTAGTCTATTCAGCAAGTAATTTTAAAAAAACACTGATGCTTAATAATGCAGGTAAAACGAGTGATCAAGAGGTTCTCAAATTTCGTGAGAAAATTCGGGCGCAATTATTAGCGATGCAAAATCAGCTTAACACCGACTATAGTAGTAAAATTGCTGAGTTTATCCTTTTTCCAATTATTGCTAATGTCGATGAGAAATTTATGTTATTGATTACCGAGCGTGAGTTGCTCTGTCATTGGGATACCTTACAGGCTGAGTTTTATGGGCGCACAGATGGTGGTGAGTTTGTTTTTGATGTATTAGATGAAGTGCTATCAAATAAAATATATCCAAAAATCAGCTATGAAGTGCTTCTTATGGTATTGCAAGATGACTTTTTAGGGAAATATTATCACAACCCAAATCATGCTGAGCGCCACCAGTATATTTCACGTGTCAAATCGATATTAAAGGACTTTAATCAAAATACCAATATAAACGAAGATGTCGTTGCCACAACAACTTCACGTCAACAGATGCCCAATAGTCGTAAAGCGCAAAATCTCGTCTGGGGTGTTGTTGCGATATGTATTTTGGTGCCGCTTGGCATTTACTTTTTTGCGTAATAAGGAGAACAAGGAGGATAGATATGCAGTTAGCATTCTTAAGCAGCGTTGAAGATATTGTGCAACTTAAACGCTTAAATCCAATGTTGATGAGTGGCATTGTGCATCAATATCAAGAAGGAAAGTACGAAGCGGTTATCGAGGCAATTAGCCAATATGTTGAAGAAACCAAAAGCATAGATGTCTATATTCTTTTTATGGGATATGCCGCGGACTTGTTTTTGAGCGCAAAATCTTTGGCAGATATTAACACAAGTATTAAGGCTTATGATGAGCAGTTAAATACATTATCGGGACGTTTATCTCCCTTAGAGCGTTTTGATACCACTTTACTCAGTGGTATTGATATCTTTGTGCAAATGCTGGATATGAAAATAACCGCTGAAATCAAGCAGGTTAAGGTATTTGATGTCGATGTTTTGGTAGAGTCTTATGAATTATTATTAGATACCGTGCAAAGCCTAACCTCAATACAATTGAAATTAGACTCACGTAAGTCGATATTAACAACCCATAAAACGATCAAAGAGCTTAAGCTTGCCATTAAGCGTCTACTTGATAAAGAGCAGCAAAATGAATCTTTAACTGCTGATGTTGATGAGGCAAGTGAACCTGTAACAAAACAAGCCTCACAAAAGGAAACTAAAAATTGCTATATTGATGAGTTTGCTTCAGTCAAATGGTATAAATTCGTCAAAAAAGTATTGATTTTACAAAACATGATCAAGGCCAAACGCTTTTTTGAGGCGGCAATCGTTTATGAAGATATGCAAAAAGAGCTGACACATTTTGACCCAAAAGATTATTTTCCAGGTCTTTTTTTCCCGCTATATAAAAATCTAGCACCCAATGCACGAACGATTTATAAGCATATTGAGCAGAACTCTAATTCATTGGAATGGCATATTGCCAAGAAGCTCTATCAAAGTGATCCAATGCGTTTTTTGCGTGATTTACCCAATATGGCAGAGAATAACTATCATGATGAGCAGTTTCATCAAGGCGATTATGCCGAACCTATGCAAAATGAAGGTCGTAAGTTGATGGAAGATGTCAGTGTATTATCAGAAAGTGAAGATATTCGCTTTAAAGAAGACATTGTCGATGATAAAGAAGAATCACTCATTGACGATAATGAAATTGATCATTTATTAGAGGAGATTGAAGGCGTTTGGGATCAAGCAGGTTTATCGAAAGAATAGACAAGAAAGCTTACCACTCAACAATGCTTAAGGTATCAGGGACATCGGCAATTTTAGTTGCAATGGTTTCTTTATCTAAAAGTCCTGTTTTGGCATCGTGGTATTGAATCACTGAAGCGCTATTAATCAGACCATAGCAAATCGCAGTACGCACATTCTCACCAGCATATATCGCACCACAAAAGCTTGAGCCAAAAGCATCGCCAGCACCTAATGTATTGACAACATTATCAATCTTAAGTGCTGGATGAAAGTACATTTTCTTCTCGGTCGCGACATAGACCCCTTCGCTGCCATCGGTAACGACAACGATGCGAGGCCCTAGGTTCAATGCTTTTTGAAAGAAGGCTTTTAACGAGAAAAAACTATCTTGATAAACAGGCTGTGCTTGCAATAGATTCTGATGATGATCGACTGCTGCTTCATCAGTGGGGTTGTCTTCGCAACTTAATAAAGAGCTCATGAGTTTTTGCGCTTCTTGATAATTCATGATCAAGATATCAATGCCGCCTAAGGCTTCTAAAATAAAGCTACTACCGACTTCAAGTTGGCTATAACCAGGATTAATGGCAACTTTGGTATTGCACACTTTAGCCAATTTGACAATTTGTGGCAGCTGCGCGGCTGAAGCTTTGCTAAGAGATGTAACATAGACAAAATCAGCTTCTTCAATTGCCGCAACCGGTAAGTCTTCGGTTAATAAATCGCGATTAGCTCCGCGATAAGCAAAGATCGTACGATCACCTTTAAGTGATGGTACAACATAAGAAGTCGCCGTACCATAGTGATTAGAGTAGCGTACAATCGAGGTATCAACGCCTTGCGATTTCAGCTCTTCCAGAAGTGATTTACCAATATTATCTTTACCTACTTTGCCAAAAAAACGCACGTTAAATCCAAGTTTTTGCAAGGAAACAGCGGCATTGGTCGCACCACCACCACTAAAGCATTTCTGATCAGTGACCTCGATTTTGGCACCTTCCTCAAGTAATAAATAGGACTGCTTAGTGTGTGGCTTTTGGATTTCCATGGTTTCCATTTGCTCGTATTCGATAATTGTATCTAATGTTGCACCACCGATGGTCAAAGCTTTCATATGTGGGCTTACTCCAGTAAAACATTAATGATAGGCATTGTGCCTTAATTTTTAGCGGGTGTCATGAATGTAATGGCGTTAGTAATGATTTCATTTAAGCTATTTGTCGGTGTTTCAATATTGTCTTTGACTGTTTTCGCATAAAGTGCTTCTTTTATGGGTGGTGTTCTACTTTAGCATTTCATATGTTTCGTCCTCACTCAACTCGATTGATATTAAAGACCAATCACCGTGTCATGCATTAGCTCAGTTTTTGAAAAACAAATGCTTTTCCTAGCAAGTCGCTTGATTCTGGTTCTAAAAGTCAAAAACTTACGCTCAATCTTTTGTGTGTTGCGTTTGCCTATATCGTGATATTCTTTTGGAATGTACTTTGAATAACTACTCCAATCATCGCTAAAAAATAGCTCTACTTTGAAATGCCGCAAGGTTTTAAGTAATAACTCAAAGCTTTCATGTGTGCGTCTACCAAAACAATAAGCCACAATTTGACTTGTCTTATGGCAGATGGTTAGCCAGAGCCATCTTTGTTGCTTTTTCTTACCAACATAAGACCACTGCTCATCAAGCTCCATGAGTAGTGGTGTCAAGATCACTGAACTTGTACTAATCAATAAATTCCAATTACATTTCAGCAACTTACAGGCTTTTTTTTATCGTGTTTATCACTGTTTTTGTGCTTACCTTCAATACACGAGCTGTATCACGAATACCGCTCCCATTACTACACATATCAACGATTTTCTCTTTCGTTTCGGGTAAACGTCCTATGGCTTTATAAGTCATTTGAAAATATTTACCACAAATCTGACAGCGATATCTTTGTACTCCATCTGAGTTCAATTTTAATTGGTTTTTTCCTGCTTTAACTGTTTTTGCTGAATTGCAATTCCTGCAATGTACGTCAATTTTAGCCATTTTTGATTTAGCTGAGAGTAATCAACTTATCTGAGGTTTATGTAATCAAGCTATATGAGGTTT
>JAHDDB010000110.1 GCA_020629575.1 Caedibacter sp. | reverse complement strand
AAGCGTTGGCTGAGCGTAAGTCGAAGCCGCTATGAAGTGTGATTACCCTTCGACTTACGCTCAGGGTACGGTGAGCACTTGTGGCTGAATATTTAGTCTTAGCTAGAAAATATAAGACTTGATAGCGTTGAACGCTATCAAGCGTAAAGGTTAATGAGAACGTGCCAAATCACTTAAGCTTCTAAAGGCGATATTGACTGATTCAAAGTTTGGCTCGTCTGTACGCATATCTTCAATAAGTCCATTCCAGCGCGCTAAATAACTACTGTTGGTACTCAACCAATACTCGACTTTGTCATTGACGTCATCGATATCTTTGGTGAATTCAATGACACGTCTGACTAAGCGGTATTGCAATTTATCAAGATCATCACGTAAGGCCGATGTTGATAAGGTACCCCAGTATGACTGCTTACCACCTAAGTGATTAATGCAACTTCTAAACCAAGATAACCATAGCTTTTGATTAAGCAGTATAGCAATCTTTTCAAATGACTTACTTTCTTTGGAGACCTCTATACTATGCGCTAAGTCCATCACGGATGTTGCCATCTTAAATGATAACACCTGATCAACAATTGTTTTTGGCACACCGGCATTAATTAAAGCTGTCGCTTTATCTTCAATTTTTTGCTTCTCTGATAGAATTAAAAGTCTTGGAAATACCTTTAATGCACTAGGCGCTGTATGTCGATACTTAGCAATCACCTCAGCAATTGGGAAACCTTTAGGCTCATTACGTAAAATCCAACGACAATTGCGACGCACGAATCTGAATAAGATCTGTAAACATTTCTGAATGCTTTCAGCGCTTACTTGCCCGCTTAATTTCTCAACCTTTTGCCATAGCTTATCCAAAGAGAAAATCTCAACCACAGCAATAAATGCTTTGATAATATCAGCAACTGATGCCCCTGTTTCATCGTATAGACGCTGAATAAAGGTAACGCCCATATGCAACGTAACCGCGTTAGTGATCTGTGTGGCGATAATCTCACGTTTTAACTTATGCCCTTGCATTAAATCCGCGTATTTCTCACGTAGTACTGTTGGAAACTCCCACAATAAGAAAAAGTTAAAGTGAGGATCATCTGGTAAGTCAGATTTCAAAATCTGCTGTTTAATCATCGTCTTGGTATACGCCATAATCACAGAGAATTCTGGTGCTGTTAAGCTTTTGCCCGATAACGCACGTGATTGTAGCATCTTGTCGGTTGGTAAATACTCAACTTCACGATCAAGCTGCATCTTACGCTCAAGCTCACGCATCAAACGTGCATATGATTCGACAAAATAGCGTTCTTGTGACTGCAACTCATTAGCAATCGTGCGGTTTTGACCATAGTTATTTTGTAACACCAAATGCGCGACATCATCCGACATCTCAGCCAACAATTTATTGCGGCTACTTTCGGATAATTCACCGTTTTCAATCGCCATATTTAGTAGAATTTTGATGTTTACCTCATGATCTGAACAGTCAACACCTGCGGCATTATCAATCGCATCAGTGTTGATTGAGCCACCTTTTAAGGCATACTCAATACGCCCTAACTGTGTACAACCTAAATTACCGCCTTCACCAACAACCAAGCAGTTTAAATCACGCCCATTAATACGCACTGGATCATTGGCACGATCACCAACGGCTTCATTACTTTCAGTATGCGCTTTGACATAAGTACCAATACCACCATTCCACAGTAATTCATAATCTGCTTTCAATAATAACTGAATTAATTTGTTTGGTTCCAATTCATTCGCATTAGTCTTCAACAGTGCTTTCATTTCAGGACTTAATTGAATGCTCTTAGAGTGACGGCTAAATATACCACCTCCTTGTGAAATAAGCTTTTGATTGTAATCTTCCCAGCTTGAACGCGGCAAATCAAACATGCGTTTTCTTTCTTTATAGCTTGAAGCGGCATCTGGGTTTGGGTCAATAAAGATATGCATATGGTTAAATGCACCCACTAAGCGAATATGCTTGGATAATAGCATACCATTACCAAATACATCACCAGCCATATCCCCTATACCGACGACCGTAAAGTCTTCAGTTTGGGTATCTTTGCCTCTTTCTCTGAAGTGACGTTTCACTGATTCCCAAGCACCGCGCGCGGTAATACCCATTTTCTTGTGATCATAACCATTAGAGCCACCTGAAGCAAAGGCATCTCCTAACCAAAAATCATACTCCATCGCCACACTATTAGCGATATCAGAGAAGGTGGCCGTACCTTTATCTGCCGCAACCACTAAATATGGATCATCTTCATCATAGCAAACGACACTTTGTGGTTTAATGATTTCATTATTTTTAATGTTATCGGTAATATCTAACAATGAGCCAATAAACATACGATAGCAGCTAATCGCTTCTTCCATCACCGCTTCACGCCCTTCTAGAATGGGCAATCTTTTTGGTAAAAAGCCACCTTTGGCACCCAATGGTACAATAACCGCATTTTTAACTTGCTGTGCTTTAACTAATCCTAATACTTCGGTACGGTAATCTTCTTTCCTGTCTGACCATCTTAGTCCACCACGCGCGACTTTAGCACCACGCAAGTGAACCCCTTCGACACGTGGAGAGTACATGAAGATCTCAAACATTGGTACAGGTTTTGGCATTTCGGAGATTTTCGATGGAATCAACTTAAACGAGATATATTCCTTATGCTGATTATGCGCATCTTTTTGATAAAAGTTCGTTCTTTGTGTTGCTTCAATCGTCTCTTGTAAACGACGTAATAGCTTATCTTGATCAAGGCTTGCAACATTAATGAGTTTTGCAGCCAATATCTCACGAACATCTTTTGCTATAGCCTCACGCTTTTTTTGTTCATAAACAGGGTTAAAGCGTGCATCAAATAACGACACCATCAAGCGAACAATCTCGGCATATTCGATATAAGTATCTTCAATATACTGCTGGCTCAAGCGTACACCAATCTGTGTCATATAACGCGTATAAGCGCGCACAATCGCCACTTCACGCCAATCAAGACCTGCATAAACAATGAGTGAATTAAATCGATCATTCTCAGCGACACCTGCCCACGTAACCGCAAATGCTTCTTTCAACTTATCGGTTACTTCAGCAATTTCAACGGGCTTACTGGTCAATAAGGCAAAATCCGATAACCAAACAAAACCACCAGATTTAGGCTTAATCTTATAAGGACGCTCTTCAGCTACGGATAATCCAAAGTTTTCTAAAATCGGCATCACCTGACTTAATTGTACTGCCTGATCTTTTAAGAATAACTTGAAGTGCAAACGGTCACCAGATTCTTCAAGCACTTGATACAAACTCATCGATAAGCTATTTTTGCGCGCCTGTTCAAAATGCACAATATCAGACACCGCTTTACGTGGAATGTAATCATCTTTATAAGCTGAAGAAAAAGCTTGTGCATATTCTTGGGCATAAGATCGCCCTTTGTTCTCGCCAAACTCTTCAATTAAGTCATCAAATAGATAATCGCTCCATTGACGCTCAACATTCTTGATTTCATCTTCCAGTAATTCTAAATCAACCTGCTCTACTGGATCATTACCGTCAAGATAAACCGTAAAGTCAATTCGGCACAATACACTTTCTAAGAAGTTTGTTTTAAACGTCGTACGTTGACCATTTAATGTTTTTAACAAAATACGCTCAACACGTTCTCTAACTTCTGAGTTATAACGATCTCTTGGCATGTATAACATACAGAAATAATAACGGCTAAACTGATCCTTGCGTACAAACAACTTCATGACTTGACGTTCGCGAATATGATAAATACCAAGAGCCGTGTTAAACAACTCCTCATCTGAGCTCAAAAACAACTCGTCACGCGGGTAGGTATCGATGATATTACTTAATGCCTTATAAGCATGACCAAACTGCCTAAAACCCGATTGCTTTAACACCATTTCTTTACGCAAACGCAAAAAAGGAATATGTTGCGGTGATGAATGATATGCCGTTGATGTATACAAACCAAGTAAGCGTTTATAACCAGTAATTTCACCTTTTTTGTTATAAATTGCCACTGAAATAATATCCATATACGCAGGACGGTGAATCGGAGAAACCTCATCAGATTTAGCAACCGTTAAAATAGCATCAACATTCTTATTGATATTTAGATTCTTCTCATAGATATCATTTAATGCGGTAATATAATCATCATTGACTGAAAACAAACCCAGTGCCGAAGGTTTCTCAGCAACAAATGCCTTTTCACCTTTTACCGTTTTTGCATTAAATGCGCAATAGCCCAAAAAGATAAAATGATCTTTCTTTAAGAACTCTAAAAAATCGATCGCTTCTTCATAATAGTTTTGCGCGACTTTATCTTTAGGTTGATGTACCTCTTTGATCATCGTTTGCAACTCTGCCTTCATTGGCTCGAAATCGCGAACAATTGCTTGAAGTTTTTCATAGTTTTCAGCAATTTTTTGCTCAATCGCCTTAAGTGTAACTTTATCGTCTGTTTGACGATCCACTTCCATGATGACCAAACAGGTTTTATCCTTATTGACCACACTCTTATCATCTGCCACATTATCCGTCAATGCGACCAAATTGCCCTTGGCATCACGCTTTAAGTCAATACCACCAATATTCATCATAAAATGGATACCAAGCCCCATGGATGACATCAACATCATTAACGTATCTACGATAAATGGAGAATCCTGACAACTTAGCTCGATAACCGTATGACGTGACACCCAGCCATTTTGCTCATATACTGGGTTATATGCACGAATCAGTGCTTTTCCTTCGGGATTTTTGTAGATAAATTTCCAAAAAGAAATAATCGAACCATATAAATCTAATAGCTCACGCTGATGAAGCTCATCTTCTGATATCACGCGTATATAAGCTTTTAATAGGGATTCGAGTATTGAGGCATCCTGCGTTGAAAATTTCTCCTTGAACATGCTTGTTAACTTCTGAATAACCGCTTGCGTTCTCTCGTTGTAGTGCATTTTTAACCTACTGTTTTGTTTTGACAAAATACGCATGCATGATAAGCCAGTTTTGCCTGTCCCTCAACAGTAAGTTCTGCCTAAAATAGAGTTTTTTTACCTATCTGTTATATATACCCATCACAAACCATTTTACAGAATTTTTTGCTTTGTATTTTGCGTGCTTTTTGCAAGTTAAGCTTTGATAATAATTCTAGCTATTACCTGCAATTTAACTTGCAAAAAATCTTCACAAACTACGTTACAACCAAACACCGCAAAATGATTTACGATGGGTATATTTTAAATTTACTTGACTGTTAGGGAAAACTCAGGGTAATGACACGCTCAATACAGGTTAACTATAATATTTCTCCAAATCATCGGCACCACCGATATGCTGACCATCAATATAAATTTGCGGTACAGTTTGGCGATTAGTTAACGCCTTGACGGTACGTATTGATGCGCCATGACCCAACACGACTTCTTCATAGCCTTGATTATGATCATTAAGTAGCTTTTTGGCACGTTTACAATGTGGACATCCAGGCTTAGTGAAAATTGTCACCTCTTTCGGCAATTGTGCATTAGGTGCAACAAACTTAAGCATCGTATCCGCATCAGAGACTTCAAACGGGTCACCTGCCTTATTTGGCTCAATAAACATCTTGGCAATCACGCCATCTTTTACAAGCATTGAATAACGCCATGAGCGCTTACCAAAACCTAAAGCTTCTTTATCAACTAAAAGTCCCATTTTTTCGGTAAATTCACCATTGCCATCAGGGATAAACTCGATATTCTCAGCCTTTTGTTCTTTCTTCCATGCATTCATCACAAAAGTATCATTGACTGATATACAAACAATGCGATCAATACCATGCTCTTTAAATACTGGAAATAGCTCATTAAAACGCGGTACATGTGCTGATGAGCACGTTGGCGTGAAAGCACCTGGTAATGAGAACACAATAACATTTTTACCTTTAAAAATATCATCTGTTGTCACATCTTGCCATTGACCATCTTGCATGGTTTTAAACGTAACATTGGGTACTTGTTGATTTTCTAAATTTGGGAACATTTATTGACTCCTGTTTTATTGATTGTTTCGTTATTCGTTAATATTAATTGATGCATTTAGACTATGTATTTGTGTCTTATGCACTTGTTTTGCCATGGTTGATGTTGAATAAAAATCTGTTCCTGCTAAAGCAAGATTACTACCTAACAACATAACACTGATTGCGATGCTTATACTCTTTTTCATGCTCTTTTTCCTTAGTGCTCTTTGTGATGTCAACACTATAACAAACGTTCAAGCATGTGATAAATATATTATATTTTAATTATTGATCAGTTTTATTTATCAACCCACCCTTTACTAACTGAAGTTACTAAAACAACGATCATCAACAATATCAATAAAAATACACAATAAACTATCGACAGCATCAATATACTCATGTATCGTTACAAAAATACAAAGTTAAGACAGTTTAACATTTAAAGGATGACTATGGATACCCAAAACTTTACGAGCAAGCATGGCATTGAAGTACAATATCAAAAAATACCGTGCCAATATACAACCTTGAATCATATTACTGAAGCCTTGCATCAATACAAAGGCATGATGCTTTCTTCAGGGATTGAATATCCAGGGCGTTATAATCGTTGGGAGCTTGGGTTTTATAATCCACCTGTTGAAATTATTGCCTATAGCGATCATGTTGTCTTTAATGCACTTAATCCGCGCGGTGTTATCTTATTACAGCTTTTAAAGCCAATTTTTGCGGGTAACACACATGTCAGCTTAGAAAAGCACAATGAACTCACCTTGACATTATCAATCCATCTATCCAACGAAACATTCAGCGAAGAAAACCGCAGCTTACAACCTTCTGTAGCTTCCGTGTTACGTATTATTAATCAAGAATTTGCACCATTAAAAGATAATATGCTTGGACTTTTTGGCGCATTTGCTTATGACCTTATTTTTGCGTTTGAAGCAATGCCTCTAACGCAAACACGTGCTCAGAACAGTAAGATTTATCACTTATTTTTCGCTGATCACGTTTATGCTATTGATAAACAGAAGGATCAAGCTTTTGAGTTAACCTTAGAGTTTAGTCAGCATCAATTGACCACAAAAAACAGCTCAACTGATGCTTTTAAACTGTTAACTACTGATCAAGCAGACTTCAGCGCACAATCAACAATTGAGACCTCAATCTCTGATGAAGAGTATGCCCAACTTGTTGAAAATGCCAAAGAAGAAATGAAAAAAGGCAATATCTTTGAAGTCGTCTATAGCCGCCTATTTAAAGCGCGTGTGTCAGGCTCGCCTGCGCAATTATATACACGCTTAAAACAAATGAATCCAAGCCCTTATGAGTTTTTCTGTCAATTAGGCGACGAGCAAATTGTCGGCACCTCTCCTGAGATGTTTGTACGCTGTGAAGGCAAAGATGTTGAATCTTGCCCAATTTCTGGTACCATCCGTCGCGGGAATAACGCAATGGAAGATGAGCTTAAAATTCGTGAACTCCTGAATTCCTATAAAGATGAAGTCGAGCTAACGATGTGTACCGATGTTGATCGCAATGACAAGGCGCGTATTTGTGATCCTGATAGTATTGATCTGATATCAAGGCGCACGATTGAACGTTATGTCGGACTTTTCCACACCGTTGATCATGTAAAAGGCGTCTTACGCGATGGTTATAATGGTCTTGATGCTTTCTTAAGTCACATGTGGGCAGTCACCTTGACTGGTGCGCCTAAAAAGCGCGCGGTAAGTCTAATTGAACACAATGAAAAGCAACCGCGCAATTGGTATGGAGGCGCAATTGGCTGTTTGGGGTTTAATGGTGATATTAACTCAACTTGAGAGTAATCAACTTATTCGAGGTTGTTTATCAGGATTTTAATCAAGCTGA
>JAHDDB010000109.1 GCA_020629575.1 Caedibacter sp. | reverse complement strand
CAGCTTGATTAAAATCCTGATAAACAACCTCGAATAAGTTGATTACTCTCATTTATATCGTTGCAGAAGCAGACGATGGAACACCTTTAAGTAATAATTATTTATTTTTAAAACCTTATCAAATGCCTCACCCTCATCTTAATATTTATTTTCTACTTGATTCATCAGAGTCAACAACGGAGATTTATTTTGCTGATTCGAAAGAAATGGTTAATCATATCTTGACCTCACTAGTAGAAACAGGATTATCTTCGCCAAGTGATAGCAATTATATTGACATTAGAGTCGTCAAATTTAATGAAAAAATGTCAGCAAATAATAAGCTTTATGGCTTAAATGTGTATTCACTGGCGTATATTCAATCAATTATAAATAGCAAGTCATTTTTTAACCCTGAACTATTTACTGAAACTAGTTCAGATTCCCCTTTTACCTATGAGTGGTTTAATTTACAAGAGTATGAAAATAATCAAGATGATGAGCCCTCTTTTTCTCCAGGTTTAAGTGATATTAGTTCTGCTATAATGCTGGCACTTCAATCAATTAACAGCCATACATTATCCCCAGATACAAGTAACTTTTTTGTAGTACTGACAGATGGATATGAAACAGCTGGTGGAGATGAAAACGCATTATCAGAAACAGGATATGTTCAAAAAGCATTTTCGCAGATGAAAAATTATTTTGGTGAGAATAAATCTTATATTTATTACACCAAAAGCATGAATGGAGACGAAAAGTATGGAAATACAAATTATTGCAAACATTGCTTTGGTTATGCGCTTGATATTTCCCATGATCAGAATTATGCACAAGTCAATTTGCAACAGGTTTATAACGATGTTGTAAAAAGATGGACACAACTCAGCTAATGTTTTATAAGTGTTAAAGTGTGTGACAAATTGAGGAGGCATCAGATTACGTTGACGGTGCCTTTACGAGCGGTATGAATCCTTGTTAAAATGCGCCGAAGTTTAATCAATAGAGTCATTTTAGATGTCAGTTATTAAAGTAGAAGATTTTATTCAAAGTGTTGCCGATGGATTGCAATTTATTTCTTATTATCACCCTAAAGATTTTGTGCAAGCGATGTATCGCGCTTACGAGCATGAAGCGTCAAAACCCGCAAAAGATGCAATTGGACAGATTTTGATAAACTCACGCATGGCGGCTTATGGTCATCGCCCAATTTGTCAGGATACCGGTATGGTTTGCGCCTTTGTTAAAGTCGGAATGGAGGCAAAGCTTGATCGCACTGATCGCACGATTACTGAACTTGTTAATGAAGGTGTGCGTCGTGCGTATTTAAATGCCGATAATCCGCTTCGTGCATCCATGGTCAATCCACCGCATGGTGCGCGTAAAAATACCAAAGACAATACGCCTGCGATTGTACATATTGATATGGTGGCAGGATCTAATATCGAGATTGAATTAGCAGCTAAAGGTGGTGGTTCTGAATTTAAATCAAAATTTAAAGTTTTAAATCCAAGTGATAGTATCGTTGATTGGGTGCTTGAGATGTTGCCAACAATGGGGGCAGGTTGGTGTCCGCCAGGTATTATTGGTATTGGTATTGGTGGTACAGCGGAAAAAGCGATGCTACTAGCTAAAGAATCATTAGGTGAAGAGATTGATATGCATGAGATTCTTGAGCGTGGTGCGCAAACGGAACTTGAGAAGTTGCGTGTTGAGCTTTATCACAAAATCAATGATCTAGGCATTGGCGCACAAGGCTTGGGTGGTTTGACAACGGTACTTGATGTCAAAATTCATGAATATCCAACACATGCAGCATGTAAACCTGTAGCGCTCATTCCAAATTGTGCCGCAACGCGTCATGTTCATTTCACTCTAGATGGTTCAGGTGTTGCTAAGTTGCCTGTACCAAAATTAGAAGATTGGCCTGAAATTACCGAAACTGATAAGTCACAAGTGCGCCGCGTGGATTTAAATACGCTAACACAAGCTGATATTGAAAATCTAAACCCAGGTGAGACCTTACTATTAAATGGTAAGTTATTAACGGGACGTGATGCCGCACATAAGCGCATTATGGATATGGTTAAAAATGGTGAGTCATTACCAGTGGAGCTAAAGGGTAAATTTATCTATTATGTGGGTCCAGTTGACCCTGTGGGTGATGAGATAGTTGGTCCCGCGGGTCCGACAACGGCAACACGCATGGATAAGTTTACCGATTTTATGCTAAGTGAAGTCGGTATTGCCGGCATGGTGGGTAAAGCCGAGCGTGGTCAGTCAACGATTGATTCAATCAAAAAGCATAAGGCAGTTTACTTGATGGCCGTTGGTGGCGCAGCTTATCTGATCTCTAAATCGATTCGTAAGGCCAAAGTGGTTGGATTTGAAGATCTGGGCATGGAAGCCATCTATGAGTTTGAAGTGGAAGATATGCCAGTGACCGTTGCCGTTGACAGTCAAGGGACTTCAGTTCATCAAACAGGTCCTAAAGAATGGAAAGTAAAAATTGCTGAGATGAAACTATAGTCACCTATCAGTACTATTTCTCGTTCCCTGAGCGAAGTCGAAGGGGGGGTGCTGATAAGAGATGGCTTCGACTAGCGCTCAGCCAACAATTGCATGGAAGAAAGGCAAAAAAGGAAAAATAGAAAAAAATAGCAAATAGGGTAGCCATTACCCTATGCACAAGCTGTGGATTTATGGATATTGGGTTGTGTGAAAATAATCCAATAAGAGGCTTTAGTATGCAAGGAAGTAGTAAGATAAAATATGCAATGATATGGGGGCTTGCGAGCTTAAGTGGCATGGGCTTTGCAAGTAGTCAGACGATTTTAGGTAATAATCCTAATATCATGTATTTAGGGCGCAGTAATCATGAGCTTATTGATGATAGAGTCGCGATGAACTGGTCGGGAAGCACGGTATCTTTTAATATTAAAGTACTTAAGCATGACGCCAAGATAGTGATTAAGCTTGCTAAAGTTACCCCGAGTAATCCTAATGAAACATGGTTTAATGTCTATATTGATAATAAGCTAGCGAAAGTTGCGCGCACATCAATAGTAGAAATACCTAGCAGTGCTATTAAGCTTGGTAAGACATTAACGACGGATATTGATATTGATTTAAGTCTCGATCCAACACTAGATTTATCCAACGCGCATAATATCAAGTTGGTTCAATTAAATGAGTCAGATACAAAGCAGGCGCCATTTTTCTACTCTCCGTTTTATGTGCAATCGATAACGCTAAATAATACTGAATTAGTTGAAAAATATAGTGATTTAAAGAAAATTATATTTTATGGTGACTCGATCACTGCAGGATTACAAGATAGTAATAATGATGGGGGTGCAAGTGGTAATATCGGCTATGCTAATATTGCGATCTCTTATGCCTTTCAAAGTATTGAGCGATTAAATGCACAAGGTTGGCATATTAATCCAAGCTTTATTGCGCTATCAGGAATATCGTTAACACCCGGTTCATATTGGGGTAGTTCGACCATGTTCACATACTATGACAGTAGTAGCTATAACACGGATCAACACAATCAGCCAATAATGAGTGAAAACGCGAATATTGTTGTGATTAACCTTGGCACCAATGATACCTTTATTGCCAATCAAAGCACATATCAGCAAGCGTTGCAGAAGTTTGTTGATAAAGTGCAAGTATTAAATCCAAAGGCTAAAATCGTTTTGGATTTATGGGGTTTTCGTCCTGATTATATGCCAATGTATCAGCGGTATTGGCAAGCAGAGGAAAATATCGCAGGACAGGCGTGTGCTACACCACAAAATCTACACTTTAACGGCAATACAGTAAGTTGCTTTGTTGATGCGCGCTTGCCAAGTGATGGCTCAGGTAGCGGGCATCCAACAAAGGCTTATGCTTCTCAACATGCACAAGCTTTAGCAGATTATTTAAATAATATTCTTAAGGCTGAAAAACCTGTGGATGTATCGCTTAAATATAACTGTCCTTACTCGTTGCATATTGGCGCTTATATTCTTGATCATAATAGTAAGCCATATATAGGATGGGGTGCCTATCTTGGTGGACTTGCTGTCAGCAAAAAGGCGCTATCTTGTAGCACTACAGCAAAAGAAGGTGTCAAAGCATGTATTGCTAGTGACCCAACTTATCCCAAACTGGTATGTTATGACCAGATTCATGATGCCTACTATCAGGCGGCAGGCTATTTAAACAAAAGTTGTAGCGCTGATCAAAATGGCTTATCAGGCGATAACTGTATACTAAACTACGCTCAATGACGGTTAGTTATACGTTCTGAAATTAAGTTGATGTAATAACATTGTAGTAATGTGCATAGCTCCTGTTTGGAGTGTAAATTGAGCTTGAGTTTGATGGCATCAATTACTTTTTCAACTGTGCGTTCAGAGCGACATAAATGCGTCGCAATGCGCTTACTTTCCCAAGAAAACACTAAATATTTCAGGTATTGTCCCTGTGTGGGTGTTAGATCGTGCATTGTGATGAAGTCTTGGAAAAGATCATCCTGTCCATGCTCTGTTATTGTACTTCGGGTATCATAACTTGGAAAATTGGGCTCGAGTTGTGGCGAATAAAAATTATAAAATGCGATAACCATTTGCAGAAACGTTGCAAACCATGCACCGGTGATAAAGTCTTTATTGCTAGGATTGGCAATTTGAAAGCAAAAAGCATCTTTATAGAAATCCAGATCATGCTCAATAACAACAGGTGTCGAGGGCTTGTTTGGTGATGTTAATGCAATAAATGCCTTCTGATAAGCGGGGTTCATTAATTCAATACGATCATAGAATGGATTGATGAGGTTGCGATCGAGCATATGATCGTCAATATGCAGATTTTGACGGTAAAACTTTAGCGCTAACATCGGCTCTAATGTGACGATATTGCGCTTTAAATCATTATGCGTGCGAATAAATGTAAAATTTAGCAGTTGCTCATTAGGCAGTGTTAAATGAAACATCCGTTTGATTGGTTGGCTATATTTAATTGAAATTTGACCTATCTCTTTGAACTTTTTTGCCTCAGTAATCCATTTTTCAAAGTTTTTAATCAGGGGCGTATTCCGACTGACACGAAACAAAGTCATTTTAGCGTCTAATCACAGCAGTTAATGGCAATGATATTGATCATACCTTCAATTGATTGGTTTATAAATAACTTCAGTCTGATAAATAGTAATTTAATAGAAAAACGAGGGTGGCTTGCCATGTGTGAATTTCTTAAAGGTGCTAATAAAAGCACTATCACTATCATAACCTAATGCTCTGGCAACAACGGATGTACTTTGATGTTGTGGTAACAGCACCAAAGCATAGAGCATTTTGTACTGCTGTAGCCAATAGGAAAATGACAGTCCCGTTTCTTTCTTGAAAATACGTGATAAATGGCGAGCACTCAGATGTGCTTTTTGAGCAACGACCTCGATGGATACTGGCTGTGATAGCTGCTTATCGATATAAGTGATTAAGTCACGCAGCAAAGGATGTGTTGGAAAGCTTAAAGCATAGTTGGGCTCAGATTTATCATCATGCATTGCTTGCAATAGTGCCTGGGTAAAAACAGCTGGCACCTGTTGATCTTGCTGATGGATTTTAAGTATCAATTGCTTGATTAACTCATCTGGCTTACTAATGGTAACCGCAGTGGGTAATAGTGGCAGGCTTTGATCAAAGTACAGCATGATGCCATCAAAATCCTGTCCGCACTCAATGCCATGTGTGATCTTTGGTGGAATATAAATCGCAAAACCTGCAGGCACGATATAGACTTTATGGGCGACGATCACCTTTAGCACACCTTTTTGTATATAGCTTAATTGTGCTTCATCATGCTCATGTAATTTAGCCGTTGGGAAATGGCTAATATCAATGCTTAAAAGGTGAGAAAGATCTTTATTTTTTGGGTCGTTCATCGCTTTGACTTTAGCTCGTTACGCTTTAGCAAAGATAATCAATAACAAACCAATAAAGTAGAAGATAAACATCCACAATAAAAGCTTATTAGCTGATTGAGGTGCCTGTTTAAACTCGCGCCAAATAAATACACCCCAAAGGGCAGCAATCATTGTTGCCCCTTGACCAAGACCATAAGATATAGCAGGACCTGCAGTGCCCGCAGCAATAAAGTTTAAGCCAGTGCCTAAGCCCCAAATAGCACCACCTAGAATACCAAAAATATGTGCTCTAAAGCTTCCTTTAAAGTAACCAGAACCTTTGATTGGTTCGCCAATAAATGGCTTTTTCATCATCCATGTGTTGATAATGAAGTTTGATAAAAACAAACCAATCGCAAAGATAAATGCAGCACTATAGGGCGTTAGCTTGCCAGTTTCGGGTGTATGAAAGTTGGTAATCATCGATGCGGCAACGAAATAATAAAATGTACCCATCAATGCGCCAGAGATCAGTGCAATAATAAGCCCTTTTTTAAATGCTGATTGTGTTAAGTGTGCTTTGAGTGTCTTATATGCCTTGGCATCTAGGATAATGGCAATAGCGACACAAATGACACCAATGGCTAAAATTAAGGCATTACCCAACGGATTAGCAATATAATTAAGAATCACGCCAAGCACTAAGGCAAGGCCAATAGCAACAGGGAAAGCCACAGCCATGCCCGCAATATCAATTGCAGCAACAAGTAAGATATTGGCAAGATTAAAAACAATACCACCGATAAGCGCAAGCAGAATCATACTGGTATTTGCTTGCGCTAGATCTGTAAAAAATCCACGTCCAATGCTACCGGTGTTACCCAAAGTGATGGCAAGAATAAAGCTAATCAAAAGCACGCCAATGGCATAATCCCAATAGAAATATTGAAATGCCCATTGTTTGCCTGTTGCTTTTTGAAGATTTGCCCAAGATCCCCAGCAGAGCATTGTGATAATACAAAATAAAATCGCCAGTCCATAAGATTGCGCGAAAAACATAAGAAAACTCCTGTTAAATGATTGCTAAAACGCGCCAATGGTAGAGAAAATTAAATTAAAAAGATAGTGCTCTGTAAATTAAATACTGAAATGCTTGCACTTAGTATCAAAAAAAGGTGTAGTAAGTAACGACGTTTGGTAAAGCACGGAGTTTTGCTTTATTTGTATACCGTTCGTAAAATAGTTTATGGGCGGTATAATATATAATTATGTTAAGGAGGGTTTAGATGTATCAAGTGGAATTAGATATGCCAAAAGGATCAAATAGAAAAGCCGAAGAAATGTTATATCAGATTGCACTTATTGGTGACTTAAAACTGATATTTGCTCAGTCTTTTAATACGCTCAAGCGCGACCCAAATATGAAATCGGGGGATAATTATCGCCATCGTGCGTTTGCTGTGGGTGATATTTTGCAGGGTGAGATTAGTGTGAGTCCGCATAGTGAAGTGTTTCATCAATCAAAAAAACTCAATAAATATCAAGGTGGAATTGACCGTAACTTCCCATTAATAGAGACGGGTATTGCTGAGAAAGTTGCCAGAGAAGTTATCATGCCATACATTTATCCTAAGCTCCCAATGCATGACTATCATTTTGGTATTCATCAGATTCGCATATATACCAATGATGAGGTAACGGGAAAACCAGCTCCCGAGGGTGTGCATCAAGATGGCTTTGATTATGTCACCGTGGTTTGTGTTGATATGCAAAATGTCACGGGTGGCAATTCGCTATTGGTTGATATTAACAATCATCAACATATTCACGTTAATCAAGTGCTACAAGAGGGTGAGATGTTTCTCTTTAATGATCGCAAATATGCGCATTATGCCTCACCAATTGTTCCTTTATTACCAGGAGCAGGGCATCGTGATGTGTTTGTAATTACTATGCAGATTAAAAAATAGTAATTAGAGTTACGTATTTGAGAAAAAGCGATGCTTTTTAAAACACCCTGTCAGCCTACGGCTGCCACCCCTCTTGCAAAGAGGGGAATTAGGCAAAGGTGATTTTATATTCCCCTCTTTG
>JAHDDB010000108.1 GCA_020629575.1 Caedibacter sp. | reverse complement strand
AGAAATCTGAAATTGCAAACAAAGCACGCTTCGGTATAATGCACTTTAGTGAAAAATTTTTGATAATGCCTAGCATGTTGCATGCTGGGCGTTTTTTATTGTTTAAATTTAAAATAAAGGTCAAAAAGACTAAAAAAATCTAGAAAAATTAAGGATAAAGAATGGCAGTGCGAATTCCAATGACTGTTGCCGGTGAAGCGGCGTTGAAAGCAGAATTACAAGATTTAAAGAGTGTGCAGCGTCCGAAGGTGATTGCGGCAATCTCTGAAGCACGTGAGCACGGTGATTTAAAAGAAAATGCCGAATATCATGCCGCACGTGAGCAGCAAAGCTTTATCGAAGGGCGCATTCAAGAGCTTGAAGGCAAGCTTGGCAATGCGCAAGTGATTGATATTGCCAATATGACCAATAGTGGCAAAGTGATCTTTGGTGCGACGGTTACCTTGGTAAATATTGACAGTGATGAAGAGATAACCTATCAAATCGTCGGCGAAGATGAAGCAGATATCAAGTGCAATAAGATCTCATTAAGTTCGCCATTAGCGCGTGGCCTTATTGGCAAAGAAGAGGGCGATGAAGCCAATATTGCAACGCCTTCAGGCGTGGTTGATTACGAGATTGTGACGGTTGAATATCGATAACTGTGATCATTGACAATGAATTATATTTTACTGTTATTTATCGGGGTTATCTGGGGTGGTCAGTTTGTTTTAATCGACTTTTCTTTAGCCAGTTACACGCCTGAGCAACTTGCTTTATTAAGAACATTTTATGCCGCAGTTTTTTTGATTGTCTTTTGTTTGGTTGCCAAAAGAAAACGTTATAAAAGAGATTTTAAAACATGGTCTAAAGTTGCAGCAATTGGTGTGCTTGAAGTGGTGATTCCATTTACTTTGGTGATGTGGGGGCAACAGTACGTTTCAGGTAGTATGGCATCGATTTTGATGGGTACGATTCCATTTTTTACCATCATCTTAGTGTTATTGACACGTGTTGAGCGTGCGACAGCAGCCAAATTTATGGGTATGTTTATTGGTTTTATTGGCTTACTAATTTTGTTTGCACCTGACTTAATAGCAACAGGTCTATCAAGCGCGCTATTACCACAATTAGCGATTATGCTTGGCGCGTTATCGTTTGCCAGTGCGTTAATCATTATCAGAAGTCTGCCCAATGAAGATGCATTTTTGCTATCACGTGATGCGTTTATCATTGGCACGATTATCATGCTTGGCATAAACCTTGGCAATGGCTCGCTGCAAGGTATGCACTTTTCTTTATATCCTTCTATTGCGTCAATTATCTTAGGTGTATTCTGCTCAGGGTTGGTTTATGTGCTATATGTGAGCTTAATTAAACGTGCAGGCGCTGGCTTTTGCTCATTATCAAACTATCTTGTGCCTTTATTTGGCAGTTTACTTGGTGTCATCATTATGGGCGACCATATTAGTATCAATATGGTATTTGCTTGCTTGTTGATTTTATTATCTATTGCTGTTGAACCAATATTGAGCCTGCTAAAGCGTCAAAGTCGTAGAAAAGCAAGCTGACATTAACACACAGTAAGCTATACTTGACTGCACGGACACTGAAAATGAATTTCAGTTTATGAAAAAACATGTCATCACTTCGTTGCTGAAAATACAAGAAGAAGATCTTGAAGCTATGCTTTATGATAGTGCCACTAATGCGGCAATTATCAGGCAAATTTTAGATATTATTTGTGAGGATACGATTAGCACCTTAACGTGGGTACGGCGTTTTGAGGCGAATCAATATGCGATGATCACAAGCTTTACTAAAGCGCTGATTAAGCCCTATCTTGAGCTTGGCTTATGGCGTTATGACCCCTCAATTATCCCTAAGCAAACCAATGTATTTAAAGTATTTACTTATAATGAATTAACCTGTGATCAGATGAAACATAAGCTGATCACTCAAGATGCGCATAATATAGTGCTTTATATTGTGAGGTGTTATCACCATTATACGGATCATTTCTCTTTTGATATCAATGCAGATTATTTTAATAAGCTAACATTTGAGGATAAAACCAAGCTTTATCAGTGCTTGACAGACTGTATTGATCTATTGATGAGTGTGGTGCGATTTCATACATTAATTGAGATTAAGGGCTTTAGTGATGACACAGTGATGCCTGAAATCGTGCGCTTACCTCAAAATTTACAGCAGCGCTTAAAATTGACAGATCTAAATGTTGAGTATTTACGCTTTATCGCAACGGGTGCAACGGCGAAAGAGATTGCGATGCATGCAGGGCGCTCCTATCGCTCAGTGCAGGGCAGTATTGCTAGTTTGTGTGAGAAACTGAATTGTCAGAGTAAGAATCAACTGATTAGTTTGGCGCGGATTATTACTAGCTATATAGAGTAATGATCAATGCGTACGCCTAATAATATATTCAGCTAGTTGCGCTAATGATGTCGTGTCATGCTCTTTGATTTGTTGCAGATGCGTCATGGATTGCGCAAATAACTCATCCAATAATTGTTGTGTCTTTTCAATACCCAACAAAGAAGGGTAGGTGGATTTGTTGAGTTTAATATCACTCGTGTTATTCTTGCCTAAAGTCGCTGTGTCAGAAGTCACTTCAAGCAAATCGTCTTTGACTTGAAAGGCTAATCCAATACATTGACTAAATGCAATAAGCTGTTTTTCAACGGTTTGATCCGTGTAATAAGGCGAGGCAATAAAAGGTAAAACAACAGCAGCGGTTAAGAGCTTACCTGTTTTTAAGCGATGTATTGTCTCAATACTCTGGATATTTTGTGCTTGACCCTCAGCATCAATATCTAATTGCTGACCATCGACCATGCCTTGGCTGCCAGCATGCGTTGCCAACAGATAAAGTGCTTTTTGCAGTTGTTTAATATCGATAGCTTTTAATTCACTCAAAGCCTGAAATGCGAGTGTCTGCAATGCATCACCTGCTAAAATGGCGGTGGCTTCATCAAATTGAATATGACATGTCGGTTTACCACGACGCAAATCATCATCATCCATTGCCGGAAGGTCATCATGAATCAATGAATAAGCGTGAATTGCTTCTAGTGCTAAAGCAATATGCTTGATGTTGTGAGGATCACAGTTAAAACAGCTACCACTTAAGAAGCTCAAGATGGCACGAATACGCTTGCCACCACTAAGAAAGCTATATGCCATGGCTTCTTTCAAACGTAGGCTTTGAATGGATTGCGCTAAGAAATAGTCCTTGGCAAAATCTTCAAAATCATCCTTTATTTGTGTGAATTCGCTTAACATAAAAATCCTTTAATGATCGAGAGTTGTTTGTCAAGTGCGCCTTTGTTTTGTTGAAAAACCGTTAATGCTGCATTACCTTGAGATTGCGCTAATCGTGGGTTATTAAAAAGTGTCTGTAATTGCTTGACTAATTCATCGCTATTATTGACTAGGGTTAAAGCGTGCTCAGCTTGTAGTTTTTCAGCAACTAAAGCGAAATTAAACACCGATGAGCCCGATAAAACAGGCTTAGCAAGAGCCGCGGGCTCAAGCATATTATGCCCACCATTATTGACAAAACTACCACCAACAAAAGCGATATCACTTGCGGCATATAACAACATCATCTCACCCATGGTATCCCCTAGATAGACATCATCGTTATGGTGATATTGATCTAGACTTCTACGGCTGTAGTTAAACTTGTATGCTTTAATTAATTCAGCGACTTGATTAAAGCGCTCAGGATGCCTTGGCACTAAAATCAATAATGTATTAGGTGTTGCTTGTAGTAACTTACGATGCGTTTCAAGAATAATCTCGTCTTCACTTTGATGCGTACTTGCGGCAATCCAGATATGCTGTTTTGCAAAACGCTGACGTAAATTTTGCGCATTTTTAAGAAGATTATCCGCAATTGGAAAGTCATATTTGATATTGCCATCAACGCTTATTTTATCTTTGGGCATGCCAAGCATCAAAAAACGCATTGCATCATCATCAGATTGTGCGCTGATATGACTGATTTGTTTAAGCATGTGACGCATAATAAAGCTAATTTTGGCATAACCTGTCGCTGATTTTTGTGATAAACGTGCATTGATTAAAATGCTTGGAATGTGGTGTTTTTCGCATTGTGCAAGTAGGTTTGGCCAAATCTCCGTTTCCATAATAATACAGAGTTTAGGATTGGTGCGTTTGATAAAGCGCTTTAACAAGCAGGGGATATCATAGGGGATATAGCTGTGTTTGACATTGTCAAAGTCTTTATAAAGCTTCTGCACCTGAGTGCTCCCCGTTGGCGTCATGGTCGTGACGACAAAGATTTTTTGCGGACAGCTTAGGGCAAGCTTTTTTACCAAAGGCGCGATAGCAATACTCTCACCCATCGAGACTGAGTGAATCCAAATACTTTCATCAGTCTTAAAGGGGGTAAAGCCAAAGCGCTCACGCATTCTTTGGCGATAGCCTTTGTTTTTGCGACTACGAATTAATTTTTTGATACTGATAAAGGGTAAACCTAGACAAAACAATAGGCTGTAAATTAGGCGAATAAGAGTGTAGATCATATTTTATTATTTTATTTATTATGTTTTTCAAGCCATTGTAAGTAATCCGTCACACCTGTTTTGACATCTCTGAAATTAACATCGCAACCTGCTTCACGCAATTTGTCTAAGTTGGCTTCAGTGTAACTTTGATAATGTCCTTTAAGATGCTCTGGAAACTCGATATATTCGATACTACCTTCTTTGTGAAAATCAATGACAGCATGAGCGATGTTGTTAAAAGGTTCAGCTTTGCCTGTGCCACAGTTAAAGATCCCAGAGACTTGCGGGTGATCCAAAAACCACAGATTAACCTTGGCAACATCTTCGACATAAATGAAATCGCGCATTTGTTGGCCTGCTGCAAAACCATCATAGGCATCAAAAAGTTTAACTTTTTTATGTGATTTAAACTGATTGTAATGATGAAAGGCAACACTTGCCATTGAACCCTTGTGTGTCTCGTGTGGTCCGTAGACATTGAAGTATTTTAAGCCAACGATTTGGCTTTGTGCATGTGGCAAAAACTTGCGAACGTATTGATCAAATAAGAACTTAGAGTAACCATAAACATTCACCGGTTTCTCATATTGACGCTCTTCAATAAAGGTTGTGTTATTGCCATATGTAGCAGCACTAGAGGCATAAATAAATGGAATCTTGTGGCGCATCGCAAAATGCAAAAGGATCTTGCTGTATTCGTAGTTGTTCTCCATCACATATTGACCATCCCACTCAGTCGTCGCCGAGCAAGCTCCTTGATGGATGATGGCAGTAATATCATTAGGATTAAGCTTCAAGCCCGCGTTTGGTGTATAGTAAGCTAAATCAGACTCAATCGCCTGCAAAAAAGGTGTTTGATCACAATAATCTGCAATCTCATAATCAACCAAATTGATAAATTTATGCCCATCTTTTAGGTTGTCAACAACGAGAATATCTTCATGTCCACGTAGGTTAAGCTGCTTGATAATATTTGCGCCAATGAATCCGGCGCCACCTGTAACAATAATCATTGATTTGCTCCATGTGTTAAAACGACGGCAATTCTAACAAAAAAAACGCAAGTTGGCTGTAATTTCTGTGATTAAATCAGCGTTGAATAAGTGTGTGGTGTCCCGAGTAGGAATCGAACCTACATCTAGCCCTTAGGAGGGGCTTATTCTATCCGTTGAACTATCAGGACGAGAAGATGAATGATAATGCCTCAAAAGAGACTCATATTCAAGTAGATATAGAAACTAAACACCTAAGGCATAAGAGATATATGAAAACATACTGTCATTAATTTTATTGGGATAAGCTTGTTCTGCTATTTGCAATTTATAAAACTTTTGAGTATCCTCATCTGGTTTATGTAGATAAATGTCATAAATACAAATAAATAGGTTAAAAATACGGGGAATATATCCATTGTAAATCATTTTGTGGTATTTAATCATAAATAGTTTGTGATGGGTATAGCAGGAAAGACTTTAATGTTTTGGAGGAGTTTATGGGATCTTTTGGTTCGTGGGCAGTTATGTTTGTGCCGTTGGTTATAATTATTGGTTTGTCATTGGCAAATTATATTAAAAATAGACCTTAGACTTATCATTGATTACTAAAAAGACACTAGAGGTTAGGGGGTATGATACTTCTAGGTTGTTTTAGTCAATATACCCATTGTAAATCATTTTGCGATGTTTAGTTGCAAAGCAAGAAATTCTGTAAAATGGTTTGTGATGGGTATATATTGTTTAGGTAGTTAAATAAAAGGGGTAGGGGATGACAATTTTAGTTATTGTGTTTGTGCTGTATATCAGCATTATTTTAGGGCTAGGTATCTGCTCATATTTTTATACAAAAAATCTACATGATTATATGCTCGGTGGACGTTCATTAAGTGGTCCCATTGCCGCTCTAGGAGCTGGTGCTTCTGATATGAGCTCATGGTTGTTACTTGCGTTGCCTGGCGCTGTGATGCTTAATGGTTTAAATCAAATTTGGTTACCGCTTGGCTTATCATTGGGTGCTTATTTAAACTGGCAGTTTGTTGCTAAGCGCTTGCGTGTTTATACTGAAGTTGCTAATGATTCAATTACGATTCCATCGTATTTTGAAAATCGCTTCATGGAAAAAAGTGGTATGCTGCGCCTGCTCAGTGCGCTAGTGATTTTGATCTTTTTTACTTTCTATACGGCATCAGCATTTGTGGCTGGCGGCTTGTTATTTGGTTCAACTTTTAAAATTGATTACACCACAGGGTTATACATTACTGCATTGATTATTTTAGTTTATACCTGTGTCGGTGGCTTTTTAGCGATCTCATGGATTGATTTTTTCCAAGGTGCTTTGATGTTTGTTGCTTTGATTATTGTGCCTGTTACCGTATGGGTGCATATTGGCAGTTTATCTGAAGCATTACATACAGTTTCCAAGCAATCACCGGTATATTTAAACGCCTTTAAAGGCACAAGCATTATTGGGGTGTTGTCACTCTTTGCTTGGGGGTTAGGTTATTTTGGCCAACCGCATATTTTGGTGCGTTTTATGGCAACTAAGAGTGCCAAAACCATCCCGCAAGCGCAGTTTATCTGCATGACATGGATGTGTGTGGCACTCATTGGTGCAGTCTTTACTGGGCTTTTTGGTATTGCATATTACGCGCCACATACGCTTGAAAATCCTGAAACGGTTTTTATTGTGTTAGCAGAAACACTGTTTAATCCGTGGGTGGCAGGTGTGCTATTAGCCGCAGTTTTATCAGCAACGATGAGTACGGCTTCGGCACAGCTTCTGGCGTCCTCAAGTGCAGTGGTTGAGGACTTTTATCACAAATTTATTCGTCCAAATGCTAAAGCCAATGAAATGCTCATTATTAGTCGCATTATTGTAACCGTGATTGCTATTATTGCAGTGTTATTAGCACTTGATCCTAAGAGCTCGATTTTAAACCTAGTTGGTTATGCTTGGGCAGGACTAGGTGCATCATTTGGTCCGATTATTGTGTTGTCACTTTTCTGGAGACGCATGAATTTAACAGGTGCTTTTTGCGGCATCGTCGTTGGTGCATTAACCGTTATTATTTGGCCTTATCTAAAGGCTTTTGGTGGCATTTTTGAGTTATATGAATTGCTTCCTGGCTTTATCTTTGCCTGTATTGCTATCTATTTAGGAAGTGTCTTGAGTAAAGAGCCAAGTGATGAGATGTATCAACGTCACCAACAAATGCTTGATCATCTATAGTAATGATGTATATACCCATCGTAAATCATTTCGCAGTGTTTGGTTGTGGAATAGTTTGTGACGGGTATAAGTAAACGCCACTAGCTAATACCTCGCCCCTTGCGGGAGAGGTCGTTGAGCCTAAGTTCAACGGGTGAGGGGGAATTAAACACCAATTTTGTCATCAAAGGCAATAATATGATCGCGACCGGTGAAGTTAAAACCGTGCATAAGGGCGAGATCAATAA
>JAHDDB010000107.1 GCA_020629575.1 Caedibacter sp. | reverse complement strand
ACACACTACATCAATATTAAATTTAAATTGACACAGTTTTATGAACACTCCCCTACTTTTCTTTGATTTATGCATCATAGCTTCCTATATTCTTGTAACTAACAATCGCCAATCATAAATTGTCAGACAAGTAATGCAATAAATATCGAGGAAAACGGCAATAATATCGTCTAGACTCAGACTAAGTTAAGTGTAAAAGAGTAAGCTAAGGATTAGTATGATAGAACATTTCAATGATCACGCCGCGAATGAGCGTACGTATCTATCTTGGGTAAGGACTGCCATTGCACTGATGGCGTTTGGTTTTTTAATTGAGAAATTTGATATTTTCTTACGCATTATGGCCAAAGGGGTTGGTGTAAGAACAAGTAACATGATGTCACAATCTGCCGAAATCATTGGTATTTTAATTATGCTTATCGCGGTTATCATCATCATTATTTCATCAGTACGCTTTGCGATAAATCGACGAAATATTACCGCACCTGAAACAATCAGCTACAAAACGCGTGTTCCTGACATTTTTCTTGGGCTACTATTACTAGTGATTACCATCTTTATGGTAACTTATGCGTGGTATATGTTACTTTATTAGGTTTATCAAACATTCGTTGTAATCAATACAAGCTTACGCTTTTTAGCACCCCAGCAGCGGCTTAGTACATTGTACTTATTCAAGCCTTGTTGTTTAAACATCTTCATAAAACTATCACGCTTAACTGTTTTCTCAACGACGCCAGATTTTAACTTAATATCAAAGCGGTTTGCCCATTTACGAATCGTACCATGCTTAAAACCAAGCATTTTTTCAGCATCCTGATAGGTCATCCCCTCATCAGCGCAACGTTCTAAAACTTCTCGTGCGCTACAGTTATATTTCTGCTGAATAATGTGTTCAAAACTTCCTGTGTACTGATTTGCCATGACTTGTTCCTCTTTTGTCTAGGTTTATAAAACTCAATGATATGAGTCATTCTAAAAATGTAAACTTAAGTCAAGCTTAAGATTTCTATTAATTTTCAACTTTCTTCACCAAATCGATCCTGAATAAGGACTCTGATGGCATCTAATGCTTCTTCCTGATCATCGCCTTCTGCACTTAAACGAATAGATGTGCCACAACTTGCTCCAAGCATCATTAATCCCATAATACTTTTGCAGTTCGCCTTAACACCGGTTTTCACAACTTCTACCTCAATTTCACTACCAAAACGAAGGGCTAAATTAACCAACTTAGAAGCAGCTCGTGCATGTAGTCCTAATTGATTAATCAATACTAAATCGATCTCTTTCATTTGCGTTTCTTTCACTTATCACCTTCTTCTAATACGATGCACGCCTTTGATGCATCATAAACCCTTTCTGCAAGCTCATCCAAAGATAGCGCCTGCTTATGATATGTCAATGCTTTTAAAAGCATTGGCATATTAAGCCCTGTAATAACTGCCAGATGATAACCACGCATAAATGATTGTGTCACATTTGTTGGCGTTGCGCCAAAAAGATCTGTTAACACCAAGAAGCCATCACAATCAGGCATGCTTTTAAATGCATTCTCAACACGCAGTAATAATTCTGGCTGATCATATGAGCAGGATGAGACCACCTGAATATAGTCTTTCTGGATCTCAACCAGACGCGTCGCTACTTCAAGCATTGATTGGCCAATGCGCCCATGTGTAATCAGTACAATTCCAATCATCCTTTTAACTCCCTATGACCTACAATCACATTATTAAAGTCTGTTTTTAATTGCTCTGCCACCTGCTCAACAACATATACTGATCGATGTTGTCCACCTGTGCAACCAATGGCGATATCAATATAGCTTTTGCCTTGCTGCTGCTGTAATTCACACCACTTCAAAACAAACTTGCTGATATCACCTATCATTTCTAGCACTTGCGGCTGTTTTTGCAAATATTCAATCACATCAAGATCAAGCCCCGTTTGCAAACGCAAACGTTTATCCCAATAGGGGTTAGGTAAGCTTCGAACATCAAAAAGATAATCAGCCTTTTGCGGCATCCCGTATTTAAAGCCAAATGAAAAAACCTTAATCTGAGTGGATAGTTTGTCCCGATTTAAGAGTTTCTGACAGACTATTTCTCTGAGTTCTTGCAAACTTAAGTTGGTTGTATCCAACGTATAGTCTGCAATACTCGCATAGCTTTCCAAAACAGTAAATTCCGCATCGATCGCATGCTCTAAGGTCATTTTATTATCTGAGAAAGGATGACGCCTACGGGTCTCATCATAACGCTTGATCAGTACATTCCTACTGGCCTCAATATACCAATAAGTAATATTCATATGATACTTATCTTGCAAATGTTTAACATGACAGCTTTCATTTGCTAAAAATGAGTGTGGAGCCAATGAAATAACAATATTTTGCTTGTATTGAGGATTATTCAAAACATATGCAAGCGTTTCTTCCAATAAAAATAAAGGTAAATTTTCAATACAGAAAAAACCTTGGTCTTCCAATATACTCAAAACCGTTGACTTGCCAGCACCCGAAACACCAGCTAAAAGCACAACCGATTTGGATGTACTATTCACGAAATTTACACCATTTCCACTCATCATAATTTGCTCAGTTTACCAAAGCTTTTGTATTTACCCTAATCTATTTTGCAACTGCTTAGCACACGCATGCCAAGCTTTATCAAAGACATCAATTTCAATCAAAGGTAAAGCTAAAGTTTGCGCTTTGTTAATATACTTTGGGTCTTTCACTTGCCTATATAGGTAGACAACATGGCTAATGACCGATTGATCTACTGCTTTTTCAACTTGAATAAAGTCTTTTTCTTTATGATGCATAACCGCAAAGTATTGATTGTTACATAAAGAGCCATGATATACATTATTAATGTGAGTAATACCCACCAAATCATCAGCGACTAAATAAAAGCCAAAATACTTAATCAAGTGATAACAAAACTCTGTTTTACCAATATTTGGTGCGCCAATCACTAATAATCCAGTATCGAGGTTATTTGTTACAAGGCTTGCATGCCAGTATCTCATCGGCTCTTCTTTTAAATCTATGTAGAGAATTAAGTGTTACCTAAAAAGAGCTGATAAAGTGCTTCATTTGAATTGGCCGCTTTGATTTTATCAAGCACGCCTTCCTGCTTTAGAAACTTCACTAATTCGGCCATGAACTTAATATGCACATCATTGACGTTTTGCGGAAAGATTGCAGCAATGACAATGCTCACTTTACGATCTTCCTCACCATATTCAATGGTCTCTTCCAAGGTTAATACAGCCAAACGTGTCATCGTTAAGCCTTCAATTCGACAATGGGGCACAGCAACCTCTTTACCAATAGCAGTATTACCAATGCGCTCACGCTCGAAAAGCTTTTGATAAATCGTATCAGCAGTGATATTGATATCATCATCTTTTAATAACTGGCTTAATACTTCGAAAACGCGCTTTTGACTTTGCAATGATGCTTTATTAATAACGCGTTGCGGAGAAATAAATGAAGACAAAAAGTTCATAAGATTTATGATGAATTATTCAACGAAGTGGTACGTTATTCTATCAACGTTCCTCATCAATATCTACTACTTCGTCATCAGCCATTAATGCTTCGGCTTCAGGGCGCTCAGCACGATGATCTTTTAGTTTTTGCTTATGCTTTCTTACTTGAGCATCCAGCTTATCTTGCAACATATCAATAGTTGCATACATATCCTGTGAATCTGACTTAGCCACAAACTCAGTCCCTGGCACATTAATCACGGCTTCAGCCATTTGCTTACCTTTTTCAACCGACAAAATAACACGTGCAGCAATAATATGATCAAAGTGATTGTCAAGCTTACTCAACTTTTCATCAACATATTGCTTTAATGCAGGGGTAACTTCTAAATGACGACCTGTAATTTGAATTTGCATAGTGCAGTCCTCCATTGTATAGCCACGAGTATCGTGGGGGTTTGTAAGTCAACTTTGAATAATTCAAAGATAGCGCCAACAGGCATGAATTGCCAGCAAGTTCAGCATAATTTTATCAATTATTTTCTTGTGATTGTGCTTGATTTTTTGAATTTGTTGGCTCTTGAGCTTTACTCTTATCATTTTCATTTGCATTAAAATAGTTATCTATTTTTTCAGCGCCTTTTTGTGCAGCCTCTTTGGTGTTTTGCCAGCCTTCAGCTGCTAATTTTTTAGTTTTCTCCCAAGCATCATTGCTAGCATCTTTAGTATTTTGCCATCCCTCAGCAGTTGCTGATTTTGTTTTATCCCAGCCTTGCTGTGCATAATCACTCGCCTTATTGGCAGCATCTTTAGCTACTTGCGTCCCTGAGCTTGCTGTATCTGATACATTTTGCTTAAACAGCTCCCAGTTGCTACCAAAATTGCAATCACTGGTTTTTGCTGAGCAGCTTTGTGTCTCCAGATTATCTTCTACTTTAGCCTGATCATTTGCTTTAGCAGTAGTGTCTGCAACACTCAAGCCTGCAGCCAACAAAACAACAACAGGAACCGCAAGATATTTTTTAATTGTCCGCATAATCTATCACGTATTTTTAAAACTTAAGTACATTACCTTTTAGCAAAGCACTCGCTAGAAAGCAAATACAGGTCATGGGTATATGCTTTTTTTGAGTACGAATAAATTTTTTAAAATTATTTTAATATCTTAAGCTTATCTTAATATTGACTTGTGATACTGACTTCACTCAAGGGGATCACGATCACAGAGCAAACTTTTTTCTCTCTCCCTTCTCTTTCAGTATGCCCTGTGATCGTAACCTTGAGACCACGAAATTACCTTGCAGTATACTCCCTCCCTTCTCATCATCTATGTACTGCAAGGTGATCTCTTTTTATCATCATTATTATTTTAGAAAACGTAATCCAGTTATTATGCAATGCCAACTTACTAATTTCAGCTTCACTCATAAAATCACGATATTAACTAGGGAATTAAATGTGCAAACTTCCCTTGTGATAGCGCATCTTTAATCAATTTAACTTGTACTGATAAAGTATCAGCAAAACCATTAGCAACATGCATAGCAGCAGCTGCATTTAATATCAGTGTATCTTGCTTAGCTCCTAACATTTCATTATTTAATAACGATTTTGATTCCGCCAAATTCTGATACAAATCACCTGCTTCTAAGTAATCTAGTCTGCCACGCACAAATCCAAGCTGCTCTGGATGCAAACTAAACTCAGTGACTTCATCATGCTCAAGTTTAATCACTTTATTGGCTCCACAAACTGAAAACTCATCCATCCCATCACCATATACAACATAGGCATACGTGACACCTAGGTTTTTAAGTGCATAAAGATACGGCTTAAGTAAGCGTTCATCATAAACTCCTGCAACGATTCTTTTAACCTGCATCGGATTTAACAATGGTCCCAACACATTAAAAAAGGTACGCTTACCCTCTTTAGCAAAGCGCTGGCGCACATTAACCACTTTGGCAAAAATCGGATGAAAAAATGGCGCAAACAAAAATACCAGTCCTTGCTCTTTTAGCAAGCTCAATGCCGTTTCTGGGTTATCAGGAATTTCAACATTAAGTTTTTGCAAGAAATCAAAACTACCACACTTTGACGTTGCCGAACGATTACCATGTTTGGCAACCTTAGCACCTAACTCATGCACCATTAATGCGCTTAGTGTTGAATAATTTAAGGTTCGACAACCATCACCACCCGTACCAACAATATCGACTGTTTCAGCAAAAGGATTTTCCATTCTAATACTATAACTTAGAAATGTCCGTGCTAATTCAAAAAGTGTTTGCTCTTCATATAGCTCAGCATCTATCTGTTGAATGATTTGATACTGCTGATCTTCACTTGTTTCATCACTTAGCAGCTGATTGACTAATGATTCAATCTCCACAATCTCACCTTCTTTTATTTTTTATTTTTTATTCTTTACACTCTATTCTAAAGCTTTAAATTTGTTTCGTCTGCTTTTGGGGCGTATACAATATATCGCTATGCTTTTATTTTTCAAAAACAGCGATAGACTCAACATGTGTCGTATGTGGAAACATATCCATTACACCCGCTGAAAGCAGTTTATAACCCTTTTCATTAACTAAAATGCCAGCATCACGCGCCAACGTTGCTGGATCGCAGGATACATAGACAATACGCTCTGGGTTAATTTTTTCAATTTGTTTACATACCATCTCAGCACCAGCTCTGGGTGGATCCAATAATAACTTATTAAACTCATTTTCCACAATCCACTTATGTTTTGAAATATCTTCAAACAAATTCACGGGATAAAAAGCAACATTATCTATGCTATTGCGCTTAGCATTCTCCATAGCGCGCATCGTCATTGCTTCATCGCCCTCGACACCCACAACAAATTTGGCTTTTGTTGCCAACGGCAAACTAAAATTACCCAAACCACAAAACAAATCAAGTACGGTATCATTATTTGACACTTCTAATAACGCTATCGCCTGTTTTAACATTTTACGATTAATATCATGATTAACTTGTGTGAAGTCATTTGGCTCAAAATAAATAGTTACACCATAATCTGTCAAATGATAGGAAAGTGTCTGTGGTTCTTGCGTTAACTCTGGGTATAAGCGTGTTATCGTATCAGGTCCCTTAGCCTGCAAATATATCCAAAACCGCTGCGCTTTAGCAAATTCAGTTAACTTAGCTAAATCCTCATCAGTAAATGCACTTAAGTGACGGATAATCAATGCAGTTACCTGATCATCTACAGCCACTTCAATTTGTGGAATCTCTTTATAATTTGACAAGCTAAACACTAAGTCTTGTAACAAAGTTAGATTTTTGCCCACACTCGGATGCAGTACTTCACAGTGATTAATATCAGCAAGAAAACGTCCATCACGCTCCCTAAAGCCAACAAGCACTTTACCTTTTTTGTGCACATAGCGCACACCTAATCGTGCTTTAGTACGATAACCCTCGTGTGAGCTTGAGCGTAAAGGCGCTATACGCTCAAGAGGCTCAAGACCTTGCCCGAAGTGCTTAAAATGATTCAGCAATTTTTCCTCTTTAAATGCAATCTGCGCCTCAGGTGCGACATGTTGAAAAGAACAACCACCACACATCTCAAAATACTCACATGGCGGAGCAACTCGTTTGGCACTTGGCTTTAGAACTTGTACCAGTTTACCTTCATCATAATTTGATTTTGATAAAGTATATTCAAACGCGACCTCTTCACCTTCTAAAGCAAATGGAATAAAAGTTGTTTTACCGTCAATTTTAGCAATTCCACGTCCTTCATGTGACAGGTTGGAAATAGTGGCATTGAATACACCGCTAGGAAAGTTTTTCTTAATTCGTCTTGGCATTCGGTTGCAAATAAGCATGATTTTAAATGTGCGTTAGTTTAGCAACTGCATATAAAATGTCATTGTTTTTTGATCTTTTTAATGCTTTTCACTGTAAAACGCTTGTTCTTTGCTAAGGTGCTGTTTAAGCTAATGAGGTTCGATTTAACACGTTAATCATTAAAAATGGAGTAAATATGAAGAAGTTAACCACTATCGCATTATCACTTTTAGCCGGCAGCGCATTAGTCTCTGGCGCTTTTGCTGATGCAGCTAAAGCGGCACCTGCTACTGCTCAACCAGCCAACACAGCTGCAACAGCACAAAACAATGCAGCAGATGCAAGCTATACCATTGGTTATTCTATTGGCAAAAACATGACTGAACAATTAAAGCAACAACAAGTTAGCCTAAATACTGATGATCTTCAACAAGGTTTTGTGGCAGGTATTGAAGGTAGCAAGCCTAAACTAAGCCAAGAGCAAATGGAGCAATCAATGCAAGCTTTCCAAAAAGAAATGGAAGCTAAAATGAAAGCCCATGAAGAAGCAGCACAAGCCGAAGCAGCCAAAGCAAAAGCCAAGCTTGATGCAGCAAAAGCAGAAACAGCAAAGACACCTGCTGATAGCGCTAAAAAGGCAGTTGACGCAACAAGTGCTG
>JAHDDB010000106.1 GCA_020629575.1 Caedibacter sp. | reverse complement strand
CTTTACAAGGAGAAGAATTAAATGAATAGAAAAGATCCCTATAAACCTATGCTTTACAAGAGGGGTGGCAGCCGGAGGCTGACGAGGTGTTTATAAAATCATAGTTTTTTCTAAAGTGCGTAACTCCAGTTAATCACTATTCTTACTAACCTTAAGTCAGTCAAAACAATAGATAAAACATCAATAATCATAAGTGTAGACTTTATACATTATAAGCGTTATAGCCGATGGCTATTTATCTTTGGGCAATGTCGAAGAAATAATAGCGTTATTGTTAATAGCTACTGTGAGACTTCAATCATTACATGTGCGTTATTTACCATCTAAAACCAATGATTAGGATTATCAAAACAATCTAACATCACTTCATTGACTATAGTTAAATATATTAATTTCATCCATAAAAAGGCGATTGTTTAAACTTATAACATATGAAGCTTTTTTTATGACGTCGATGAAGACTGCACCTTGATAAACCACCCTTTTTAGGGTATTTTTGTAAAAACATAAATACAAGGCTTATTTGAAGTGTACGAATTAATTTTACTGGATGATGCTGAGAAATGGCTTTTTAATTTGCCCATAGATCAGCAGAATGAAATGCTTATTTTAATTCGTATGCTTAGAAAGCTAGGATATGAATTACAGCAGCCATTTACGAAGTCGTTAACAGGTACCAAAGAAAAAATAAAAGAGCTGCGTTGTAGGCGTTTTGGAAATCGTCTTTATTACATGTACCACAACAATAAAATTTATGTTGGCTTACTTGGAGGTAATAAAGGAACTCAAAAACAAGATATTAAAAAAGCAGATAAGCAAGCTAGACAAATCAAGAAAGGTAAGGTGAATTTATGAAGACTATAGATCAAATAATGACAGAAAGACTGACCAAAAAACAAATAAGCAAAATAAATGATGAGGCAGACAAACGCATAGATGAATACCTATCACTCAAGCAATCTATTGCTAATGAGCTGAATAATTATATTGAAACAAATCATCTAACATTTAATGATGTAAAAAAAGGATTAGACACCAGCACCTCGCAAACACAGCGAATTTTAAAAGGTGAATCTGGTTTTACACTAGAAACATTGATTAAAGTGGGTCGATTTCTTGGTAAAAGCCCACGTATCATCTTTGAGTAATCACTTTGTTTTTTAGCAAATAAGACTATGAGCATATTCTAGCTCACTTTGATTGCGTAAACGTTGGCTGAGCGTAAGTCGAAGCCTCTATGAAGTGTGATTTTCCCAAGCGTACTTGCGCTCAGGGTACGATGAGCACTTGTGAATGAACATTTAGTCTTAGCTGCAAATAATATCACCTTGCCACAATTGATTTAGAAACATCTCCACTGGTAATGCTTCAATACCATTACCATAAACTTTATGAATCGAGTCAAGGCTAATAAGGATATAACGATTGGCAATACCCTCTTCTTTAAATGCCAGCAAGCCCTTGAAATGTTTATCATGAATACGCCCAGTTGCTTTCACTTCGATCGCTACCTCATCACCAATAACAAAGTCAACTTCCATTTGGCTCGTTGAGCGCCAATAGCTTAATGGTTTATCAATGCGTTGATATGAAAGGTAAGCACGAATTTCAAGCCCAATAAAATGCTCCAGCGCATTCCCATAGACTTCGGTGTGTATCGGAATTTGTCTGATGCCCGCAAGATAATGTGCAACACCCAAATCAAAGAAATAAAACTTTGCCGTGCTAATTGCTTTGCGCTTTTGTGTCGCGGTAAATGCTGGCAACATAAATCCCAAAAAAGTATCCTCCAAGATATAGTAATACTCCCTGACGGTGGAAACAGGCAATGCACAATCACTCGCAATACTACTAAAATTCAGCATCTTGCCATTTGTTAGAGCACACATTTTTAGAAAGTTGCTAAACCCTGGAATATTTCTAACCAAAGCCTCCGCTTGAATTTCATCTTTCATATAAGTATTTACATATGCTGATAGTTCTTCATAAGACTCATCGCTTAAATAAACCATTGGCAAGCCCCCCACATGCAAATAATGATTTAAATTAAACTCAGGAATTTCAGCACTCACTAATGGAAACAGCTCCGCCTTACGCGCACGCCCTGCTAGTAAGTTAGTATGCTTTCTTTTGAGGCTGCGGGCACTTGATCCTGTTAAGAGAAAGTGAATCTGGCGCTCTTCAATGAGCCGATGTATCTCGTTTAATAGCATTGGCACACGCTGAATTTCATCAATAATGACAATTGTTTGGTCTTTTGCACTATTGATCATAGCCTCTAACGATTGTGGTGATTGGCTAAGTTCCATGTAATATTCATTTCTTAACAAGTTAATCACCAAATATTTATCAGCAAGTTGCTGTCGAATCAGTGTTGATTTACCGGTTGCGCGTGGACCAAATAAAAAAAATGACTTTTTTGTTAAAAGGGTAGTTAAATCTAATATTCGTGTTAAATTCATGATAATCAGCAATAGAGTTGTTAATTATCATGATATCTTACAGAACTGCCGTGAGTTATCAACACTCACATAAACAAAATAAGCGCTAATGCTGACGCTAATGCTCCGGCTCCCGCAGCTACTGCAACACCCGTGCTATTGGCACCACCTGCACCATCAGATTGCGCGTCATTACTTTGCTCCGCAACAACTGTTTGGCGCACTGCCTCTTGAGCATTAATCACATTATTACCCCACGTAGATTGTGATAATTTTGTTTTGACATAGCTGACATCTGCATCAGGCTTTAACGCATAGATCATTGCTGCAATACCGGCAACATGAGGGGCAGAAAAAGAGGTCCCTTCCAAGTAAAAATACCGGCAATCAACACCTAAAGTTGAAGTCATACAAAACCCCGGTGAGATAACACCTTTACTTAAGTCAAGCTCCGCATCTTCGCCACCAGGGGCTGCAAGCACCAGACTCTGCAATGGCCAATCATTCACTGCATAATTAGAATAGTCTGCTTTTATGCCATTGTTATTGGTCGCTTCCACCACAATTGCATTGATATTAGGGCAACCCGCTGGAGCGCTATTCCATACAGGTTGCCCATAGTTTCCTGCAGAAATAACAACCGTTACACCTAAAGCATTAACTTTGTTGATTGACTCTCGATATGTGCTGCAAAGAGAAGGTAACACCTCATTTTTCCAAGTATTTTCAGTTGCAACTGCCAAGCCATCTTTATCAACTCTTGAGATCCCCAAACTCAAATTAATCACTTTTGCCGGCGTTTGATTGGGTTGAAGCTGAGCTATACTTGCCATATCTTCACTATAAATGCCCGCCGCCCACTCCATTGCCATCGTAATGGCTTCTGTTTTTGCACCTCCAGCATGTCCAAAGACTTTAACTGGCAACACCATAATCTCATCGACATCACCGGCAACGCCTGTGACTCTTGGGCCTTGCGCAGCAATAACACCTGCTACTGCTGTGCCATGAGGGCCTTGCATTAAGTCGGTATCAATCACTGAAGCAATCACATCCACTTTATCTTGATCATTAACATAAAAATAATAAGGCTGTGACATTTCCAAACGTCCTTGTAAATCTTCAGGCATAAATTTGGTAACACCTGAATCAATCACTGCAACATAAGTTTTATTAAGTCCTGTAAACCTTAATTGTGCCCATGCACCTTCCGCAGCCACTCCTACACCAATATGATTATGCATATTCCATTGCTGCGACCATTGTCGAACATTCTCAGCTTGCAAAAACTCCTTTTGTATATCAGTCAAGACTTCAGGAATGACAGACTCAACCTGAAATGGCAAGCGATCAATATGAATAGTTTGTGTGTCACCCATCACATAGGATTTGGTATTTTTGGGTAATGCTGAGCAAACATCATCATGCATATTGCGATAGTTATTCGCTGCTTTAAAGTGCGCTAATGGTACACCAAAGTGATCAATAAATCGCTGATCTGAAATGCCTTCATTATCTATATACTCAACAGTGATGACTTCACTCTTACGTGCTGTATCACAATAACGAACCTGCAATTCAATCGCAAGAGAAGATAACGGTAAACAAAAAGTGGCAATACATGCCAACGAGCTCATTCTATAACTGTTCATAACTGATCCCACCAAGATAACTTAACATTACACAGTTAACTATAGGACAGTTTTTTATTTTATCCACAAAAAGAATATTATTTAAACTTATATGTTACTCGTAAATTATTTTGCTGTATTCTATATCAAAGAAGTCTTTATCATCGTCCAATAGAGATATAGTTAAATCCTAAGTCTTTCATCCGTGGCTTATCATACAAATTACGCCCATCAAAAATAATAGGGGTATTTAATCGCGCTTTAATCTTACTAAAATCTGGACTTCTAAAGCTCTGCCACTCTGTAACTACAAATAAAGCATCAGCATTATGTAAAGCATTATACGCTTCATCAACAAGTTCATAGTCGTCACGTTGACCATAAGTTTGTGCAAAGTTTTCCATTGCTTCAGGGTCATAGGCTTTGACTTTAACGCCATGTTGCCACAGTGTTTCAATCAACACGCGCGCTGATGCCTCACGAATATCATCAGTATTTGGTTTAAATGCAAGCCCCCATACAGCCACTGTTTTGCCTTCAATTTCACCGTTAAAATAATCATTAAACTTCGTAAACAGGACTTCTTTTTGCGCATCATTAACATCATGCACCGCATTTAAAATGCGTGCGCTATAACCATATTCACGTGAAGTTTGTCCAAGCGCGCGTACATCCTTGGGGAAACATGAGCCACCATAACCACAGCCTGCGTAAATAAAATGATAACCAATACGTCGATCAGCACCAATACCAATACGCACTTTCTCGATATCTGCACCAACACGCTCAGCAATCTGACTCATCTCATTCATAAAGCTGATTTTCGTTGCAAGCATTGCATTGGCAACATACTTAGTCATCTCAGCAGAGCGTACATCCATGATCATCAAGCGATTTTGATTGGGATCAAATGGTGCATAAAGCTCACGCATAACATCTGCCGCGCGCTCGGAGTTCGCCCCGACCACAATACGATCTGGATGCATACAGTCACTAATCGCATCACCCTCTTTAAGGAATTCAGGGTTAGATACCACATCAAAATCAAGTTTTACACCACGGGCATTTAACACATTAGAGATTGCTTCGGTTACTTTATACTCAGTACCGACTGGCACCGTTGATTTATTAACAATGACCTTATACTCATTCATGTCACTGGCAACGGTTTTAGCCACTTGCAATACATATTGTAAATCAGCAGATCCATCCTCGTCAGGTGGCGTCCCTACTGCAATAAAGATGACTTGCGCTTCATCAATTGCTGTCTTTGCTTCGGTAGTAAATCGCAGGCGCCCTTTGGTCACATTACGCTTAATCAGCTCATCCAAGCCAGGTTCATAAATCGGTGAAATACCTTTTTTTAGGTTATCGACTTTGGTTTGATCGATATCAACACAGCAAACATGATTACCCATTGCCGCAAAACAAGTTCCTGTGACGAGTCCGACATAGCCCGTACCAAAAATTGCAATCTTCATAAAATCTCACTTTTAGCTACTCAAATCGCCATCGATCATATCAGAAATAACGCCCAAATTCAGCGAATATTATTTTATGAAATGTGATTATTGTTACTTGCCACTACTAATTGGCATAACAAAATATCAAAAATCGCTTTCGGTAATCTCGATTTTCATACAAAATAGATATCATTAACTACCAATTGCGATTTTTTATGTTTAAGCGACTGTTAAATATTGACCCCAATTCGCAACAAAGCTACTTTTTATTTGGTCCAAGAGGTACTGGCAAGACATCTTGGCTGAGATATCACTTTAAAGAAAGTCTTTATTTTGATCTACTAAAAGAAGATACGTACACCTATCTTCTAGGTGATGCCACCCGTTTGGATGCCAACATCCCAGAGGGTTATAACAAATGGATCATTATTGATGAAATCCAAAAAATCCCTGCCTTATTGGATGAAGTGCATCGTCTCATTGAAGGACGTAAATTACGATTTATTTTAACTGGTTCTAGCGCACGCAAACTCAAACGAAGTGGAGTTAACCTACTTGCAGGTCGCGCACTGATCAAACATATGCATCCAGTTACTGCCATTGAACAAGCTAATCATTTTGATATTGCCAAGTCTTTACACACAGGTCATTTACCAACGGCATTACTTACATCTCAACCCAGCGAATATTTAAAAAGCTATGTAGCAACTTACCTTAAAGAGGAAGTATTGCATGAGAGCTTAACGCGAAATATTGCATTATTTGCACGTTTTTTAGAAACAGCGAGTTTCTCACAAGGGGAAACACTCAACTATACCGAAATCGCCAGAGAAATTGGCAGCTCAAGACATACGATCGAAAATTTTTTTACTATTTTAGAAGATCTCCTGATCTCCGCTCGTTTACCTGTTTTTACCAAGCGGGCTAAGCGCGATGTTGTCATGGCGCCTAAATTTTATTTTTTTGATGTCGGCGTATATAGAACAATACGCCCTATTGGTGTACTTGATTCACCAGAAGAAATTGATGGCGCCGCACTTGAGACGCTTTGTTTGCAGGAGCTTAGGGCATGCAATGACTATTATAATCTAGGATATCAGTTTTATTATTGGCGAACACGCACGCAACAAGAAGTGGATTTTATCTTATATGGTGAGTATGGTTTAATCGCCATTGAAGTTAAACGCAAAAAGAAAATTAGTCGCAAAGACCTCAAAGGGCTGATGACTTTTAAAGATGACTACCCAATGGCAAGCTGCTATCTAATCTACGGCGGCGATGAAAAGCAGACATTAGATGGTGTCACTTTACTCCCCATATCTTTTGCATTAAAAGAGGCTAACCTACTCTTAAAATCTCCAGCGGATTACGCGCATAATTAATACACCTGCAAATATCATGTTTCTTATGTTTCCAAATATTTCAACTATACTTTTGTCACGTATGGAAATTTGATGGATCAAATATGGCAAGGTTCTTGATAGTTCTTTTTAGTTTTATGTTGTATACACAAACTAGTTTTGCTAACAACAAAGCACCAAAATCACCGGCAGAGGTTACAGTTGGCGCTTACATCACGCATATTTATGATATCAATCTGCAGAAAAAAACTGTTTCTGCGATTTTTTGGTTGTGGTTTATTTATCCTGATCAGCTGATCATTGAGAATAACGAGTTTGACATCATCAATGCTGAAAAATTCTCTGTTCTTTATAAAAGTACTCAACAACTTGTGGATAATAAAACACTTAAACAATATAAAATCCGTGCCACTTTATCCCAAGACTGGAGTTTTGAGAACTTCCCTTTTAGCACGAAACCGTTATCCATCATTATTGAAGATGCTGATTTTAATGCACATACTGTCATATTTAAAACTGATGAAGTTAACTCTGATGTCGATCATGAGATGCCTTTAAGCGGTTGGACGTTAAGCACTGATAACTGGCAAACTTATATCCATCACTATGATACAAATTTTGGCAATCCAAATAATTCAAGTAACACCGCTTATGCCAGAGCGATTTACTCAGTTGAGATGACACACACTAACATTCGCATGTTTATCCATATCTTTGGCATGTTATATCTTGCCTGCATATTAATTCTTGGCATGTTCTTTATCCCAATTAAAGATATCAAAAGTCGTCTAGCACTAAACTCCGCTGCGATTTTTGCCGTAGTTGGTAGCAAGATTTCCACTGATTCGATACTGCCTCCCGCCAATACAATTAACCTGATTGATAAGATTCAATTAACTGTGCTGATATTTATGGTTATCACGCTTATTACTGTTGTACTTAATTATTATCTTTGCGAGAAACACATCAAATGGGCACATACTGTCAATGTCGGCTTTGCCATATTAACAGTATTAATGATTGCATTGAGTAATTTGTTTTTTATGCTTGCTTAATCTTAAGCTATTGACTTAATGTGCTTTATTTTGCCAACACCCCGCCTCGCAAGCTCGGCACCCCTCTTGCAAAGAGGGGAATTAAAATCATCGTCGCCAGATTCCCCTCTTTTCAAGCATAGGTTTATAGGGATCTTTTTGTAAGTGGGTTTTAA
>JAHDDB010000105.1 GCA_020629575.1 Caedibacter sp. | reverse complement strand
ATTATTCGCATTTCCGGCAAAGACGCCTATGCCATTGCGCACAAGATTACGCAAACACCTCTTAAGGCGAGACATGCCCATTTTCTGCCATTTAAAGATGCAAATAATGAAACATTAGATCAAGGCATTGCATTGTATTTCAAAGCGCCTCATTCCTATACTGGCGAGGACGTTGTTGAACTACAAGCTCATGGCGGTCCAGTGGTATTAAACCTTATTTTACAAACCACTATTGAACACGGTGCTCGCCTTGCCAAACCTGGCGAGTTTACCGAACGTGCTTACCTTAATGACAAAATTGATTTAGCCCAAGCTGAAGCCATTGCCGATATGATTGATGCGTCATCTGAACAAGCTGCTAAATCAGCCATGCGTTCATTGCAAGGGGGGTTCTCTCAGCATATTGATACTTTAGTTGAGTCCTTAATTCAGCTACGCATTCATGTTGAAGCGGCAATTGACTTTCCCGAAGAAGAAATCGACTTTTTGGCTGATGAACATATCAAAACGCAATTACTACAAGTACAGCATAATGTTGACTCAGTACTATACAACTCCAAACAAGGTGCACTATTACGCGAAGGTGTTGAGATCGTTATCGCTGGCAAGCCCAATGCGGGTAAATCAAGTTTATTAAATGCTTTAGCAGGAAAAGAAAGTGCAATCGTTACTGACATCGAGGGTACAACGCGTGATACCTTACGCGAATATATCCAAATCAATGGCATTCCTGTGCATATTATCGATACTGCAGGACTCAGAGTCAGCAATGATGTGATTGAAACCGAAGGTGTAAGACGCGCGCTAGAGGCAATTAAAAAAGCAGATCATATTCTATTAGTCGCTGATATTAACGACACCAAAGATAAAAAAATCACCGAGCTTGCCCCTGAGTTTTTCACCCATATTCCATCACACATCCCGATTACTTATATCTACAATAAAGTCGATCTAACTGATCACAACAGCGATAATCATGACAATCACCTATATATCTCTGCCAAGCATGATATTGGCATCAATAAATTACGCGATTATCTGCTTAAAGCCATTGGCTATGAGCAAACCACTGAAGGCGTATTTACTGCAAGAGAACGTCATATTAATGCCTTAACTAAAGCACAGGATCACCTAGAGATGGCATTTAGTCACCTGATGCATAAAGATGGTGAGCTATTAGCTGAAGAATTAAATCTTGCCCAGAAACAACTTTCATCGATTACAGGTGAGTTTAGCACCGATGATCTATTAGGTGAGATATTTAGTAGTTTTTGTATTGGGAAGTAGGTTCAAACGCTAAAGCATACGATTGATAACGGATGAATACCAATTGAACGACTAGCGACTAAAATGCTTGAGTTTTATTGAATAACACCACACCACATTCTTGCTCCTCCACCGCCAAGTGCCTCTGGATGATCTGAATAATTATCTCCTCCTGCGTGAATCATTAAGCTATGCCCTTTAATTTCATTTAAGTTATGTATCCTAGGTGCAAACACAGGGGAGTTGGCATCACCTTCTTTATCAACATATAATATTGGCAGATCACCCAGATGCCCATCACCATAAGGGCCTTGGTGACTCCCTGTTTTACTAGGATCCCAATGCCCACCGGCTGCCATACCACCATTATCACAGCTAGGGTTTTGATGGATATGAAAGCCATGCGCTGTCGATGCGACCAAGCCATGAAGCTTAGGAGTAAACAACAAACCATTGTCATATGCACTAACCGTTACCGTCCCCACATAAGTATGCTTAGCTGTAGTACTATACATCTTAATAGTGATTTTTTGTTGTCCATTAATTGCCGCTGCTTGACTTGTAGTATTCATTGCATCTGATTGTGCCATACCTGAAGAAATAATTACGCCTAATAGTGCTAACACCATACCTAATGTATTTAATATTTTCATGCTAAAGTCCTCCATGATTACGATTAAGATTAATTTTATATTTAAAACTTCATTGCTGCATGAGTGCCTCCTCTACATACTTCTTATATTCAGGATGTGCTTGATTAAATTGCTCAAGCATGATGGCTTGCACTTCCTTTGTCGCATGCACTAACCCGCCGGCAATATTATTTGCTAACTGCTGCTTTTGTGATTCATTCATTAACTGAAACAAATCCCCTGCTTGTGAGTAGTTATCCTCAGCTTGTGCATCATAATAATCAATATCACCAGATGCTCTTAATGGTGGTTCTTGATATTGAAGTGCTTCAGTTGGTGCGCTACTTTGCTGGTTTGGATAAAAGTTCACATCACTACTTTGCGAGATATCTAAACCAGTGCCTGCCATCGCACCATCACGTTGATAATTATGCATTGGGCATTTTGGCGCGTTAACTGGTAGGTGATGCGCGTTAACACCAACTCGATAACGGTGCGCATCTTGATAGGCAAGCAGCCTTGCTTGCAGCATTTTATCAGGAGAGGCACCTGTGCCAGGTATGAGGTTGCTTGGCGCAAAAGTTGATTGCTCAACTTCAGCAAAGTAATTGTCAACATTGCGATTTAACTCAAGCACACCGATCTGCTGCAATGGGAAATCAGCATGTGGCCAGACTTTGGTTAAATCAAATGGATTAATATGATAATGTTGTGCCTCTTGTTCTGTCATTACCTGAATCTTGACATCCCACTTTGGAAAATCTCCCCTGGAAATAGCATCAAAAAGATCTTTCTGCGCACCAAAACCAGACATTTTAGCGGCTTCTTCATCCGTTAGATTCTCTATACCTTGCTGAGTTTTAAAATGCCATTTGACCCAAAAACGTTGACCTTTAGCATTATACAAACTTAAGGTATGTGAACCAAACATATGCATATGGCGATAGCTCTTAGGAATACCGCGATCAGACATTAAAATGGTCATTTGATGCAATGACTGAGGATTCTTGGCCCAGAATTCATACATCGCTGCAGGGTCTGGCAAGTTGGTTTGCGGGTTTTTCTTTTGTGAATGGATAAAATCTGGAAATTTACTCGGGTCTCTTAGGAAGAATATCGGTGTATTATTGCCGACAATATCATAATTGCCTTGCTTAGTATAAAACTTAATTGCAGTACCTCTTGGATCACGCGCATAATCACTTGAATCCTGACCGCCTCCTACCGTGGAGAAGCGGATAAATACATCTGTTTGTTTCCCTTCGCCTTGCAAGAAATCAGCAATGCTTAAATGTGATAAATCTTCTTTCAAAGTAAATACACCATAGGCGCCAGAGCCACGCGCATGCACAACACGCTCAGGAATACGCTCACGATTAAAATGCGCAAGCTTCTCAAATAACCTGAAATTATCAAAGGTTAACGAGCCACGCTCACCAGCACTGATACTGGTATTATCATTGGGCACCGGTGCGCCATTATTGGTTGTTAAATATTTTTTGTCCATTTTGAACTCTCCTTATCGTGGTTATGCAACTTGTTGAAAATGTTTATACTTTCAATCTTATCTTCACCTCTTCCTCATGAGAAATATATTATATTTTTATTTTTAATATATTTTATTTATCACCATGCAATACTAAAAACCTGATCAATTGATAACGCTCCTTGCTACTTTTAAACCGATCCCTAAATAGCCACAGCTTTAAACGCTTCTTCTGTGCACATTGGCATTCTAAATATAACGTGCCTGCAATCATAATGCTACGGCGAATCGTCACATCATTATACCAATCATTACCATAATGTAAGTTAATCTTACGCGTATGCGCAGTTTCAGTTAAAACAATTGCGTTTAATTGTCTAGCCGATAAATAATTTAATAACATGCCAACAAGGGCAATAATCCATAGCATAAGCGCGCTATAAAAAAGTGCTGCATGTAAGAGCTCAAAAATAATAAAAAAACAAAAGCTAAACAATAAAATGATGACGACAAGCTGAATGAAAGATCGTTTTAATGCCACTTTCACCGTCGTCATTGATTTACTCTACTGTTTTCAATGTGGTTACAGTCAACTTGGTCGTCTCTTTGGTTGACTTACAAAATGTCTCTTTAATCAAGAAAATACTAATTAAGACGCCAATAGCTATCACAGCAAGAATTAATAAAAAGCCATGCTGATAATTAGTAATACTTAAAGCTTGTCCTTTTGATAAATAGGCAAGTACACCACCAATCAAAGGCGCCATCAAAGAGGTTAAAAGCATAATCATGGCATTATTAAGACCCAAGCCTGCTGCCAGATAATTGTTATTGCATTGCTCCGCCATAATTGCAAAGCCAATACTCTGACCACTAACACCAATACCAAGACCAAAAAAGGCAATACTAATAACGATAATATTGACCGGAAAATAGGTAATGCATAGCACCGACAAAATACAAATAATCGCGGCAAACATCATCATACGCTTGCGCTTACTGGTGCGATCTGAGATAAAGCCTAAAAGTGGGCAGCCAATGGCATAACCTAACCATGACAGCGTTAACATATAAGATGATACATCGGAGCTAAAACCATGCAACATTAAAAACGCTTTACCACTATTTTCAGAGAAATATTCTATGGCAAAATAAACGCAAGCTGAATAACAGGCAATATACCAAACCTGACGTTGACGTACTAGCTGCCAAAGATTAACTTGCAAGCGCTCTTGGCGCTTTAAAATACGAAAACTTCCCGTGTAATCCGTATTATTGCGAACAACAAGAAGAACAATAACCGCAATCACAACACCAATCGCACCTAACGCATAAAAAATATAACGCCATGGCAACTCAGCATGTGATGATAAGCTATTTAGAGGACCTGCTGCCAACATTGGTCCCATTGTACCTATGAATTGAGATAAGCCAATAAACAATGCAATATGTTTGCGTGGCATCCAGTCATAAACAGCCACTAACAAACAGATAAAGCCGAAAGATGAGCCAAGTCCCATTAATACCCTAAAAACAAAAGCACTATCAAAGCCAAAGCTCATGCCAAAGCCAGTAACTGCCAATGCACAGAAAAATACGGCAACGAATAAGGTCTTTTTTAAACCTAAACGATCAGTAATAATACCTACTGGAATTTGCATAATGCCATAAACTAACTGATAGGCTGTTGAGCTTAGGATGGCAAATGTCACAAGGTTTAAATTCAGATCCTGAATAATGGGGTGTTCAAATGTACCTAGAATCGTTCTAAGTAAAAACTCATACATGAAAAATAATGCACAGACCAACCAAATGATCGTGCCGATAAAACTCATTTTTTGATTTTGACTCATTTTATTCGTCAACCTCAGGTTTGTGCTCTTCCTCCCATTCTTCTAGAATCTCCTCCGCTCTTTGATTATCAATAAATGACGCCACCTTAAAGATAGAAACTCCCTCTTGAATTAGTGGTGAGCGGTTAATTCCAACAATCACCCCATCAAGATCTGATTTAATTACTGTTGCATTTTCATTGCTAAATGGATCTGTCAGACGCCCAATTTTATCACCTTTTTTGATCGATTCACCCAGTGCTACTTCACTGTGCAAAACACCTGATGATGATGAAATAAGCCAATCATCATCTTTTGAAAATACAGGTGTTACATTATCATCGACCTCACCACTGAGCATTCTAAGTTTGCACATCACATTTTTAATACCATCTAAACCAACTTGAATCGCAGCTTGATCAAAACGTTGTGCCTCACCTGCTTCATATACCAATAAAGGAATATTCAAACTCTCTGCTGTGATGCGAATACCGCTTTGATTAGTCTCAACCTCAGTGATAACCGGTGCTTGGAAGGCTCTGGCTAATTTCTTCGCCTCAACATTGTCAAAGTTGCAATACACTTGTGGCAAAATTTCATGATTCAACGAGCCTGTGTTTAACTCAATACAGCAATCAATCTGTGTCAATATTTCTTGAGTAAAGATATGTGCAATACGCTCTCCAAAACTGCCATGCTCATCGCCTGGAAAGCACGCGCTTAGTCTCACACCACTTGGTGTTGGCTTGGGGAAATGCGACAAACCATAAACATTCAAAACCGGAATAGCAACCAATGTTCCATGCAACTCATCAGCAGAGATATCATCATATAACTGATTAGCGATTTCTAATCCATTAAACTCATTACCATCAATCATCGCAAACACCAAAAGTTTGCGTCCACTTTGCCTGCCATTAATGACTTTAATTGGCATATACATTGGTGAGCATGAATATTGCTCAGGCAAAGGCAATGCTAATGTTGCTTTCTCTCCTGGGTGAACACTAGCATCACAAATTTTGAAACTACTATTTTTCATTTTTTATTACTGACCTTGTTTGTTTTATTGTAATTTCAACAGCATTTAAGACGCTATAAAAGATCTCAAATCTCGAATAATTGAAATCATTAAAAGTTACGTAGAAAGAGTATAGCTATTATTAGCACAAGCTAAACAATAAAAAACATAAATTTTTACTTTTTAATACAAAGAGATCATCAAAACACCTAAAAGCACCTAGATTTTTTCACATAAACCATCATATTGCCCAAGATGATTGTGACGCATCACAGTCTTTAGAATCGTCGCATATTCGTCACCTTTCAAACCTGAATAAGACTGCAAATAATCTGCTAAATCATAGCCGTTCAACATAATTAACTGTGCTCTTTGCTCTCTAAACTCAGCATAAGGCGCCAGAGTATTAAGCACTCGATAGTAATCGGTAATACCTGCACTCACATCAGTAAACTCACTGACTTCATCAATCACTCCTGGTGTTGGGTATTTAGGTGCAATACCACAACCTTGTGAAAAACAATGCAAGCCGAAATAATTTTTGCCATGCACTGCAAAACGCGAACCACCCCAATTACTCTCAACAATTGCCTGCGCCAAAGTCAAGCTTTCAGGAATAATATTCACTCTTAACAAAAGATGGTTAATCAAACTGCTATCATCCTTTTCATAAGCTTGTAGCGCATAAACATCTGCCAACTTGCGTAAACGGACTTTATCTTGAGATGTAATCGCAGGCTTTGATTCTAGTGCTAATAAAAAGTCACGATCTTTAAGAATCTGTCGATTGATCGGACACATCTTAGTAAGCATCGTATTAATAAACGCTTGCTTCGGCAGTCGCAGCGCTTGTGAAATAGATAAGTCATTATCTTCAAGATTATTCATCTGCACAATGCACCCAGATGACACACCAATACGATGAGCAATCCTATCAATCGCATCACCCTTTAATACTAAGTATTTATAAGCTCTATCATAACTACAACTTGGTGGCAAATTCAGTTTTGTTAAAACGTCATCTTTGTTAGTATCTGTATTTCTTTGTGCGTATGTTTGCTGTTTTTGCGCCCCTGAATAATTTGATGAATCTGGCATGTTATTTGCTGTTGTACACGCGTTCAAAAGCACTATCATGAATATAATGCTTTTACTTTTAATACTTCTAATGCTATTTATCCTTGCCATTTCTTTTCTCTTTACATGCTATACAGACATTTTACCGCTTAGAGTATAGTCGTCTTAGCATTATTCCGCTTTTATTTCTGTGCATTTTGGTTCTTTTATCAGGAAAGCTAATAGCAATGAAATGCTAATACATATTGGAATAACAATATAAGCACCAAAAAAACTTAATTTGCGCCGACTTTACCCTGATATTTTAAGATATCAAGCACCTTGCTTTCTAGGATCTACTTTGCTAGGATGCACATGCTTTGATTAAGCTTAGTAACAAATCAACCACGGGTTGAACAAATTAATTTTCTGGAGGGGTGTCCGAGTGGTTGAAGGAGCACGCCTGGAAAGCGTGTATACGTTAACGCGTATCGAGAGTTCGAATCTCTTCCCCTCCGCCAGAATTTATCTTTTCGACACACTTCAATCCTTTATAAATCAATGGATAAGATTTAAAATAAATAAAACTTTAAAATAACTCCTCCAATAAACAATAGTGTCGATGCTACGATGATGCTCACAATGATCAGTTGACTTCGATAGTTAACGTTCCCCTATGACTTCGCTCAGGGAGTGATGCATGTCTTTGAGCAAGTATTTACACTCTTTACAAACATGATCATAAAAAACACACTTGACATCTGGCGATAGATCGCGACAATGGCAACATCTTAAAATATAAACATCTGTTGTAGATACGTCTA
>JAHDDB010000104.1:2039-8150 GCA_020629575.1 Caedibacter sp. | reverse complement strand
AACTCGTAAACTTTATTTTTGATTATTATTCAACCCTTGATTCGCATTAAACAATTATTTTTTCGTGAGCCTTAAAAATATTATCCATTTCAGAAATGGATAAAGATGAATCCAAAATAATACAAATAGGTTGCTTTATTTCATGCAATCCTATATTTACACTTTCTGGCAGCTCTCTGACAGTTAATTTACAGTCATCTTGTTTTATTGTTTTTATGCTAGTAAGAACAGCATCTGACATTGCACGTATGTGATGAACGTCTGCTCTTGAGTGATCACTACTGATCCACTTGCTATTATTTGTATAGTCAGCAATTTTTCCATCTAGTGTAATTGCTTGTTTAAGCGTTATCCAAGGGCGTTTATAGTCAAACTTATGGAAATAACCTTTGTTTAATTCTCTATATTTCCTCTGTAGTTCTACTGATTGCAACTGCTTAATGCTTATCCCTTTGCTTTTTAGTGAATCAATCCCTTTTCCAGCAATCAGAGGATTAGGATCTGGCAATAAATAGATTACGTCAGTAATCTTAGACTTAACAATTTGCTCACAGCACGGTGGAGTTTTGCCAAAATGACAACAAGGCTCTAATGTTACGTACATGCTTATGTTGGTTTCCCCTAAAATTATTTCAGGAATATGTTCAAGCGCCAGTCTCTCAGCATGTTTCCCTCCATATAGTAAATGCGCTCCTTCCGAGATAATATGTCCGTCATGGACAATAACACATCCAACCATTGGATTAGGGCTTGTGGTATAGCAACCTTGCTTAGCAAGTTGAATTGCTCTATCCATAAAAATATAATCTTGCTCTAGTTTATAACCTTTCATAGCAGATCAGCCGTACAATTAATTGATTCTAACTCTACATCATAAATATTTCCATTATAGCTACTAGCTAAAAAACATTTTTGATCAGCATTGTAGATCATGCATGATATCCCTGAGGTACACGGTCTAAAATATTGCCATAAGCCACTGTCTAAATGATATATATAAATATCACCATAATAACCACCTGTAGCAATAAATTTCTTATCATCGCTTATAGCGATACATTTAATAGAGTGCTTGTGCGGTGTATTAATAATGCTTTGCTCAGTAAGGCTAGTTAATCTTAGTGTTAAGTCTCTACTTACTGAGACAAATTTATCGTCTTGATAATAAGTACATCCATTAATGATTTTATCATGGGCGCCTTCTAAGCGTTTCACACAATTAAAGTCATATATTGAATGAAATGCAGCATTGCAGTTTGCACTTACTGAATAAATAAAATTTTGTGATGTAGCGATCGACTTTATTGCATTATCATGGGCTTGAATTAGTTGGTATAAATTCAATGTCGCGCCATTTATCTTAAGGATGACAATGTCGCCTGTATAGGTACCAATGGCAACATAAGTGCATTCATTGTTTACATATTTAATAGCACAGTTTATAGGCGAGTGGTGTTGATAAACGCTCGTGACGACCTCACCACTTACTTGATAAACTGTACCAGTTTGCCCCCCAACTAATAAAAATTGATCAACCTTGATGATAAAATTACACAAACTTGGAACATCTGAAAGTGGATATTTATGTTTTTTTCCATTAACACTCCTGCAGATTATAGTTCCCGCATCACCAACGCTGAAAATATCATCATCGCTTTTACAGATGGCATTAATACCGGAGGTAGGCATGACATTAGTTAAGTCCCAGCTATCTGATTCGATATTTAACTTAGCGTAACTTGATCCAAATGTTGACACAACCAAGCTATTTTCATTCTGAAAATCACAAGATCTAGCCCAGATTTGATATGGGTAGGGCATTTTCTTAATTAAAACGAGATCGTTATTACTTGAAACTTGCCAAATAGCTACATACCGATCATAGCTCAAGCTAATAAGCTGACTAAATTCTTGAGAGTATAATAATCGTTTAATCCCAGCATTGTGTGCTTTAATCACTGATATCTCATCATTTTCAAATATATGGATTTCTCCTTTATCGTTGCCAGAAAAAATACATTCGTCACCTTTAATTGCAATTGTATCGGTCTCTACCCCCTTGAGGTCTGTTGAGCTAAGTAATTCTCCTGTAAATGGTGACCATCTTTTTATCGTTCCATCATCGCTACTACTAATAGCAATTTCATCATTAAGCCAAGACACTGATAATACATCTTGTTTGTGTCCTTTAAGTATATGGATAAGATTGCCTTCAATATCACAAAAATAAATATTATGATCCCTTGAGGTAAAAATAAGGTACTTATCAGAAGGATGAAATGCAACACCCTCTGTATCGTCTTGGGCGAATGAAAATATAGCTAAACAATGTAGTTCAGGGACAGACCAGAGTCGCACCGTATAGTCACTGCTACTTGAAAGTAACAATTGACCATTATGACTAAACGTACATTGATTAACCAAATGGTCATGCGAAGCAGAGGCAATGGCATTAGATCTAGTTGCCTCCCACAAAATTAAATTATTATCATAGCCTGCTGTCGCAACATAATTGTCCTTGGTGGCAACATCACTAATTGGACTAGAGTGCACAATCATATAACCTCACCGATGCTTAATCTGTGATTTGTTTTGACAACTTTAGCTTGCAAATACGCTATATTTTCAGGCTTGAGATAGCATCCTGTTTTGCAGATATCAACAACATTAATATTATGGTTATGCAGTTGGTTAACTTTGTCTGGATTGTTTGTGTATAATTTAATTTTGTTCATGCCTAATGCGTTTAGCATTTCAACAGCAGCAATATAACTCCGTGAATCATGGTCAAAATTTAACGCTTGATTGGCTTCATATGTATCCATACCTTCAACTTGTAGCTGATATGCATGAATTTTATTGTATAAACCAATCCCTCGACCTTCTTGACGCAAATAAAATATTACGCCACTTGTTGATGAAAATAATTCTAACGCTTCATTAAGCTGATCCCCACAGTCACATTTTTTGGAAGCAAATAGGTCTCCAGTAATACACTCAGAATGAACACGAACTTTCGGACAAACTTCAGAGTCTGCATGATTAAAAATTAATGCAAAATCTTCGGTATTACTTGATAGATTGCTGAAAGTGCAAAACTCTACATCTCCATAGCGCGTTGGGATGGCTACTCTCTGTTTTATTCTACTTTCCATACATCCTCCTTCCCTTATAGATGAATCCTAATGTGTGTAAACATTTTAATATGTATCAATATGTAACAAAATCCCCTATTTTGGGGGATATGCATCGTTCCTATGTGGTTGAAGGAAAAGTCAACGGGTAATTCTCGTGGGTGCATGAGTATAAAAAATTTAAATGAGTATTTAATTTTTGTAGCTTCACAACATGTAAATGCCAACTGCATAACGAATGTATGTAGCATCTCTGCCGCTCAAGTACCACGGACTTAGCCCGTGGGTATCTATGAAGTAATGTTGCTCATTAAATTTTTAGCAGTTACTTGGTTGACTTTTCCATTTACTTGAATAAGCATTAAAAGGTGCTTTTATAGTGCGATTATGGTCTTAAAGACAAATGGAAAGTAAATAATTTGAAAACAGGGGAGTAAGATGTCGTTAGAAAAGTTAGCATGGCATGAAATTGGTTTGGATAGTGAAGACTTTGATAGTTCCGAGCTACCGTTGCATGAGCTGTCTACAAGAAAATCACAGGTTCTTGAGTTATTGACCTCGGGCTTTAATACTAAAATGATTGCGAATGAACTTAGTCTTAGTGATGAAACAGTTAAAACACACATAAAACAGATCAAAGACCAGCTTCACTGCTGTAGTAGTCATGAGTTAATTAAGAAATGCTACCAATTACGTAAAAAAAGTGGATAAAATCACCAACATTGTTGGCTTTAAGATCGACTCAGATCGTTGTGTAAATGCGTTTAGTGATAAAGCTTAACCTCAACTAAAGCGGCAATGATTTCAGTATCTGAATACTCATCATCTAGCGGTATCAGCATATCTTTTTTGTTGAAAATGCCTTGCTTTATTTTTAGATATAAACTGCCATCGATTTGATAAATGTTTTGAATCGTATAATTACCTTTGCTTTGAATAACACAAAGACTGGGAAAGGCGATCTCTTCCAGATTTAAGTAATCAAAAATCAAAACGTTACCAGTTTGATAGGGTGCGATATTCTGATCAAGTTCAATGGCAAAGGCCCTTGTTGATAGTTGGTTATTGGCAATTTCGGTGACTTTGCTGTCATTGTCTTGATATTGGTTCGTAATAAATTGCGTTAAGTTTGCTTTGCTAATAACAGGACATAGGCGACTTGATTTTTGCAGTGTGCTTGCGTTGTCGACAAGGTTGTGACGGATAAAGTCATCAATGCTGACTTCAAAGAAATCGGCAAGCATCTTAATGGTTTCAATGGATGGATTTTTATTGGTTTGGCTGGTGATGTTATAAATTGTCGTTGCTGAACAGCCTACTCTTCTGGCGAGCTCACTCACTGACTTGATATCATGCTTGCGCATGAGATTAAAAATATTATGACTTAGTTGTTGTACTATGTTTGACATGGTTTCTCGACTCCCAAATTTCGTTATCAAGTATAGCAATGAATCTCGTCGTTTGTCAGTAGAATAAGCGTATATTCAGATAAAAATTACTTGAATAAGTAAAAATAGCTAAAATTTACTTTACAATAAAATTTTTGAGCGATAGTATTGAGTCCAAGTTTGTAGCGGGGGCTATCGAAACTTTAGGTGAGGGGCAGGGAGCTTCTGGGGTAAAGTTCCTAGAAAAAGGCTTTAGCGTGGGGCTAAAGCCTTTTTCATTTGTGTTTTATTTTAACCTGTTTTTCTGATTAGAAAATTCGATAAAAAATTAAATGTCAATGCTAGTAAAGCATTATAAATATTGCTAGAATGCCGCTGTAATTAAGACGAGTCCAAATTTATCCAAACTTAATTACGAGGTCATTTATGTTACGTATCACTGAAGAAGCCATCACTTTTGATGATGTGCTGTTGTCTCCTGGTTATTCCAATGTATTGCCACATCAAGTTTCATTAGAAACGCATCTTACGCGTAAAATAAAACTAAAGATGCCATTAGTATCCGCTGCAATGGATACCGTAACCGAATCACGCTTAGCTATTGCTATGGCGCAAGAGGGTGGCGTGGGTATTATTCATAAGAATATGTCGATCAAAGCACAAGCAGCTGAAGTGCGCAAGGTTAAGAAGTTTGAAAATGGTATGGTCATTGATCCGATTACCGCTTCACCTGCAACAACGATACGTGAGTTGTTGGCAATTACTGAGCAGTATCATTTCTCGGGTGTGCCGGTTGTTGAGGGTAAGGCACTCGTTGGTTTGGTAACCTCGCGTGATATTCGTTTTGCCAAAGATTTAACACAACCGATTTCAAGTATTATGACGCCAAAAGAGCGTTTGGTAACAGTTAAAGAAGGTGCACAAGAAGACGAGATTCAACGTTTATTACATCAGTATCGCATTGAAAAAGTATTGGTTGTCAATGACAGCTATGAACTTGTTGGTTTAATTACAGTAAAAGACATTCAAAAATCAATTGATAAACCCAATGCCTGTAAAGATGAGTTAGGGCGCTTGGTAGTTGGCGCAGCTGTTGGTACAGCAGGAGATACTGAGGCGCGCGTCAAAGCATTGGTTGAAGCCGGAGTTGATGTGATTGTTGTAGATACAGCACACGGTCATTCGCAAGGCGTACTTGATCGCGTTAAATGGGTAAAAACGCATTTCCCAAAAGTGCAAGTGATCGGTGGCAATATTGCGACAGCGGAAGCGGCAAAAGCGCTAGTTGAAGCAGGCGCTGATGGAGTCAAAGTGGGTATTGGTCCTGGCTCAATCTGTACAACTCGAGTGGTTGCTGGTGTTGGTGTGCCGCAATTAACGGCGATTTCTAATGTGGTTGCCGTGATGGCACCATTAGGCGTGCCTGTAATTGCCGATGGTGGTATTCGCTACTCTGGTGATATTTGTAAAGCAGTCGCTGCTGGTGCTTCAGTAGTCATGGTTGGTGGATTGTTTGCAGGAACAGAAGAATCCCCTGGTGAGGTCGAATTATTCCAAGGGCGTTCATATAAATCATATCGAGGTATGGG
>JAHDDB010000104.1:0-1939 GCA_020629575.1 Caedibacter sp. | reverse complement strand
GAAAAATAACAAAAAAAGCAGATTTGGAATCTAAGCGATTGTATCAGCATTAAAATTGCTCTATTGTATGCGGGTATTTTATGTATCGTTAAATAATTTACCGCGATGCAGTATTTATAAACCTTATTGTAAACTCAAAATAAAAGTGGAGTATTGGCTCATGAACGATAGATTGAAGATTAACGTTGGCTTGGCTGAGATGCTTAAAGGTGGCGTGATTATGGACGTTGTAACTGCAGAGCAGGCAAAAATCGCTGAAGAGGCGGGTGCTGTTGCAGTGATGGCGCTTGAACGCGTTCCTGCTGATATTCGTAAAGACGGTGGCGTGGCACGCATGTCAGATCCAAAGCTGATCAAAGAGATTATGGCAGCCGTGAGTATTCCAGTGATGGCAAAAGTGCGTATTGGTCATTTTGTTGAAGCGCAAATTTTAGAGTCGTTAGGCATTGACTTTATTGATGAAAGTGAAGTATTAACACCTGCGGATGATGAAAACCATATCGATAAGCATGCCTTTAAAGTGCCTTTTGTTTGTGGTTGTAGTAATTTAGGTGAAGCACTACGTCGAATCGGTGAGGGTGCTGCTTTGATCCGTACTAAGGGTGAAGCAGGAACGGGTGATGTGATTCAGGCAGTAAAACAAATGCGTGCATTAAATCGTCAGATCAAAGAAGTACAAATGGCAGATAGTGGTGAGTTAATGGCAATTGCTAAAAAACTAGCTGCACCTTACGAATTAGTAAGATATGTACATGAGCATGGCAAATTGCCTGTACCTAATTTCTCAGCTGGAGGTATTGCAACACCTGCTGATGCGGCAATGATGATGCAATTAGGTGCTGAAACTGTCTTTGTTGGTTCGGGTATTTTCAAATCGAATAATCCTAAAAAACGTGCTGAAGCCATTGTAAGTGCTGTAACACATTTCAATGATCCAGATGTGATTGCTAAAGTCTCAGAAGATCTAGGTGCGCCAATGACTGGAATCAACTGTGATCATTTGTTGCCACACGAGATGTTTTCAGTTAGAGGCTAGTAATGAATATCGGGGTACTTGCCTTACAAGGTGCGTATGATGCGCACCAGAAAAAAATTGAATCACTGGGTGTTAACTGCATTTTAGTTAAAACAGAAGCTGCTTTAGCTAAAGTTGATGCGCTGATTTTGCCCGGTGGTGAAAGCACAACAATGACGTATTTGCTGCAGAAACATCAACTGTGGCAACCATTGATTAAGCGCATGCAAGAGATTCCAGTTTTAGCAACATGTGCTGGTGTGATTCTATTACAAAAAATGGGTGTGTTGGATGTCGATGTTATCCGCAATGGTTATGGACGACAGTTAGAAAGTGGTATTTTCCCTCTGAACGTTAAATTTGACACAACAGAGGAAGAGGTCGAAGCCTTTTTTATTCGTGCACCGATTATTAATGCGATTAATGATAAAGAAATCGATGTCATGTCTTATCATTTAGATAAGCCAGTTTTAATTAGAAAAAATAAAATACTCGCAGCAACTTTTCATCCTGAGTTATGTCAAAGCTCGTCAGTGCATAAATATTTTGTTGATTTAATACGGCAATAGGAATATTATTACGTATTTTTGTGCATTGACTATAAAGCAATATTTTGCGATGATGCGCACCTATTTTTATTTGTTTATGAATTACTTTTGTAATGATTTCTTATTAAAACGAGGTTAAAGGTGAGAAACTATTTATTAGGGTGGGTCTTATTGGCTTTGGCAAGTGTGAGTTTTGCTGCAAATAATAATGAGAGCCCTGCAAAAGCAGCATCATCAGCGAATGCGGCAATTGGTCCTGAGTCAGCGCAGAAAGTAAATAGCTCTGATGATGAAGGACAGGATTCCTCAGATAAATCAAGCAAGGATGAGAGCTTTTGGACATTCTTGAAAGGTACACAGCCGGATAATGCTGTTT
>JAHDDB010000103.1 GCA_020629575.1 Caedibacter sp. | reverse complement strand
AGACTTTACAAGGAGAAGAATTAAATGAATAGAAAAGATCCCTATAAACCTATGCGTTAGCGAAGGGGTGGATGCGAAGCAGACGGGGTAGTCTTTAAAAAATCGCAAAATGCGCAACTCCAATAAATTTAATAAACGAAATCGGAGAACATAATATAATGACTTGCATGACAAGCTACACAGAACAACTAAGCCAATACGCTGCCAAGCACGACACCGGTGAATATATTAAAAGCTTTAACCCCGCCAACAATGAACTATTGGCTAAGGTGCCAAGCTTAGGTGTTTCACATTTACAACAAACCATTAGTGAGGCCCAAGATGCTTTCATTCATTGGCGTAAGATCCCAGCACCACAACGCGCGGAACTGGTACGTTTAATTGGTGAAGAGCTAAGAAAGCATAAAGATCAGTTAGGAAGTTTGGTATCCCTTGAGATGGGCAAATCCAAACAAGAAGGTGATGGTGAAGTTCAAGAGATGATCGATATGGCGGATTTTGCCGTTGGTCAAGCGCGCATGCTGTATGGCAAATCAATGCATTCAGAGCGCCCAGATCATCGTATGTTTGAACAATGGCACCCGCTTGGTGTTGTCGGTGTGATCTCAGCCTATAACTTCCCTGTTGCTGTGTGGTCATGGAATGCCTTTATTGCCGCGATTTGCGGTAACACAGTTGTTTGGAATCCATCGCCAAAAACACCTCTTTGTGCCTTAGCAATTCAAGAGATTTGTGATCGCGTGACCAAGGCACACAACTTCCCAAATGTTTTTACTTCTGTTGTTTCAAAGAGTGTTGATGTTTCTAAAGCACTGGTTGCTGATGAGCGCATAGCACTGATGTCTTTCACAGGTTCAACTACCGTGGGACGCGAGGTTGGTGCACGTGTTGCTGAGCGCTTTGGTAAATCACTGCTTGAATTAGGTGGTAACAATGCCGCAATTATTGATGAGTCTGCTGATTTAAAATTAGCAATTCCTGCTGTTGTCTTTGGTGCAGTTGGGACAGCGGGTCAACGCTGTACTTCACTCCGTCGTTTACTTGTGCACAAGAACATCTATCAAGATGTTATTAAACGCCTACAAAATGCTTATAAGCAAATCACTGTCGGTGATCCACTAGATACTAACAACCTTATGGGACCTTTGATTGATCAAAACCTTGTTGGTATTTATCAAAAAGCAGTTGCTCGCGCTAAAGAATTAGGTGGTAATGTCCTTTTTGGTGGCAATGTAATTAACAAGCCAGGCAACTATGTCGAGCCGACAGTCATCGAGGCTAAACCTGATTGGGATATTGTTAATCAAGAGAACTTCTGCCCTATTTTATTTGTGATGCCATTTGATGATATTGAGCATGCGATTAAAATCAATAATCAAGTGGATCATGGTCTATCATCTGCCATTTTCACGCAACGTATTGATCATTCTGAGCAATTTTTATCATATGCCGGCAGTGATTGTGGTATTGCTAATGTCAATATTGGCACATCGGGCGCTGAAATTGGTGGCGCTTTTGGTGGCGAGAAACACACCGGTGGTGGTCGTGAAGCTGGATCTGACGCATGGAAAGCCTACATGCGTCGTCAAACCGTTACCATGAATTGGAGCAAGGACTTACCCCTTGCACAAGGAATCAAATTTTCACTTACAGAGTAGGAGAATAATAATGTCACAGATCGCAATTTTAGAAAACTTATGGCAGCAATATATTGAAGCCAATCCACATGTGCAGAAAATTTATGATCTTTTTTGTGATCATAATGCACAAGTGATCAATGACCATATTGCACTACGCACGATTAATGACCCGCGCATTAATCTTGACGTATTAGCCAAACCTTTTATTGCTGAAGGCTATTTTGAAAATGGTGATTATCATTTTGAAACTAAAAAACTTTACGCTAAGCACTATGAGCAAAAAGATCCAACACAGCCTAAAGTGTTTATCAGCCAATTGTTGCTTGAACAATTAAGTCCATTTGCACAACAAACCATTAAAGAATGCATTGATCAAATCCCACAAGACTTGCTTGATCATCCTCAAAAGCTATTGCTATCAGGCAACTCTTGGGGCAAACCAAGTCACGAGATTTACCAAAAATTATTAACTGAATCTGAATATGCGGCATGGTTCTATGTCTTTGGGTTTAGAGCAAATCACTTTACCGTTTTCATCAATGCATTAGATCAATTTAGCGAAGTCCATGAAGTCAATACTTTCCTTAAAAATCACGGTTTTGATTTAAATAGCTCAGGGGGTGAAGTCAAAGGCACACCACGTGATTTGCTTGAGCAATCAAGTACTAAATCAGGTATGATTAAGGTTGAGTTTACTGAAGGCGAAAAGGAAATTCCATGCTGCTATTATGAATTTGCTAAACGCTACCCAGATCACACAGGTAAACTTTATCAAGGATTTGTGGCAGCTTCTGCTGATAAAATCTTTGAAAGCACTAATGTCAATGCATAATCGAGGTTATGATGAATAACGAATCATTATGGCAGCTGCGTGAAAGCGAAGTTCCCCAGGCACTTGGTAACAATACCAAGTTATGCATTAAAAAGGCACAAGGTGCGACCTTAACCGATGTTGAGGGTAAGATTTATATCGACTTTGCCGCAGGTATTGGTTCTATGAACGTTGGGCACAATCATCCCAAAGTTGTTGAAGCGATCACCAAGCAGACACATGAATTTATCCAGCCATGCTTTCATGTGATGATTCATGCGCCTTACGTAAAGCTTGCACAAGCTTTAAATGCCTTAACGCCTGGTGACTTTGCAAAGCAAACAATGCTTTGCAATAGTGGCGCTGAAGCGGTTGAAAATGCAATTAAAGTTGCGCGCTTTACCACAAAACGCCAAGCTGTGCTGTGCTTTGATGGCGCTTTCCATGGTCGAACCTTTATGAGCATGTCCTTAACTGCCAAAGTCAAACCTTATAAACAGGGTTTTGGTGAGCTTTTTAATAACATCTATCGCCTGCCCTACCCTGATATGCATTGCAATCTTAATCACTTTAAATCATTGATCAATGATTTAATCGTGAATCAAGTTGCGTTAGAGGATATTGCTGCAATCATTATCGAGCCTGAGCTTGGTGAAGGTGGCTTTATTCCGGCAAGTATTGAAGCTATGCAATATTTGCGCCACCTTTGCAATGAGCATGGTATTGTAATGATTGCTGACGAGATCCAAAGTGGCTTTTGCCGCACCGGCAAGCTTTTTGCGATGGAACATTATCATTGTGCACCCGATATTTTAGTGATGGGTAAATCACTAGCTTCTGGTTTACCATTAAGTGCATTAACTATTAAAAAATCACTGCTTAAAGATATGCCTACGGCATCCTTGGGTGGTACTAATTCAGGTAACCCTATTGCTTGTGCCGCAGCGCTTGCTTCTCTTGAAATATTTAAAGAAGAAAATCTTGCTGATCAAGCTATGCATCTTGGCCAAGTATTACGCGACTTTTTCAATGAGCATAAAAAAACCTGTGAGTTTATTGGTGATATCAGAGGGCTTGGCGCGATGATTGGTATTGAGTTTATTGATCATAACAATCAACCCAACCCAATGATGCTCAAGCGCTTTATTAATCAGTCATTACATCATGGGTTGATTTTATTAAGTTCGGGCAGTCATAAGCATGTTTTACGGCTATTGTGTCCTTTAAATATTAGTGAGCATGAACTGACAGAGGCACTTAGCATTATGACCAAAGTATTCAATGAGCTGCGTTTGGTGACGCAAGTTTAAACAGCAATGATCAACAATAAAACAGCTGTTAATTTCAAAGCAAAAAAAGCCAAATATTTTTAATTTATCTTTACTTTGACATTGACAGGGGTGCTGCGAAGCACTATCATGCACCTCGTTTTCACGAAACAGTTGAAAACTCAATACGCACCCGTAGCTCAGCTGGATAGAGTACCTGGCTACGAACCAGGCGGTCGGAGGTTCGAATCCTTCCGGGTGCGCCATATTCAAGCGGGAATAGCTCAGTGGTAGAGCACAACCTTGCCAAGGTTGGGGTCGCGAGTTCGAACCTCGTTTCCCGCTCCAATTGAGTACAAAAAATAATTTTATCTACTTAATATTTGCTTTTTAAAAATTATCAACTAGCTTTCTAATTAAGCAAAACTTATATGCCCCGCATTCAGCATCTATGAGTGGAGATAATTATGGATAATAAAGCGAAGAATAAACTAACTCGATCAATCAAACTATTGCCAATGGCAGTTGCAGCATTAGTTATAACCGGTTGTAGCATTACACCAAAAGCAGTTGATCATGAAACACAACTTAATAATACCTATAAAGGTTTACATGATGCACTCAATGCACAGCAACCGATTAATCATAAGATCACATTATCTGAAGCCATTGCCCGCACATTGAAGTACAATCTTGATCACAAAGTGCAACAAGCACAATTAATGCTTGAATCAGGCAATTTAAAAGCAGCCTATATGGAAATGCTGCCAGCGATTAATGCCAGTGTTGATTATAGCTTTAGGAATAATGACTTAATCCAAAACTTAGTTAATTCAGATGGACAAGTGGTTTCAGGTGAACAAAGTTTCACTCCACGTGAGGTGATTAATCAATCATATGGTCTGCAATGGAGCTTGTTAGACCTTGGTTTAAGTTACACTAGAGCGCAGCAACAAGCTAATCGCGTGATGATTGCTGAAGAAGAGCGTCGCAAAATCACTCAACAACTTATCCAAGAAGTTGTATCAGCATACTGGAAAGCATGGACAGCACAAACGATGATCTCTGAAGTAAACCGCTTCAAAGAAAAGGCTGAGCTTGCACTCAAACGCTCTAAAGAAGCCGCAAGTAGCAAAGCAAACACCCCACAAATTGAGCTTGATTATCAACAAGTACTTATTAAAGCCATTCGTAAAATCAATCAATTAAATGCGCAAATTGCCGATGCTAAAGCAACCTTAGCGCGGTTAATGAACGCTTCTTTGGATAGTAAATTTGAGCTAACCAATCCAGGCACGGATCTCGCACAATTACCAGACATTAACCCACAGTTTGCAAAAATGGATACCTTAGCATTGATTTATCGCCCTGAACTACGTCAAGCATCATATCAAGTAGAGATTGCCAGAAAAGGCATTCAAGCGGCGATTATTAATATGTTGCCTGGCATTGATTTCAATTTTGGTTATAACGCCACCAATAATGAATTCATGAAAAACCAATATTGGTTAGGTGGCAATATTGGTGCTTCTCTTAACTTGATTCAAACGGTATTAACAGGCCCTTACGCCATTAACCTTGCCAATGAAACGCATAGTTTTGAGCAGCTAAAACAAATCGCAACAACGATTACCGTATTAACACAAGTGCGTGTTGCCTATACCAACTATTTATTATGGCAGGAAGATGCGCACTATGCAGTACAAGAAGCCAAGGTCTCCATGTCACTATTTGAACATGCTGAAAAGCTTGAAAAAGCCAATCAAGGTAATGAACAAATCACTATTCGCCGCGGTATTGAAGCGATTTCTGCACAGTTTGATAAAGATGTCACCTTAGCGCGAGCTCATGAGGCACTGTCTAAACTCTATCAATCGATTGGTTTAGATATTATGCCAGCTGAGGCACGCAATATGCCATTAGCTGAGCTTGAGAAAAAAGTATCAACCGTACTCAAAGCACAAAGCCAAGGTGAGTTTAATAGCGAGATTAATAAAGCGTATGATGATATTAAGCCAACTTTAGATAAGATCAAAGCACAAATGCTCGCCGAAGAAAAAGAAAAAGCAGAAAAAGCAGAAAAAGCAGAAAAAGCAGAAAAAGCAGAAAAAGCAGCTCCAGCAGTCAACAGTAAGAAGGGTAAATCAACTACCTCAGCTGCACCAAATACAGCAAAAGAAAATACAAAATAGGCTTTCGCTATAAGCACTTGAAATAGCTAAAGCTCATTGCTATCTTTCTAGCATTGTCATAAGAAATGGAAATATCTCTAATGCAACTAACCCACTTTAAAAAAATACTCTTAAGTAGCTTTATCGCTACATTTGCCTTTACTAGCACACCATCACTTTCATTTGCTAATACGCTAGGCGCCCCCCCTGTTATTATTATCAAACCTCATCCGGTTCAACTAAACGCTGCTAGTTGGTTGTTGATGGATTTTGAAACCGGAGACATCATCGCTGATCACAATATGCATGAAAGGCGCGCACCGGCAAGCCTGACCAAAATCATGACGGCTTATATTATTGCTGGAGAACTTAAACAAGGCACACTTAAACTTGATCAACAGATTAAGATCAGTGAGAAAGCATCTAAAACACCTGGCTCTAAGATGTTTATTAATCAGGGCTCACGTGTTAGTGTTAATGATTTATTAAAGGGGATGATTATACAATCTGGTAATGATGCAACCGTTGCATTAACTGAATTTATCGCAGGTTCTGACACTAACTTTGTGCGACTTATGAATAAAACGGCCAAAGCACTTGGCATGAAAGATACGCATTTTGCTACGGTTGATGGACTACCAGGCGATGATCAGTATACCACCGCCTACGACATGGCAATTTTAGCACGTAATTTTATTGAGCATTACCCTCAGGTTTATAAACTTTATTCTGAAAAAACGTTTATGTTTAATGGCATTGTTCAACACAATCGCAATAAACTACTACGTACATTCGAAGGAACTGATGGGATCAAAACAGGTTATACCAAAAAAGCAGGTTATAATTTGGTTGCCTCCGCTGTACAAAATAACCAACGCTATATTAGTGTGATCCTTGGCTCACCTAGCGCCCATGTGCGCGAGCAGGAATCTGAAAAGCTCTTAAATTTCGGTTTTAGTAAATTCGTTGATCAACTACTTTATAGCAAAGATCATGTTATCTCACTTGATAACACCACTATTACCGATGCAGCTAAAGATGCTACGTTGACAGTGATTGGCAAAGATGACATCACCAAAACGATTCCAAAATCTTTTGTTAACCATTTAAGCCAAAAAGTTGTGCTATTACCAGGACTTAAGGCGCCTATTGATAAAGGACAAAAAGTTGGCACACTCATTATTAGTGCAGGTGATTATGAGGTGATTGAAGTTCCTGTTTATGCTAACAACGAGATTGAACGCGCGGGATTCTTTAGTCGCTGGTTTGGTTAATCTCGCTTTTTTGTCACAATATTCTATACTCTAGTTACCTAAATTTGGATCAAGGATGAAAGAATGCCATTTTATTACAATGCTGCAGATTCTAAAAATAGCGCGCGTGATTTTATTGCAGTAACGATTTATACCAACGAATATATCGTTAAAGGTGAAATATCTGTGCGTGTAGGTGTACGCTTAACCGATCACATCAATAGCGAAACCAGTGGCAAATTTATTGCACTACGCAATGCAAAAATCTATCAAGATATAAATAACGAGCCTGCTAGTGAGTGTAAATTTATGAATATTAATCTAGAAAACATCCTCTTCTTGCACCCTGATGATGAATAACTTTGTAACAATGGTATACAAAACCTAGTCAAGAAACTCTGTAAAATAGTTTGTGTGCGGTATATAATGCTCGAGCATTGAAATAAGGAGCTCACGCGTGACAGAGAAGCAAAAAGGTCAAAAAAAAATCGTAAATGCTGCCAAGAAACTATTTGTAAAGAAGGGCTTTGATGGTACATCTCTACGCGATATTGCAGACAAAGCACAAGTCCCTGTTTCACTGATCTATCACTACTTTGAGAACAAGGTTCATTTATGGCAAGAGGTTAAAGTCAGCCTCTTGATCGATAGTGGTTGGATGGGTGATCACCATCTTGATAAAGATCGTAATTTTGCTGAATTTCTAGAATACTTCATCAATATGCGCTTGCAATTATTATATGCCAACCCTGATATTGTAAGACTCTTTGACTGGCAACGACTTGAAAGTGGCAAAAACCAACTCTTTGGCTTGGGTAACGCACCCAAAAATGGCAACTGGAAAACACTTTTAGACTACTTGCAGATTTATCGCGAAAAAGGTCAAGTTACCGATGCACTTAGCGATGAAGCGGTGACGAGCATGGTATTTGGCTTGATTTTAGGGCCTTTTGTACGAACAGGACAAGCTTACTTTGGGTTACTCTGTAGATTCTGGACAAATCGGCAAAGTATGGGTGCTCTGAAGGTGC
>JAHDDB010000102.1 GCA_020629575.1 Caedibacter sp. | reverse complement strand
GTAATAGCGCTTAACTTCAGATAAGGTTAAACCACCATCTAAGATGTCATCAAATAAAATAACCGTTCGACCTTGTGGGTTAATATTAGGTGTTTTAACCCAATTTAGCATATTGGCCCCCGTATACTCATTGCCATAGCGACTGGCATGAATATAATCAACCTGCAACGGAAAGCGCAAACGTTTAACAATCTCTGAGGTAATAAACAAACCACCATTCATCACGCACACAGCAATCGGATTATCTTTGATGTGATTTTGTGTAATCTCAGTCGCCACTTTTTCAAATGATGCTTCTAAAGTTTGCTGAGGTACAATAACACGTGAAGCATCAAAGACTTCTTTAATGAAAGTAGGTGTAATTTTTGACATGGATTTTGAAGTTTCGCTTTATGGAAATTTCGAGCTATTCTATCCGATTTCCGAATGAATGCGAACTAAAAAATTTAATAAATAGAGAACAATTAAGAACAAGTCAACCTTGACAAAACAAGGCTGATTGCAATTTAGACAAAAATAATTACTGAGCCTTCAAAGGAACAGGAATACTTGCTTCAACACGTTGGTTGATGGACTGATTAGCTTTTGTTGTGTTTGGTACTAGTGGACGTGTATAACCATAACCAACCACTTCAATATTGCTTGCGTCAACACCTTTAGAAATCATGTATGATTTAACCGCTTGCGCACGGTTTACTGATAACTGCTGATTGTATTGTGCAAAGGCTGGACCTTTTTTACCTTGTGAAGCAAAGCCTTGTAATACCACTTTCTTGATATCATACTCGTTCATGAAGTTAATTAGGTTGCCAATTGCCGCTTTAGCTTTTGCGTTTAATGCATAGCTGCTGTAAGCAAATTTAGCATCTAAATGCATTGTCACTTTATCACCATCAACCGTATAGCAACCGATAGATTCACGTGTCATAGCCGAAGTACCTGCTTGGCATTCCATCACATTTTTTGGCAACGCATAAGCTGCATGATACTCATCTTCACGCGCTTGTTGATCTGCTGCCACAGGACCCATAGCACCGTAAGCAGATGTATTATTCGCACCACCGAAGTACAAGCCAAGGCCAACACTAATCATACTACCATTTGGTGTCTTAGAACCAAATGATTGTAGGTAACGATAATCAGCTGATACATAAGCATTTGGTGCAAAGTCATACTTAACACCTAGACCTGCATCAAGACCAAATGAATTGGTTGTCATATCCATGTACCCGCCACCAATGGCAACATATGGTGTGAATTTCGTATTATTAGCAAAATTCCAAATACCTTCTGCTAAAAAAGTTTTTTGGTTGTTACCCATGTAGCTGACACTCGCTTGTGCTGCAAGATTTTTGTTAAATCCATAACCAACAGTGCCCGATACAGCAGGACCACTTTCAGAATAGCTGTGATTGACATAACCGCCTAAGCCAAACTGTCCATATAATTGATTGCTATGATCATTTGCTGCAAAAGCTGCTGAACACAAACCCGCCGCTAATAGACCAACAATGATTTTTTTCTTCATGTTTCTTCCTCATTTTTTTCGGTTATAAAAATAGTTTATCCATAACAGGACGTTGCGGGAGCCTCACAATAAGAAGCTAATCCTTTTAATCAAACCGCGGTTAGTATAGTTAACTTTTTAGCAGACTGGGAGTGTTGTTAGCGCTTTTTCAATGAAAAAATTTAAATTTTATTGTCTATAGCAATTATCTAAGATTAAATACCTAATAGTTCATGAAAAGCAATAAGGAAAACTTCATGCTAGAAACTGCCACGAAGATTCAAGCATTACGTCAATTAATGCAACAAAAACAATATGATTTTTATCTTGCACCATCAACAGATGCACATAATAACGAGTATTTACCTAAAGCTTGGCAACGCCGCCCTTGGATAAGTGCATTTGATGGTAGTGCTGGCGAGGCATTGATTGGTCAAAGTAATGCCTTTCTTTGGACAGATGGACGTTACTTCTTGCAAGCTGAAGCACAGCTTGATAGCAGCATCTATAGCTTACAAAAGCAACAAGGTTTTGTTTCCGAGTTAGAACATTGGCTAAGAGATAATGCCTATGGTAAAACCATTGCGATTGATCCAACCACCGTATCGATTAAACGCGCTGAACACCTTGAGGGGCTTATGCGTTCACTCGAAGGAAAATGCATCTTTGATCAAGATAATTTAATCGATCAAGCACGCACCACACTTAATGATCAAAGCGCATTACCACATGCCGAAGTTTTTTTACAAAAAGATCATTTCAGTGGCAAAGATACCACGACGAAGCTTAAAGAAATGCGTGCACTAATGCACAAGGACAAAGTAGATGCATTAATTATTAGCATGCTTGATGAAATTGCGTGGTTACTCAATATTCGCGGTAATGATATTAACTTTAACCCCTTAGTGATTAGCTATGTGATCCTTTATAAAGATCGTTGTGAGTTTTTTGTTGATGCTTCTAAATTGAGTGATGAGGTTAAAACCACACTGGATACTCAAAGGGTTAGCATCGTCAGTTATGATGCTTTTTACCCGCAATTATCAAAGCTTCAAGGTAAAATCTGGATTGATCCTAATACGGCAAATTATGCGATATTACAAAACTTAAATATTGAATGTAATGATCATTTCGCGCCATCACCTATTGCCCTTGCCAAAGCACGCAAAAACATCACTGAAATTGATGGCAGTAAGTATGCGCATAAAAAAGATGCTATTGCGATGATCGAGTTCATTTACTGGCTTGAAAATCATTGGCATGAAGGCATTGATGAACTTAAAGCGCAAGATATGCTATTGAAGTTCCGTCAAAAGCAACCTAACTTCAAAGGTGCAAGTTTTGATACGATTAGCGGCTTTGCCTCAAATGGCGCAATTATCCACTACCGATCATCTGAAAAGACCTCAAAAGTCATTGATAACAGCAGCCTTTACTTACTAGATTCAGGTGGACAGTATTTGGAAGGTACCACAGATATCACTCGTGTATTTCATCTGGGCAACCCAACATCAGAACATAAATATTATTATACTTTAGTGCTTAAGGGACACTTGGCGATTCAAAATGCAAGCTTTCCTAAAGGTACACGTGGCGAGCAACTAGATACACTAGCTCGTCAGCCACTATGGCAACAACAGTTAAACTACGGGCATGGTACAGGTCATGGCGTTGGCAGCTTCCTATGTGTGCATGAAGGGCCACAGCGTATTTCTCCGGCCTTTAGTAATCAATCACTTGAGCCTGGCATGATTGTAAGTAATGAACCTGGGGTTTATTTCCCTCATCAGTTTGGCATTCGCATCGAGAACTTATGCTTTGTTAAACCAATGCGCGAGCAGGCACATCATGATTTTGGCGATTTTTATTGCTTTGAAGATCTCACACTTGTGCCTTATGCGCGCAACTTGATCGATACTGCACTTTTGACTAATGATGAAATTAAACAGATCAATAGTTACCACTTGCGTGTCGAAAAAGAAATACTACCAATGATCAGTGATGAAGCGATTAAAGCATGGTTGATTGCACAAACTAGAGCATTATAATTTTGTCAACTTTGCCATATTGGCAAGCAACACCTTCTTACCACCTCCGGCTTGAAAGTCAATGTGATAACATAGATCATCATTCTGCCCTTCGGTTTTTAAAACCACGCCTATGCCAAACTTTGGATGAACAACACAGTCACCTGATTTAAATGCATTGCTATTCGCACTTTGAATTTTCATAAACTCAAAAGGCGACATGCCAAAACCGGTCTTTTTACTTTTTTCCGTTTTTGACGATGGTATGTTTTTCACCTGTTGACGCACATATTGAATATACTCATCCGGAATCTCATCTAAAAATCGCGACTTAATCTGGTAATTAACATCGCCATATTGATGGCGCACTTTACTGAAGCTTAAAGTGAGATAACGCATTGCACGCGTAATACCAACATAACAAAGTCGCCTTTCTTCAGCTAATTTCTCACGCACTTCAATCGAGCGCGATGATGGAAATAAGCCATCTTCAAGCCCTGTCATAAACACATAAGGAAACTCAAGCCCTTTTGCAGTATGCAAAGTCATCAATTGCGCCGCATCCATATTATCCTCAGCTTGCATCTCCCCTGACTCAAGCACGGCAAAGCTTAAAAACTCAACCAGTAAATCCTCATCAGCAACATCCTCCACAGGCGGAATAAATTCATTCGCGGCATTAACTAACTCTTTTAAGTTTTCATGTTTTTGTTGCGCTTTCTCAGCTTTTGACTCCTGATACATCAGCATTAGACCACTGGCATCAAGCACATGATGCATTAACTGCCCTAAAGTCAATGCATCTTTCAACGAAGACATATCCTCAATCAAATCAATAAAGCGCTGTAGTGCTTGAGAGGCTCGACTACTAAACACTTTTACTTCAATCATCTGTCGTGTCGCGTGCCACAATGACAGATTATTTGCGCTGGCATATTCACGGATATTTTCTAAGGTTTTATTACCAATGCCACGCGTTGGTAGGTTAATCACCCGTTCAAAGGCTAAGTTATCGGCACGTAGTGCAATTAAGCGCATATATGCCAGTGCGTCTTTGATTTCCGCACGATCAAAAAAGCGTAAGCCCCCATAAATGCGATAAGACAATCCGCGTTTAAGTAATGCTTCTTCAATCACACGCGATTGCGCATTAGAGCGATACAATATAGCAATATCAGCCAAGGAAATAGATTGATTATGATGTAAATCATCAATTTTATCGGCAATATAATCCGCCTCATCGCGCTCATTAAACGCCTCATATAGCGCTATGGGCTCGCCCTTTTCAGCTTCAGACCACAGCATCTTGCCCATGCGTTTACTGTTATTGGCAATCACCGCATTAGCCGCGTCTAAAATCAGCTGTGTGGAGCGATAATTCTGCTCCAAACGCACGACTTTTACGGGAGACAAGTCCGCCAAGTAATGTTCGATATTTTCAACCTTAGCACCACGCCAACCATAAATAGACTGATCATCATCACCCACCGCCATAAAGGCATTATTCTCTGATTTTAGACACATCAACCATTTATATTGCACACTATTGGTATCTTGAAACTCATCAACCAATACGTATTGAAAGCGCTTTTGATAATAGCTACGAAGCACTTCATTGTGTTTAAATAACTCATAAGCATATAGTAGCAAATCAGCAAAATCTAACGCATTATCCGCCTTTAAACGTGCTTCATAAGCTTGGTATATTTTAATAACTTCACTATCAAATTCGGCTGTTGGCAGATCAATCGCACGAATTCCTTCGTCTTTTTTACCATTAATAAAGCCTTGAAAATACTTCGGTGGATAATATTTCTCATCTAGGTTTAAACTTTGGATAACTTTCTTAACGACTTGCAATTGATCATCTTGATCTAGCACTTTAAAGCGTCGATCAAAACCGATCTCTTGTGCGTGTTGACGCAACAACCTGTGTGCTATGCCATGAAATGTACCAATCCACATGCCAACCGTTGAAAAGCCCAAAAGCTCCTCAACCCTTCCGTGCATCTCGCGTGCTGCTTTATTGGTAAAGGTCACTGCCAATATATTCAAAGGTGAAACATTTCTCTCCTGACACAAGTAAGCAATGCGATGCGTTAATACACGCGTTTTGCCACTGCCCGCTCCGGCTAGAACCAATGCATTTTCATTCGTTAACAGTACAGCTTCTTGCTGCGCTTTATTCAACGTTTTGATCATATCTAACATCACGGTCATCACATTAAGCACCGTGGTAATGGTGTTTTTCGACGATAATTGTACGTGGTTGATAAGCAATTGCCAAAATTAAGCAGATCAACCAAACAATAAAAGTAAAGCCCAATAATAAGTTAACAATAAAGATGATAATCGCACTTGGATGCTGCTTTTTAAAAGCAATATAGCTTGGTAAAAAGTAAAGCATCAATAGCAATACACCAAGTAACACAAGCATTGAAAATGGGAAAAAGAACAAAACAGCAGCAACGACTGCAACGACAAACAGTAAATTAAGTAAAACACGCATAAGCACACCTTAGGTTTAGTTTATAGCCATTGCAAAATGATTTACGATGGCTGTAGTCTTTTTTTATATGGCAAAATCATAACAAAGATTGCTTATGAAAACCAAAGCAATCGTATTTTTATCTGCTTATTACTGTCTTTTTGGTTTAATCTTGTTATGCTTACTGCCAACCTAAAGTAGCACTTTTACTGCAATGACGACAACCCCACCACTTCGTTGGAAATTACGGTTTGAGAACTTTTCTAAAGCCTATCACGTATTACAAAGAAGAGTAACTGAGTATCAACAGCATCAAGATTTAGAAGCCTATCAAATGGCACTCATTCAAGGTTTTGAAATCATTATCGAGCTATCATGGAAAGTACTCAAAGATTATCTTGAGAATGAAGGTTTTCAGGAAGTAAGCACACCAAAGACAGTGATACGTCAGGCGTATCAGTCAAATATCATCGATCAAGGAGAGCTTTGGCTTGAAGCGCTTCAGCTTAGAAACTTAGCAAGTCATACCTACGATGAAGCAACTACGAAGATAATTCTTACGTTTATTGTTGATAAATATCTGCAGCTAGTCACGCAACTTTATAAAACCTTAGAGACTCAGCAATGACAAAGCACGGATTAAACAAGGATCAAATGAATAATATTCATGCTATTTTATCCTCGCTTCCTGAGGTTGAAACGGCTGTTTTATTTGGCTCACGTGCTATGGGCAATTACAAAGAGGCATCAGATATTGATATCGCTCTTATTGGTAAAGAAATTAACTTCAAAGTATTGATCAATCTTAAAGATCAATTTGAAAATAGTAATATTCCCTATTTCGTTGATCTTGTTGATTATCAAACGATTGCCTCAGAAGCGCTACTAGAGCATATCAATGAAGTAGGTATCATTATTTATAATTCCCCTTCAGCAGACTAGCTGATGAATCAAGAATAATGTGCCTCTTCCCTTGAGGGATAGGTCGTGTAGCTTTAACCACACGGGTGAGGGGAAAATTTAACTTATTATTGATTCATCACTAACACTAGATGTTATTTAGTATTTGTTGATTAAAATCATAAGCCACTTGTTCGGCATCTGCCAATTGCAAGTATGGATTACCACTTAAGATATTATCCAATAGCAATTGCTCACGATCTGTTAACTCTTCCGTTAAGTGAAAATAAGCCAAACGTTGCAGCCTTGAGCTTAATTGCAGCGGATTATGTCCGTACTGATACAATAGCGCATGATAATCTTCAGCCTGTTCAATATGCAACATACATTCATCAAAAGCTACAAAATCCACCTCAACAGAAGTCGTACGTCCTATGATATTATGCTTGCTACTGAGCATATCCTGATAAGCGCCGACAAACATAAAGGCAAGATCATTAATCTCAGTGCATGGCAAATTAATATAATCATTGCCCTCTTTGTCTTTAAACACACCATCAGCATCACATGAGATATCAAATAGCTGGCAGTCGATGCTTTCTTCCTCTGAGTAGTGTGTTACTGGTAATAGTGGGAAATGTTGTCCAATCCCCCAGTGATCTGGCAAAGATTGAAACAGTGAAAAATTAACCCATAGTTTTTGCGCATTGTGGCCACCCAAATAACTAACACCTGAGCTTTCGACCAAATCAACTAAGTTGATTTCACCATTTAACCACCCTGCTTGTAAAGCCTCATCGTAGATTGTTTGAGTTACGATTTCATTCTCTGCTTTTTGATAAAGAGGTGAAACGATTAACACACTTGACATCGCCGTCACAGCTCTACCTGACTCAGTAATAATACTTGGGTGTGGCAATTGAAAAAGATCGACAAAATAGCTGAATGTTCTCACAATTGTTTCAGCATAATATGGCAATTGAAAACGTGGATTTTGAGTATCCTCATAATCAATACCTAAACCACCACCTAAATCAATCATTGTGATATTTATGCAATCATTTAATAGGTTACCATATAAGCAAACCATCATATTAATATGCTTTTCCACCTGACTTAATTGCTTAAGCTGTGAACCGATATGCCCATGCAGCAATACCACTTTATCACTCAAATTAAGTGCTTTTAGTTCATTATTGACAAAATGAATGTCTTTTAAGCTAAGACCAAACTTAACACTATGCAAATCCTCATGAAACGGCTTTGTACGATAGCCTAATTTAAAGTAAATGGCTGATTCATAGCTTAGAGATTTAACAACTGCTAATTCATCAACATTTTCGAGCACCATAATGACCGT
>JAHDDB010000101.1 GCA_020629575.1 Caedibacter sp. | reverse complement strand
TATGCCTTATTTAAAAATTTCAGCGAGAGTATATCCTTATGCGTCAGAGCTGATCGCCTACTTTTACTGCGACAGGAACATCTCGATTGTTTTTGGTACCATCCCCTAGTTGACCGAACCAATTGAACCCCCAACAATATAGCTTATCACCCATGGTAATTGCACATGTTGAGTTTTGCCCTGCATTAACAAATGACACGCTATCAGGTGTGAAGCCTTCATTGCCAGCTTGAACTGCCACGGGAAGACTCTGATCAGTTGTTGCCCCATCCCCTAGCTGCCCATATGAGTTTCTACCCCAGCAATACAGTTTATCACTCATTGTAATAGCGCATGTTGCTCCGTGTATACTGGTATTAACATACTTCACCTGATCAGGTGTGAAGCCTTCATTGCCAGCTTGAACTGCCACGGGAAGACTCTGATCAGTTGTTGCCCCATCCCCTAGCTGCCCATATGAGTTTCTACCCCAGCAATACAGTTTATCACTCATTGTAATAGCGCATGTTGCTCCGTGTATACTGGTATTAACATACTTCACCTGATCAGGTGTGAAGCCTTCATTGCCCGCCTTTACTTTGACCGGGGTATTACTGCTAGTGTTCGTGCCATCTCCTAATTGACCCAATACATTATTGCCCCAACAATACAGTTCATGATTTAAAGTGATCGCACAGACTGTGTGCTGATTACTGTCAACAAACCTAACCTCGTTAGGTGTAAAGCCCTCAGAACCAGCAATAACCGCTGTAGGTACAGCCCTATCCACATTAGTACCATCTCCAACACTGCCAGTATAATTCCACCCCCAACAATACAGTTTATCTGTGTTGGAAATTCCGCAGAATGATGAGAAGCTCTTCCAAGCGAAAGGTTGCAAGAAATTCACACTAAGCTGCTGGTGTACGGGCTCTCCATCAACACTACTAATCGATAGTAAACCGCTATCATTAGGTTGGATCGTACTGGGCATAATGGTCACAGTACAGAACTCCCCACTTGAAAGTGTTTGATCAGCACACGTACTACTAATCTCTGGCGAATCAACCGTTGTGCTGTCAGTCCACACAAAAGTAACTGGATTTTGTGACATAGTTAAGTCTTGATTACCATAATTATAGATTCGCAATGTTTTGTCTGAAGTGCCTACATAGACCGTATTTTCTATATTGTCCCAGCTTGCACCATTGTTATTACTCGCTTTGACTTGAATATGTCCCTGCGAGCCAATCAAAGTAATTGGAAAAACATAATCCTGATCAAGGTTTAAGAACCTATTTTTAGCAAGCTTAATCCCAAAATTTTCAATAGATTTTGCAGAATCCTGAACGGAAAGTATCATTGTACAGCTTTGACCAGCGGCTAGAGTACTGCCTGTACAAGTGCCTGATGAGATATAGGTTCCAGGAAGATAATGAGTAAATGCATTTCCCCAAGTAGTACCACTTGATAAATGCAAGTCAAAATCACTTGTGTTCGCCACGGTAACCACATAGTGATTATCCGCTTGCCCTAGATCTGGAATATGCAGGTTATCACTGGCTAAACTGACACTCGCACTTGCAGGTGATATTGAGACATCGATATTTTGACTGTAAAACCGACCATGAATGGTGTAGTTTATTGTATAAATTCCACTGCCGTGCGCGCTAGTACTTAGTTGATAAGGAATTTCTATATTGCCTGGGTTGTACACTGCTAATGTATCAGGCATCCAAGTAAGGCCGTCAATTGCTTGTACTGCAGTGATAGATACATTAGTAATGGCATATACCGAGCGATTATTGATGGAGATAAACTTCTCACCTGCTGAAACTTCACTTAATTCTATAGAAGGGTCAACTGCCAAAATTTTTGATGAGACCAAGTTAGGTGTAGGTACTTGTGCCTCCATGTTTGCGGCATAAACTTCAATAAAATGTGTTGTTTGATTATTTTGCAAATCACTAATATATTGAGCGATAGCGCTTTCGGCATAAGGATTAAAATAAAGAGCGATGCTTTTTGTCTGTCCAGACAACATGTCTGGCAATTTGAAAATTTGGTTTGTTGATGTGATGGGGATACCATTGCCACCAAAATAAACACCACCACTAATTTGATTAAATAAGGCAGCTGGCATATTACTAAGATCAAGTACAATGCCATTTAACGCCTCATCTTGGCTTGTGTTAGTGAGCATTAAAGTGACCATGCCACCTGGATGTATATTAAAGTCTTGTGCTGATAATTCACCGACTGGATTACTTAAGGCATCGACCACTTGCGTATCAAATGCATTAACATAGGTTTCATTAACAATGTGCTGATGAGCAACATCCTTTAATTGAACACTCAAATCACCTTGCAAGTGATCACCGATTTCACCAACATAATCAAAATCTAACAGACAACTTTGACCAGGCGATAATTGCGCACCCTCAGCACCGTTCCAACATAAAGCACCCACGCCAACAGCACCATGATAACTAATATTACCTCCATGGTTAGGGAAACCAATATTCATCACTTGATAAGTTGTTGTTGAGTTTTGAGGATTCGTTAGTACTGCATGGTGGTTTGCTGATCTTTGTGGCAGCATTTGAGGCGGTAGTGATAACGTTGTATTTTTATTTAAGCTATTGCTTGTCGCATTTAGATGAATATCTGCTACTTTAAGCGCTGCTAGCGCGCCTTTACTGTAAAGCGCATATTGCCCTAATTCAAGGTTTGCACCCTTAGAGGTAATATCAACGGCACAACTTAGTCCTGGTAATAATCCATAAATACACGACGCGCCAGCGACTTCTTTGATCTCCATATCACTGCTAGAAACCGCATGCCCTGCTTGATCTTTTAGCTCAAATATATCATTGATTGAGCTTACTGCAGGAATACTAAAATTATGATTATTGAGTAAGTTAACCCTCACACTACTGTCGAAGATGCCATTTGTTCTTTCTAATTGATAACTATTTTGCACTGACTGTATTGTTGGGTGCTCCACTGCAATATTGATATTTTGAGACCACTCTCCATGATTAATGGCCAGTGTGTAATGTCCTCCATAGGCATTTTGCAATGCTGATACTGCCAGAGTACATTGCTGATTGTAAGCTAATTCCACACCATCACAGCCTTCAACATTAACATTGGCTTGCGTTAATGGCACCTTCTCATAATGGATCATTTGTGTTATTGGTGAGAGGTTGGTTATCATCACGTTATGCACACTAGTGTCATTAAGCGATAGTAAATGATTGTCTATCAACAAAGGCGAAGATGCATTGACTTTTAACACTGGGGCTTGCGCCTTAATCGATGGCGAATGAAACACAAAAACATTTGAATGACCATTATTGCTGAGTTCATTCAAGTATTGTGAAAGCACTGCTTGAGCCGTTGATTTAACTGGAATGGTTATTTCATGCTGTGTCCCTTTGAGTAAGTCATAGTTTATATTAATCTCATTATTAGTGGCGTTATAAACACCTCCATTAATATGTTCCAAATCTAATATATCCCTTAAATCTTGTGCTTCAGGTAGCTTAAGCGCCAATTGGTTGATTTTGCTATTTGTTTCAAAAGAAAAAACCAAATTACTCTGTGGTGAAATAATTGCTTCATTTAAAAATGTGAGTGCATTACTAGGTAAATTGCTTTGGTCGGTGAAATCAAAGGATAGATGCTTACTATAGGTCACATCATCAAACTGAGCCTCAAAGACACCGTCAAAATGCTTGTTTTGAGTGTGATCAATAGGTGCTATGCGATACGACATTAAACATGATGCACCCAGAGCTAATGGTATATTATTAACACATGTATTATCAGCGGTCGGTGTTATTTCAAATTGGTCAGCACCTTGAGGAATAGTGACATTGAGCAATGTATGTTCTTGTGAATCAGTATTGGTCAATTCAATCGTAAATAGTACATCAGTTGCTCCTTTATCAACACTCCCTGATGGAATGTTATTTTCTTGAATAGATAGCCATTTATAAGATTCCGCTAATAGGAATTCTGTTAGCTTATTCTCTTTCAATGAATTAGTGGATATTGTCGATAATGCGTACTGCCCCAATGAAGTTGTAGCATCATCTGAAACAAGCGATAAATGACACGAATCAAATGGTGCAAGAGCACCTATACACGTATTTGAACTAACCTTAATACCTTGTGTAGCATTGCCATTAGCGTCCACAATCTTTAAGGCTTGGTTTATATCTTGTGGCATGTGAATATCAAAATCACCTTTGTTAATCAACTCAATATCCACTTGGCGTGATTTATCTTGATCACCACGATTAAGTGTAATCACACCATGTTGGTCTTTGTTTTTTAACGCCAGTTGACCTTTTGCTTTAGTATTAAGCATTAGTATTTTGCTAAATTGATCACCTGCCTGATTGACAAAGTGAATGGCAACTTCCTTCTGAGACATGGTACCCAATGAAGCATGAGCACTAAAGGTAATTTGCTGATGTTGCCCTTTTTTTAATGACTGACCCAAATCATCTTTATTATATGTCACCATCTCAGGTAAGCCCGTAATGTCAACGACTTTAATATTTTCTCCTTTTGACATAAAATTCATGGCAGAAAATGGCTTATCGATCATCATGTCATGCGTGCTTAAGCCAAGTGGTGCATCAAAGCTTGTAACGATCATTGGGGTACTCGCACAATTGGCAGAGCGATAACCCATAAGCGCCACATTATCTAGATCACGGTTATCGAGTATGCGTGCCGCAACCTCAGGATGTTTTTTAATATAATCATATGCCTTTGCCATTAATTTCAGTGTGATTGTATGACTTTGACCTACGGCAATCTTTTTATAAAAAATACTATGTTGTTGTGGGTTATATATGCCTCCTTGTAATTGTGAAAAGTCGATCAATTGATAAAGCTCAGGATAGCGCTCATATAATCGACTAAAGTCAATAACAAGATAGATTGATGGCAAAATATCTGATTGATTTGATAACTGCAATGTTAAGGTTTCACCCGCAATAAGCTCAACAGGATCTAACTTAAGCTGATCCTGTTGATGTGGCATCAGTGTTTTCTTAAATTGCATACTAATAGGCACTGGTAATATTTTAGTGGCACCTTGTGATTTTGTGATCACTTCGATATTACCAGTGACCCCTGCCCCATCATCACCGGATACAGAAATAACGCCTTGGCATGAACTTCCTGGTTGCAAGATAGCACCATGCTCAGCATCTGTTAGGCAAGGGTTGACGATTCCAAGATCTTGGTAATCACTGTGGGAAATGGTAATTTCACCTTCTTTCTTTGTTAAATCATTAGCTCCTACAATCTCGATTATTTGTGCGTTGTTATTGGATTTTAATGTTATGTTTTGTTGTATTGCGCTATTTGTTATCGTGTAAATCATTAGGTTTTTATTATCTGCATAAGCAACTTGACTGCCAATTAAATCAAGTGATAGCGAGGCGTTATTTTTGGGGATACTACCTCCACTATCTCGACCACCAGAGCCTCCACCACAAGCGGAGAGCATTACCGATAGCGCCGCAAGGCTTAAGGCGCCTGTTTTTCTATATCCCATATTCATATCTATTTCTCCTTCATATGCTTTGCGAACTTTTTAACCATAATCGACCATAAAAGTCATCACATATATTTTGGAGTCTTAAAAATCACATGGATATACGATTTTATACTGATTAACATTCAAAAATACGTAGTTATACCTATTCGACATCAAAGACTATTCTATTGTCTTTTGTTTTGGGTTCATGTTATTTGCTTGGAAGCTTGCTTAATGGTATTTGCTAAAAAGAAATTGATCCTAAGCGGTTTTATCACAACTAAGCATGGGAATAAAGACGTCATTAGTGGAAAAAGAACATGCTAACTAAAGTTAGGCAGCAGTAATTTTATATTCCCCTCTTTACAAGAGGAGCGCCGAGCTTGCGAGGTAGAATGTTGAAATAGATAAAGTTCGTAACTTCAGTTAAAAATGAAACATGTTGGTATAGTTACGCCTTATAGCGCTCGATACTTGCTTGAATATCTGCTTTAGCTGCTTCAGCCCCAGCAAAGCCATCGACTTTAACCCATTTGTTTGGCTCAAGATCTTTATAGTGCTCAAAGAAGTGCTTGATTTGATCTAACAATAACTTTGGTAAATCATCAATTTCTTTTACATCATCATAAATCTTGGTGAGTTTGCTTGTAGGTACTGCAATGATCTTAGCATCAATGCCTGATTCATCTGTCATCTTAAGCACACCGACTGGACGACAATTGATAATAACACCTGGGCGCAATGCCACAGGTGCCACAACCAATACATCAACTGGATCGCCATCTTCTGATAACGTGTTTGGCACAAAACCATAGTTACATGGATACTGCATTGTTGTTGACATAAAGCGATCAACAGTCAGCATATTGGCATCTTTATCAAACTCATATTTGACAGGCTCATTGTGCGCTGGAATTTCGATCACGACATTGACATCATTTGGCTCATCTTTGCCGACTTTAATATTAGAAAGCATATTTACCCTTAATCATTTGTTTTTCTGGTTAAATGAACTGGGTTATTCTCTTTCATTTGTTATAATTATTCAACCCATTTAATCGACAAATCAAAGCAAATCGAATATGACATATCTTATCTTATTATTGATATTTTCCGGCTGTTTAACAGGTATTCTTGCAGGTCTTTTAGGTATTGGCGGTGGGCTTATTATCGTTCCTGTGCTTGCCTTTGTATTCCATCAACTGCCTGAAACCACAAACTGCTATATGCAGTTTGCTGCTGGCACCTCACTCGGGATTATGATTTTTACCGCGCTTTCATCAGTACCGCACAAACTGCGTGCACGTGAGGTCAGCTTTGATATTGCCATCAAAATGTTACCATGGATTATTAGCATGAATATTGTTGGCGCGATTATTGCCCACTTTCTTAGTTCACGACTTTTGGGACTGTTATTTGCCTTATTAATGCTTTCTATGTTTCTACGCATGTTATTTCAACCTAGCCATGCGATTGATAAGCCAAAACACAGTGGTAAACGAAAAAGTGCCTTTTGGGGTAGTATTGTTGGTATTAAATCAGGTTTTTTTGGTATTGGTGGAGGCATTATCACCATCCCCTATATCAATTCATTAGGTTACTCGATTCGTATTGCTATTGGCACATCAAGTCTTTTTACGCTCATCATTGCAATAACAGGTAGCATTACCTTTATCGTAACGGGTTTAATGGATCATATTGAACTTAGTTGGAGTCTAGGTTATTTATATCTACCTGCGATTCTTTGTGTTGTACCTAGTAGTATGCTTTTCTCAAAAATAGGCGCCAAACTCTCAAGTAAAACGCCACCTAAAGTGCTTAAAGTAATTTTCCTTTTTCTACTTTTGATTGTTTCAATTAAGATGTTGTTTTTGGCGATTTAGCGCTGAAATTTAATAAGATTTTTTACTCATGCTTACAATAGCCGATTGAACCTTCTAAACATCTTTTACCATTTGTCCATGTAACTCCTGTTAAATCAGTTCCAGACCAATCTACACCTTCAATATCCGCATTTTCAAATGATGCTAATATCTGACCAAACATATTTGTGTTCTCTTTGAAATTTACATTTTTAAAAGATGCATTTCTAAAAGAGGCACCATTGAAAGCATTTGCGTCACGTGGTCTCAGTGTAGAATTATCAAATATTGCGTTATCAAAATTAGCATTATGAAATACTCCTCGCACTACAGCCTTGCTTAAATCTGCATGATCAAATTTTGCATCTTTCGCATAATAATAAATATCAGAATTAGACAAATTTGCACTGTGAAAGATAGCATTTTCAAGATAGACTGTTTGTCCACTGTAAGCTTCTGATAAATTGGCTTGTGTAAAATCAGCGTTATTAAACTCAGCCCCCCCATTTGCACCGCTGGAAAAAAAAGCTTTCGATAAATTAGCATGTCGAAATGACGCTTTATTTCCATAGGAATTTAAATATGCACCTTGCATTTGCGCATTGTCAAATAGCGCTTCTTCAATATGAGCATTATGTAGATTTACTCCTCTTAGAATAGCATCTGTGAAATTAGCATTTTTAAATTCTCCAGCAGCCATATAAGCATCCTCTAAAAATGTATGTATAAAAACTGCGTCATTACCATAAACACTAAAATTAGATACTCCATCTAGATTAGCATTGCTAAAATTTGCATGTTGTACATTTGCATTTTTAAAGTCTGTTTTGATAAGTGTAGCCCCACTAAAATTGGCTCTACCAGTTTATCCGTGGATTAGATCGCATATTGAACACATCTGAAT
>JAHDDB010000100.1 GCA_020629575.1 Caedibacter sp. | reverse complement strand
GGGTGTTTATAAAGTCATCGTTTTTCTAAAGTGCATGATTTCAACAATTAAAGCGCCTCACCAAGGCTAAACATCGGTACATACATACTGACAACCAAGAAACCGACGATACAACCTAAGATAATCATAATAATCGGCTCTAAGGCGCTACTGAGATTAGTGACAAGAACATCGACATCTTCTTCATAGATCTTTGCAATATTAGCAAGCATTTCTTCGACTTGCCCTGATTCTTCACCTACTGAGATCATTTGCAGCATAAGCCCTGGGAAGACATGGGTTTCAGAGGCAGCATGTAACATCGTGCGTCCTTTGGACACTTCATCTCTGATAAATAAAATCGCTTTTTCATAGCGCGAGTTACCTGTCGCATTGGCAACTGTTGTTAGCGCATCAAGCAAGGGCATCCCCGCGGAAGAGGTGGTCTCAAGTGTGCGCGCAAAGCGGGCAAGCGAAGATTTTTGAATTACTTTACCTAATACGGGTACTTTAAGTAAAGTGTAGTCGATCCATACTTGTACTTTGGGATAGCGTTTTTTAGCCACTTTAAAGAATACGATGATTGCAACGATAAAAACGACGAAAATCCACCAGTATTTCTGAGTAAATTCAGAAATATCAATCGTGATCTGGGTAATGGTCGGCAGCTTAGTGCCTGATGATATAAAGATATCGGCAAATGCAGGTACGGCATAGTTTAATAAAACCCAAGTCACAATGATGGCAACACCAATCACCATCACAGGATAGGTTAGTGCTTTTTTGACTTTCTTTTTAATGCTTTGTACTGATTCGCGATGTGAGGCAACCCGATCAAGCATGACATCAAGTGTTCCCGACTCTTCACCGGCGGCACATAAACTGCAAAAGAGTTTATCAAAGTGTTTAGGATGCATCTTGAGTGTGTCACTAAAAGAGTTGCCACTTTCAACGTTTTGTTTGATTTGAATAAGTAACTTCTTAAACGAGGTGTTTTTGCTTGATTCCATAATCGTATCTAAGGCACGAATAATCGGCACTCCGGCATGTGCCATGGTCGCTAATTGTCTTGCGAGCAAGGTAATCTCAGCTTCTTTAATGCGCTGCGGGAATAGCTCAATTGGTTGCTTTTTGATTTTACTGATTTTAATACCATTGCGCTCAATCTGTGCTTTGGCAAGATCAATGTTAATTGCCTCAATAATACCGTTGGTCTTAATGCTACGACGATCATAGCCAGACCACAGAAATGTTTGCTTTTTGATGCTGGTTTTTTTTGCTGTTTTCATCTATTCACCTTTGTCAATACTACATTGAGGTAACGCGATGTACTTCTTCAATTGAAGTGACACCATGCACTACCTTGATTAAAGCAGACTGCTGTAGATTATCAATGCCTTCGCGCTGTGCCTGTTCAGCAAGTGTTAAGGTGCTGCGACCCTCAACAATCAAGCGACTCATCGCAAGACTCAACGGCATTACCTCATAAATAGCAACGCGTCCACGAAACCCTTTGAAACAGCGCGAACAACCCTGTGGATCATTGGTATATGCGGTAAACTCTTTTTCAACATGTATGGGACGAATACCCATATCTAATAATAATTCACGGGTAATATCAGTAGCTGGCTTTTTGCAATGTGGGCAAAGCTTACGTGCCAAGCGCTGCGCGATAATCAGCGATACAGAGGAGATAATATTATAGTGCGGAATCCCCATGTCTAATAGGCGGTTTAATGTCTCTGGTGCGCTATTTGTATGTACAGTAGATAATACTAAATGTCCCGTTTGCGCAGCTTTGATTGCAATATCAGCAGTTTCAAAGTCACGAATCTCACCAATCATAATAATATCGGGATCTTGACGCAAAAAAGATTTCAAGGCGCGAGCAAATGTTAATCCTTGCTTGTTGTTAATTTGTACTTGATTGATGCCATTAACGTTGATTTCAACGGGATCTTCTGCGGTTGAGATGTTTTTATCGACGGTATTAATGATGTGTAATCCAGTATAAAGTGTGACTGTTTTACCACTTCCTGTTGGACCTGTGACCAAGATCATGCCTTGAGATTGTTTTAATGCCGCAAGATAAATCTCTTGTTGATGCGGCTCAAGTCCAAGTTTATCAATACTAAGATTGGTCTTTGCCTGATCCAAAATCCTTAAAACAACTTTCTCACCAAATGCCGTTGGACAGGTGCTAACCCTGAAATCAATGACATGTGTTTTGGATATTTTTAATTTAAAACGCCCATCTTGCGGAATACGTTTCTCTGCAATATTTAGTTGCGACATGATTTTAATTCTGGCTGCAGTACGAGCTGCGATTTTAAGCGGGGGGGTGGCAATCTCTTGCAAAAGTCCATCAATCCGATAACGAATTCTGAAGTTTGTAGCATATGGTTCAAAATGGATATCAGAAGCGCCTTTATTAATCGCATCAACAATAATCTTATTGATGTATTTGATCACTGGCTCATCGTTATCACCAAAGTCATCATCATCCTCAAAGTCATCGGCCTCAACAATATCAAGATCAATTTCCTCAAGATCCATGCCTTCAAGCGTTTTCATGGCATTGTCAGTGGTATTCTCAGTCACTTCTTTGATAAAGCGTCTAAGATGTGTGTCATCAACAATGATTTGTTCAATATCGAGATTGCTGAAAAAGCGAAATTCACGTACAGCATTTAGGTTTAACGGGTCACTGGTTGCTAATAGTAGCGTGTTACCTTTTTTGTAAAGTGGCAAACAGACGTAGTCATTAATCAGGCGTTCATCCAAAAAAGTGCGCGGAAAAAAATCCAAATCATAAGCATTTAGATCAAAAAGAGGCAAGTTAAAAAATTGTGATGACTCAATGGCAAATGCATTGGCATCAAGGAGCTTCTTGTTGATCAAATGGGTGATCAATTGCTCATTGCTATTGTCTATTTCATCAATGGCTTGTTCAAGATCATCATTATTAATAAGGTTTTGGCTAAGTAAAAAACTACTGATTCCGTGCTGAGTCATAAGCAATCAAATGGTTATCCATTACATGCTAGACAGTATAGGTGGAAAAAATGGAATTTTCTATGTGATGGCAAGAATTACTTGCTGATATAGATGGTTTCAGGAGGTGAGTAGTCGCCACTAACCTGAGTAAGCTTGTTGTCTTTGAACGTCAAAATTAATTGCTTTTCTGAACGTGGAGCATCAAATGAGTTTTGGAAGCTGTATATATAATTCCACTGATCTTGGGCAAAAGGATCAACGACATCCGGTGTGCCAAGGATATATTTAATCTGTTCTTTCGTCATGCCAGGCTTGATCTGTTTCATGATGTCTTGTGAGATGATCTTGCCTTGCTGAATTGGTGGTGTGTAGGGTGTGAAAATGCTACACCCCGAAAGCAGTAGCGTGCCACAAGCAGCAAAAAAAATAAGTTGTTTTTTCATATTTATAACTTTTATCATTAATATTATGTATTGGGTTATACGCCAAATAGACCATGATCGATTGCTTCACAAAGACAATTTATGACTGTCAACTGCCCTTCGTGGATACAAGCAACTTGTTCAGAAGGGATGCAAATCTCAAGGTCACTCGGCCGGTACATGGCACGTATCTTACCACCATCTTTGCCGGTTAAGCTAATAATATGCATATTTTTTTCGTGTGCTACTTTGATGGCTTCTACGATACTTTCCGCATTTCCTGAGGTGCTCATGCATAACAGAATATCTTCAGGTTGCCCTAAAGCACTAATTTGCTGTGAAAAGGCGTAGCGAAAACTGTGATCATTGGCAATGGACGTCAATGCCGCACTATCGCTAGATAAAGAAATGGCGGGTAATGCCGGACGCTCCATCGAGAACTTATGTAACAGCTGGGTGCTAAAGTAATTAGAAAGTGCCGCAGATCCGCCGCTACCACAGCTTAAAATCTTCTTGCCAGATAAAATGCTTGATACCAATACTTGACCAGCATGAGCGATAGCATCGGCTAAGCCATCGGCAATAAGGATACTTGTTTGAATTGAATTACTGAAATGATCTTTAACGCGATCTGAGAATTCCATATTTAAATTCCTGCCATCTAAGCATTGCCATAACTATAAGATTTGATTAATCTGCCACAATAATTTTTTTAGGTCAAATGGCTTTACGGAAATAATCAATGTTAAAAAACAAAGGTGCTATTGTTAACACCCTTAAAAACGCATGGCAGATGTATCGTGCGACACTAAAATTGTGCTTTTTATTGGCAATGATCAGTGCGGTGATTGCGGAGTATTTTAAATTATACGCGCTAAACTCAGGGATTGGCGAAGCGATACAAAGCTATATGCACTCAGGGAAATTGCCAGATAGTTTACCCAATGCGCAGTTCTTGGCATTTTTAGGTTTGTTTTCGATGTTTGTAACCATGTGTGTTTATGGACTTTTGGTCTGTGTTGGCGGTAATTACCTTAAAGAAGGTGTCACACAAAAAGATGTTGTCAAAAGTGCCTTTTTGGTTTTTAAAAAGCGCTTCCCCTTGTTCTTAATGGTCTGCATTCTAAATGGCTTTTTATGGTTTCTGGCGAGTTTCTTAAATATATTTGGTTTATGGTTAGCGGCAAGTTTTACGTTGATCTTATTGCCGACAGTACTTCTTGGTAATGTGGGTGTGTGGATGAGCTTTCGTGAGAATTTTCGCTTACTAACGGGCAATCTTCTTTATGCCTTGCAATTAGGCTTTATTGTGATGTTGGTGCTTTTACTTAAATATGTTGTCTATGCGCTATTTATGGCAATAGGTCATGCAGGTGATATGAACTTTGGCATTGAGCATGTTGTTATTGTCTTTGTTGATGCATTAACTTTGCCTTTTATTATTATGGTCATGGTCGCGGCATTTGATGAGCTTAATGCGCGTGATGATATGCCGATTCAATCATAAGGCTATATAGCTATCCCATCTATACTTTCTGCAAAATTTTCGTTATCTACTTGGCACTTTTACATGATGGTATTTTGCTAATAGAATAAGCTATTAACTGCAATAACATCATGCAAAATCACTCAAGTATATTTAGAAACTAAATACGTAAAGCATAAATGGAATAGCTATAATGTCTGTTTGTAGCGTAACATGGCGATAATGCCAATAATCACCGTAAATAAAAGTAAAGCACCGACTTCGGGCATTGCTGTGACAAAGTCATTACCCTTCAACATAATGCCACGAACGATCCTTAAGTAATGCGTTAATGGCAAACAATCACCAAGAATCTGTGCCCAGCGCGGCATCCCATAAAATGGAAACATAAAGCCTGAGAGTAAAATAGACGGCAGAAAGAAGAACATCGTCATTTGCAGTGCTTGCAGCTGGCTGCTTGAAAGGGTTGAGAACAAAATGCCAACAAAAAGATTGGCTAAGATGAATGGTAATGTATAAATCAGTAATGTGCCAAGACTGCCATTCATCGGTACATCAAAGAGAAAGAATGCCGCAAATAGAATAATAAACATCTGCACATAGCCCACGAACAGATAAGGAATAATCTTGCCAAGCATAACTTCTAATGGTCTTAATGGTGTTGCCAGTAATGTCTCAATCGTGCCGCTTTCCCATTCACGAATAATTGACAAACAAGTAACCATGACCATCGTCATTGTTAAAATAACGCCGATCAGTCCAGGCACTATGTTGAATTGTGTGTCATTTTCAGGGTTATATTTGGAGTGGACGACTAACTTAAAAGGGGGGTCTTGGGGTTTGAGATACTGCAAGCCGTTTTTACTTAAATCATGATTAAAAACGCTCTCAGCCAATTTGTTCAAGGCCAAAATGGCATTGACACCACCAGAAGGCTCTGCGGCATCATTAATCACCAGAAGTTCAGGTTTCTCACCACGAATTAATTTTTGTGTGAAATCAGCCGGAATAACAAAAATAAACGAGAGCTTGCCGCGCGCAAGTGCTTCTTGCGCTTCATTAAAGTCCATCTTGTTGTTGGTAAATTCAAAGTATTTGGTGTTCTGCAGTCCGCTAACTAATGTGCGTGTGAATTGGTTTGGGTCATTGTTGATCACTACCGATGGTAGGTAATTGGGATTAAGATTAATGGCATAACCAAAAAGAACTAATTGCACAATAGGGATCCCAATAAGCATCATAATGGTGCTTTTATCGCGACGCATTTGCACAAACTCCTTGAATAAAATGGCGAGTAAGCGTCTTAAATTAATGGCAAAACTCATGAGAAATTATCCTTATTGTTTAGCATTAAATGGATAAATATATCTTCCAGTGTTGGCGTGATTTGATGGTATTGGTAATCGCTAGCTAGTGTTTGCGCTAAAATGTCGTCAAGTGCGGTTGTTTTTTTGGAAGAGACATGTAGTGTTTGACCGAATAAAGAGACTTGCTCAATTTGTGAGATGCCTTCAAGTTTTGATTTGAGTGATTGCAGTCTTGAACCGGTGATCTCAAAAGTATTTAATTCAGACTGTTGAATGATTTCTTTCAAAGTGCCTTTAATCAGTAGTTTGCCATAAGCAATATAAGCAAGTTTGTGACAACGCTCAGCCTCATCCATATAATGTGTACTAACTAAAGTGGTGACACCTTCTGATGACAGTCTGTGGATCTCATCCCAAAACTCGCGTCGCGCTTTGGGGTCAACGCCTGCAGTGGGCTCATCAAGGAGCAAAAGCTTAGGGTTGTGAATGGTAGCACAGGCTAAAGCTAAGCGTTGTTTCCAACCACCGGATAACTCAGCTGCCTTTTGTTTTTTGCGAGCATTACCAATCTTTAATTGATCAACAGCGCGCGCGACAGCCGCTCGCGGATTTTTCAAACCAAAGATACGCGCAATAAATAATAGGTTTTCTTCAACGGTCAAATCACCATAGAGAGAAAATTTTTGTGTCATATAGCCAACATTAAGTCGAATCAGATTGCCTTGGGTTTTAACATCGAAGCCTAAACAAGTTCCTTCCCCTGCATCAAGTGGCAAAAGACCGCTTAGCATACGTATTGTCGTTGTTTTGCCTGAGCCATTAGGGCCCAGAAAGCCATAAATCTCACCTTGGTTAATGGTTAGATTGACATGATCAACCACTAATTTACCTGCAAAGGATTTGCACAGTCCGTCAACTTTAATAATGGGCTGTTCATCAAAAGCTTGATCAGAAGATGTGTGCATAGATACTCTCCAAGCCTAGTTTAAGAATATGCGAACTGGCTGACCTGGATGAATTTCCGTGCCAACTTTATCAGGCTTCGCTTCAATGCGGAAAACCAGATCATCCAAGGTGGTTTGGCTATAAATAACTGGCGGGGTATATTCGGCGCTTTGTGAGATATAAGAAATCTTGGCGTGTTGTGGGTTGGTGTCGTTATTATTGTCTATTGTATAATTGATCGATTGACCAAGGTGAATTGATTTTAAAATCTGTTCAGGCACGTAGAAGATAATACGCATCTTTGAAGGGATATAAAAAGAAACAACAGGACGATAAGCCTGCACTTGTTCATCAGGCCAATAAAAGATGTCATAGATATAACCGTTATCAGGCGCTTTAATATTAAGTTGAGCTAATGTCCAATCAGCAATTTCTTTTTCAGATTCGGCCTGTTTAACATTTTCTTGTTGTGAGCTTATTTGGTAAGGGCGTGCTGGCAGCTTCAATGAGGCAAGTTTAGATTGTAAAGAACTTAAAGTTTCTCTGGTTTCTTTCTCGATACTTTTGCTTTGATCAAATTGTGATTGAGAAATGCTTTTATCTGCTAAGAGTTTTTTATCACGCTCAAATTGCTGTTCGGCATAGAGATGTTTGGCTTTAGCAGCTTCAATCTGAAATTCAACCTCACTAATAAATTCTTCGCGCTTACCAGATTGCTGATCATGGTATAGTGCTTTTTGTGAATTAATTTTAGCAATGTTGCCAGTAAGCTTCGCATTGTAGGGCATGTCATCTAAGGTGGCGATAAGTGTGCCTTTTTTTACAAATTCACCCTTGTGCACATAAAGTGCCTTTAGTGAAGATGAGTTCGGTGATGATAGATAGCGCAGATTAGCTTCCGTATATCCTTGATAAGAAGGTGTTGAGTCATTGCAGCCACTTATAAGTAAAACCGATGTGATAAAAAGTATAAAATATCCCGCTCGCATAAAGCACCCTTAGCAGTTGAGTCGTCATTTCCTGTATTTACATTAAAGTTTAAAGTAGGCGTTTGTCAAACTGAAATAGATTGTTTAGCGATGGGGATTCTTTTGCGTGGTTGCAAAGAAGTCAAGATTATGGATTTTCAGATCACCATTTAATCAAAACCCAATAAAAAGCGGTAAAAGTTAAAAAAGATAAAAAAAGGGGTTGC
>JAHDDB010000099.1:7239-8465 GCA_020629575.1 Caedibacter sp. | reverse complement strand
ATTAATTCACACATTTGCGTAATGCCAGTAAAATAAAGCGCTATTCAATTGCGTTTGTTGTCGTTATAATTTTGGCGTTTTAGATAAAATTATAGTGAAAATATGCAGATTTCATCCTCAAAATCACTGACGCTATTGCGTTTGGTGATGATTAATATTATTGCCGTTGATAGTTTACGTAATATATCCATTACTGCGCAAGCCGGCTGGGTTGTGGTTAGTTTCTATATTTTAGCTGCGATTGTGTTTTTAATCCCCTGCGCGTTATTAACAGCAGAGATGGCAACAGGCTACGCCAAAAACGGTGGCATCTATCTGTGGACGAAAGAAGCCTTTGGTGCCAAGACAGGCTTTGTGATCTTATGGCTGCAATGGGTCTATAACCTTGTATGGTTTCCGTCAATATGTGGCTTTTTTGCAGGGATTATTGCTTATATTATCGCACCATGGTTTGGTCTAAATCCTAATACGCTTGTCATGAGCCCGTGGTATATGATCAGTATGAGCTTATGCATGTTCTGGCTGGCAACGATTATTAATTTATTTGGGATCAAAACCTCAAGTACCCTAAGTGTCATTGGTGCGATCGTTGGTACCTTAATGCCGATGTTGTTGATTATAGGTTTGGCATTATTTTGGGTCATGGCAGGGCAACCTATCTTAAAGCCGCAAACCGTTTCAGATGTATTGCCAAGTTTTGCCAATATCAGCAGCTGGGGATTATTCTTGACGGTGATGTTTAGCTTATTTGGCCTAGAGATGAGCTCTATTCATGCCGGAAATGTAAAAAATCCCAAGAAGAATTTCCCTAAAGCACTATTGATTTCCAGTGTTGTTATTTTACTGTCACTGATATTATCCAATATCGCGATCTTTACAGTGAATAGTAGTACGGGTGGGCAGGTTGATATTGTCACTGGGCTTATGGCATCATTTAATTATTTCTTTACACAATTTAATATGCCGTGGATGTCAGATGTTATTGCATTAACCTTAGTGCTTGGCGCGTTTACTACAGTAGCTGCTTGGATTATGGGCTTATCGCGCGCGTTTACGGTAGCTGCTGAAGATGGTCTTATTAGTAAAAGATTGGCGCAAACCAATAAATATGAAGCACCAAGTAAAGTGCTTATTCTGCAAGGGATTATCTTTTCACTGTTTTGTTTAAGCTATGTGTTGATGCCAAGTGTTAATTCAGCGTATTGGTTTTTAAGTGCATTAACCGC
>JAHDDB010000099.1:0-7139 GCA_020629575.1 Caedibacter sp. | reverse complement strand
ACTTGTTCATGCATACCATGAGCATTGATAATCCAAGGAAACTGTTGGGTGGTATTGGTGATTGCCTCTTTGGCTAAAGCATATGATTGAGCATGATGGGTTTTAGCAATAGCATGTTGATGCAAGCAAAGTGCAAAATAACTTTGCCAATGGTTGATGTTATCTTTGGCGCTACTTAAGTAATTAAACAGCTGATGTAATGCGGAGCCGATTTGACGATCACTAGTTAATACGAGTTCACTAAGATCAGGATGATTTAAATCATTTTCTTTATCTGTTTTATCTGCATTATCAGCGCTATCTACTTCAACTGCTGTTTGGTCATGTTCAAAGTTGGGTACGGCAGTCGTTGAGTAGTTCTGTATCTGCTTAATGACTTTATAGTATGGTATTGGTTTTTTTGGCTCTTGGTCAGCCGAAATAGCTGATATATCATTGTTTACGTTATCACAAATAACCCAAGGCAAGTTTAATGGTGCTAGAAGCGCTAAAAAGCTATTATTGGCAGCTTTGATATCATTGCTATTTTCATTAATCGCAGTAAATAAAAGTACTGATTTGGCGCGAGTGACAGCAACATATAAGAGTCGTTGAAGCTCATATTCAGCACGCTTTTTCTGCATGCTTTGGATGACTTTGAAAAGTGGCGGTACTTCCTTGTCCCAGCTATGTTTAATAGGGCTTAAAAGCAAATGATCTTTGCCATCGCTTAGGCGTACCGTATCATGCAAGAAAAGAGGTGTGTCATCGGCTTTGCCGCGTTTATCAAGTTGCGGTAAGATTACAAAATCAAATTCTAAACCCTTGGATTTATGGATCGTCATAATCAGTACATTGCTTTGTGATGGACTACTAACAAACTTGCGTTTTAATCGCGCGATAAAGCGATCAAACTGTTCAATGGCGGTTTTGTCATCGGTTAAATGACTTTGCAAAAGGTTAATAAAGCTTGCAAACAACGCATGATCATTATGAATACTAAAGCCATCAAGTGCTTGCCAGATAATCTTTAAACGCGTAGCCAATGGACTGCGAACACCATTAAAAAAAGCATCATTAATCCAGCTTAGCAAATAAAATGCTTTTTGTTGGTGGGGCTGGCTTTGTTGCATCTTAAGATAAAGTGCTAACTTGGTATGAAATGAATAAGGCTTCTCACCTTGTTGCTCATTTAATTTTATTTGCTCAATCGTTTGCAGTTCATTTAAGGAAAAACCAAACAAAGGTGATTGCAGTAAACTCACCCAGTAAATAGGCTGCTCAGGATTGTTTAAAAGCGCACAAAGGCACAATAGATCCATCACCATTGGTTGGTGGTAGAATGTTTCTATTTCATTTTCAACAACAGCAACTCCTTGAGCCTTTAATACGGGAACAAGATGCTTTAGGTGGCTACGTGCACGCACTAAAATGGCGACTTGATGATCTGGATGTTTATTAAGATGTGCTTTAATACTATCGGCAATAAACAGTGCTTCTTGTGTCAGATCGGCAAATAATCGATAGTCAATAGCCTTTTGATTAATCTCTTGTGATAGCGTTGTTGCCGGCGCATAACTAATACCGCCATAGTTTCTATCATCTTCGTTAGGAAAAATGCTGCAGAAATGATGATTCACCCAATCAACAATTGATTTGTGTGAACGGAAATTGCAATCAAGCTGTAAAAACTCCAATGCCACTTGATTGATGCCATGCATTTTAACATCTAGAAATTGATTGACCTCAGCCTGGCGAAAACGATAGATAGATTGCATTGGATCGCCAACAATAAACAGTGTTTTGCCATCATTGGTTTGCCATTCAAGAGTGAGCATTTGCAGTAACTTAAATTGTAAAATTGAGGTGTCTTGAAACTCATCAATCAAAAGGTGCTTGATCTGATGATCAAGGTAAAGCATCAAATCAGTCGGTGCTTCACTATTACCAAGGGCAGATAACGCTTGTAACGACACTTCATTGAAGTCAAGCAAAGCGCGTGCTTTAAATACAAGCTTTAGATAGGATACCAAGCGCAATTCAATACGCGCGATTGCACTTAATATTTGCCATTCTTGATCGTTCAATAATAAGCGCTCATATAGACGTAGCTTAGCAACTAATGAGGTGATATCTAATAAACTGTTATCGCTAAAGGATTGCGTATAGCCAATAAGCCATTGGGCATAACCCTTGGCTTTGGCATCTTTGGCAGGGAGACCTTGTCTTGCATTAAATGTTTTGCGAAAAGTATTGTCATTGGTAAAAAGCAGTTTAATGAGTCGTTGCCAAAAAATGGGACTGTCTTCATCTATCACGGTTTCGTTATATTCATTATCACAAAATGTCAGTATTTCATGTAATGTGAGTTGATTTTGATCAATGTTTAACAGTCTACTTAAACGCTGTTGAAGCTCAGCAAAAAGTGCCTGAAAGCCAGATTCGATAATTGTTTTACTTTTTTTACTGTGAGTTGTATCCGTATTTATTAACTCGGATGATAACAAGATGCCAAGCCACTGTTCACGTCTAGCGAGCATACTGCTAAGCAGGTTTTTTACACGAGTAATATCATTATCAAGATGGGCTAACAGATCATGTAAATCCTGATAAAAAGGACTTTGTTGATGGGTGTCATTGATAAAGTCATCAATAGCTTGTTCGTATAATAGCTCTGGCGCGTCACTGATCTCGGCATTAAATGCTTCATCTGTTTCAAACATGAGTTGTTTGGATAGGCTCTGACAAAAGGCATCAATGGTCATAATCCGCAAGCGCTTAGGACTCATTAAGAGCTGCCACTCTTTGCGCTTATCTTGTAATAAGGCTTGTTGGGCAAGTTTGAATGTGAGCTTCTTATGTGGCTCATCTGGTTCAGGGTTGTTTTGTGCAGCTAACAGGGATTGATAAATCCGCTGCTGCATTTCATTAGCCGCTTTATTGGTAAAGGTAAGTGCGATAATTTCCTCAGGTGCCTCAACATGAGCCAGTAGATTCAAATAACGCTGCGTTAAGGTTTCGGTTTTACCAGAGCCTGCAGGCGCTTGTACGATAAAGGATTTTTTAGGGTTAAGTGCTTCATTGCGTGCCGCAGCATCATTAGGAATCATAATGTAAAGAGGATTGATTATGTTGAATGATATCCTAATCGATTCTTATTCTTTATTCATTATTATTACTGCGTTCATTTTTTAAATGGCGAATCTGCTCACTCGGAATCTGTAAGGTTTTAGCGACAACAGAAATTGGCACGCCCATTTTAAGCATCGCCATGGCGTCATGATAGACGTGTGCCTGTAATGTGGGTGTCTGTGTATTGTATCTATTTTGCATATCCATAATACGATCTCCTTTTTAATTGTTTAAAACATGGTAGCGTAAAATTTGGTAGTATGCGAATAATTTTAATGCAACTAAGAGATGATTTTTGTCTTCAAGAATTTCACTGTAATGAACTAAGTATCAGTTGTGTTTTGGTTAAGTAACCAGAGGCAGTTGGTTTTATGACGTTTAAGTCTAATTTTTAATTTGATACTTTGTCACGACCTTGCCATTAATTAAATGTGACTGAATAATCTCCTCAAGAACTTCGGGGGTGCATGAGTGATACCATACTCCTTCAGGATAGACAACGGCAATCGGTCCTTGTATACATATGCGTAGACAATTGGCTTTGGTGCGGTAGATCTCGCCAGATTGTGAAAGTTTAAGCTCAGATAGTCGTTTTTTCAGATAGTCCCATGCAACGAGAGAGTCATCTTTGTTGCAGCATTTATCAATGTTTTGATCGCAACATAAAAAAATATGGCGTTTAATGTTATTCAAACCTAACATTTGCGCTTTTTGGGTTAATAATTCATCTTGCATAACAATCCTTAAAATTTAAAAGGGAATAAGGTTAAATAGTGGAATAAGAATTGGCGTCGCCAAAGTTAATACAAATCCACTACTAATAGCAACAGGCACTGCCTGAATACCAATGTGATCTTTAATGACAGGTAAGCTAAAATCCATTGCTGTGGCGCCACTATAACTCACCAGTTCAGTAGGAATACGTTTAGCCAACATCGGAATCACAATAATCGCGATAATTTCGCGTGAGAAATCGATAAAAAATGTCATTGTACCGAAGTGGGCGTCAATCAGCTGAGCATTTAAAATACTGGCTAAACTATACCAGCCAAAGCCGCTTGTAAGCATTAATGCGTGCGCAAGTGGGATGTTAAAGAAAAGCCCCAAGATGGCACCAACAGCAAGGGAGCTAATCATTAAGATAATCGCAATCATAATGCCGGTCTTATTCTTGAGAATCTGAGTTAGTGAGTGACCCTCACGTCGCATTTGGATCCCAATAATAAATAAAATCATGATTAAAATACCGTCAATAATTAGTCCGATATGAATAAGTGGTTTATTGATAAATAGTCCAACTAAAGTACCAATGATAAGATACAATAGATATTTACAACTGGTCAGGATAGGCTTCAGTGGGCTTTGTGCTTTGACCATGTCGTGGTGTGCTTTAATTGCGCGTTTTGGCTTTAAACACAAATAACCATAGACTGCTAACACATTGATAGCAAACAAGGCGGCAATAAAGCTTAAGGTAATGCCAAGCATTGAAACAAGCTCACCTTGCAGTTTATAGATAAGCTCACCAAAGTTGTAACCCATGACCGCAATAATCAGACTAATCATCGCTGAGAGTAGTTTATTCATCAGCTTGTTAGATAAGAATTTAAGATCAATAAAATAACCGAGAATTAATGCCGATAGAATGATAAGCGCTTGGGTCATTTACTCACCACTAATGCTACATTGTTTTATGAGCAGTGAACCACTTTGGATCCGTGAAAAAGGTTCAATATCATCACCCATCGCAATAATATTTTGTAGCATATCGCTTAGATTGCCGGCAATGGTAAAGTTATCAATCGGATAGCAAATTTCGCCTTTCTCAACATAATAGCCCATCGCACCTTGTGAGTAATCACCTGTGGTAATATGAAAGCCTTGCCCCATGGTTTCATGGATAATCACTCCCTTATCGATCGATTTAATAAGGGCATCATACGCTTGAATATTGCTGCTATGAACTGTTAAGTTACTAATGCCTCCGGCGTTGCCTGTTGTTTCACGCTTTAGCTGACGTGCGCTATAACTACTTAATAAATAGCGATTTAGAACGCCATGGGTAATAATTGGATTTTCACCCAAGTTAACGCCTTCATTATCGTAGGGTTGATTACCAAGCGCATGTGGAATGTTAGGATTCTCGACAAGGCTAATATCATGAGCAACAATTGATTGATCAATTTTATCCAAAAGGAAAGTATCTTTGTGATATTGGCGTTGTCCTTTAATGGCGGATAATAATGCACCCCAAAATGAGCGAGCAATAGATGGCGATAGTAGAATGGGCAATTGTTGACTTTGGATGCGTCGCGGGTTTCTGCGATCTAGCGTACGTTTAAGCGCAAGTTTGGCAATATGCTTAATACCTGGCAACATGGTGAAATCATGTGCACTATAGTAAGCGTTATCGCGTTGCATGCCATGGTTGTCTTTGGCAATCAGCCCCATGCCGATGCTGTGACGTGTTTCAGGATACACATGTAAAAAACCGTGATTATTGGCAAAACCATGCAAAATCTCAAAACTATCAATATCAACACCTTCAGAGTGATCAATGTTACTACTCTCAAGTGCTATTGCCTCGCAATGCTGGGCATGTTCAATGAGTTTATCAATACTAAAGTTTGCAATTGGTTGATAAAGCTCAGGCATTGCAGATGGTGTGCATAGAAAGCGCTTATCAATAACTCCGGCAAAAGGGTCCTTCTCAGTAAAGTTAGCGATGGTTTTGGCATTATCAATAATCGATAGAATACTTTTTTCACTAAGATCAGAGGTTTCAGCGTAACCTGTTTTTCCTTGATGATAAATAGTTACACTCAATTGCTGAGTAACATTATATTCTAAGGTTTCAGCTTGCTGATCGCGAACGGCAATAACATGTCCTTGGTCATAGCTACAATTGATTTCAAAAGCATCGATATTTTTCTTATGCAGCACGTCACTTGCAAATTGAAGAATATCTTGTAAATAACGCTTTTTATCGAGAATAGACATGTGTAGTAATATTAAAAGATTTAAAGTTTAATGTGCTATATTATCGGCAATTGCTTAGGATAAGGCAAATCTTGATTGGCGTTTTTTGGTGTTTTTAACGCTTTAATAGGGAATTACTTTTTGCTCAAGTGAAACGCATCGGCCTTTGGCAATAGCACAAACATTTTACCTAGATTCTTCATGTGTCCGGCGTAATACTCAGCATCGCTACCACTACCCCAAAATACATCACCACGAATAGCACCACGAATGGCTCCTCCTGTATCTTGAGCAATCATTAAACGATCAAGTTTATGCGTTTTATTATGATTGCCTTGATAGGTTGTGCTTAACCAAACAGGTGTACCATATTGGTAGAACTTATTATCAATGGCAATGGAATATCCTGGCGTTAATGGTACACCTTGGGCACCAATGGGATTACCATGACTAAGCACACGGAAGAAGACAAAAGAAGGATCATAGTTTAATACTTTATCAGCGTCTTTGGGGTGATGGTATAACCATTTTTTGATCGATTGCATCGTGATGTCTTCGCGAGGCATTAGTTTGTTTTCAAGTAAATAGCGACCAATTGGACGATAAGGGTGGCCATTTTGACTGTCATACCCAACAAGAATGCTATCGCCATTGGTTAGTTCAATTCGACCAGATCCTTGAATCTGTAGAAAGGTGCGCTCAACACGTGAACTTACCCAAGCAATGATGTCTTTGCGCGTGAAAAAATTATTTTTGGCAATTTCTTCACGTGTGTAATAGGGCGTGAACTTGCCTTTAACCATACGTCCGTATTGCGTGCCTGAGGATGTTTTTTTCTGGATTAAATCAGCAGGTGTTTTATAAATAGGGACTTGGAATTCTGCTGTTGGGTATAAGCTGCCTGATATCGCTGGCGCGTAGTAACCAGTAAACAAACCTTGTGATTCATCATTGTAACGCACCATAAATGGTGAGAAGTTTTGCTCAATCATCTCACGTGCACGTCGGTCGGTATGTGCTGATACGGCTAATATATTCTGGCAACTGCC
>JAHDDB010000098.1 GCA_020629575.1 Caedibacter sp. | reverse complement strand
AAGAAAATGATAACTCTACACGCTATATTTCACTGCTATTAAATCAATACATTAACAGCAACTATCTTGAGCTATTAGAAGAAATTCGCCATAAAAAAGGCATTACAGCAATTTATTTTGCCTCACGCAACAGAGTTACCCTACCTTCACAAACAAAAATTCAACAGTGTTGGGTCTCAACAAATAATTCAGAGCATTCACAACCTGCTTTTAAAACAATGTCTGATAACTCATTTTACACCTTAAGCAATAACAGTAACGCACCTTGCTATTTAAACATGGTTATTGACTACAATCCTTCAAATAAGCTATGGGATGTTCATGTTTACAACTTCAACCCTGATCAATTACCGTTTTCTTGGGTGTACAAACAGGTGCTAGGCAATATTGAAGTCGGGTTATATAACCTAACCGTTTAACTTGATTCAATTCGCTTTACAACCAAACACCGCAAAATGATTTACGATAGGTATAAATTCCTCTACTATATGGCGATTGCAAATTCCCTTTTCTGCATTAATGACTCAATTTACTATACTGCTTGATGAGCACGGCTTTTTAAAAGACCACACACATTGGTCAGCTGATATTGCTTATGCTTTTGCCAAAGAAGAAAATATTATACTAACCGAGGCACACTGGCAGGTTATTAATTTCTTGCGTGAATACTATGAGATACATACAACAGCACCAGCGATTCGTCTTTTGGTTAAATCACTCAAAGAGAAATATGGTCATGAGATTGGTAATAGTCTTTATCTACAGACTTTATTTCCTGTTTCCCCTGCACGGCAAGCCGCCAAAATCGCAGGATTACCTAAACCTAAAAGATGCATTTAATGATGTTAACCGTAAAAATTAAAAAATTACTTCACAATGAAATTCTCATTAAGTCTCTGGGCACCATGTTTGTACAAGGCTTAGGACAAATGACTGCTTTTGCCTCGGCCATTTTATTGGCACACTATCTAACTGTTTCTGAATATGGGCAATATATGTTTGGTGTGACCATTGCCACTATTTCTGCAGTGATTGCCACATTAGGCGCTGATGGGATTTTAGCTCGCAGCTGGGGCTGGTCTAGCAACAATGGAATTACACGCACTAAAGAGGTTTTCCAATTGCACAACTGGTTTTGGCGTCGTGGAATAATTATTCTGATCTTTGCTTGTATTGGCTGTTTTAGTTATATCTATTTATTTGATCCTAATGCCAGTTTTATTGAGGTTTTTGCTTTCTTATTTGCATTGCCTTTTTTTATTGCTAATCTTTTGCAGTCTTTTTATGTTGCCAATAGAAAAGTGATTTATGCCAACTTAATCCAATTTATCATGCGCCTGATGATGTTACTGATCATTGGCATCTATATTATAATCGAAATTCATAATGCCCCCTTACTTGTGGGCTCAATGTTTGCTGCGATTACCCTTTATATGCTTATATTATGGTTGAAAATTAGCATTAAATACGGATTTAAAAGTCATAAACCACACGGTAGCAATCTCTCTTTTATGCTACTAAAATGGGGGAATTTATTACTAAGTCAAATCGACATTGTTTTACTGAAAATATTCTCTAGCAATGAAAGTATTGCTTATTACGCCGTAGCACTGCAATTAAGCGCTTTAGTTGTCTTTGTTTTAAATGCCGTTAGCGCCAATATTATGGCGCAAGTAGCCAATGACTATAAAATGCTGTCACGTGATGCATTTCAGACCAAAATCACTGAATATACACGTATTATCTGCGGGCTTTCAGCGCTTGGTATGGTGGTTCTGATTATTGCAGGCTACTGGATCACTATGCTTTATGGTCAGGCGTATACCCAAGCTTATTCATTGTTTTGTGTCTTGATGATTGGCCAAGCGGTTAACGTGCTCTGTGGTAGTGTCTTTACTATCCTAAATATGGCAGGATTTGAGAAAACAACATGTCGTGTCTTTTACATTGCACTTGTTATTAATATTGCCCTAGGCATTGCACTTATTCCAAGCTTACATGCTTTTGGTATCGCGATTGCCTCAGCAATTGCAATGATTTTCTGGAATCTGGTATTAACTTATTTAGTGATCAAGAAACTTGGTATTAACCCAACCATCTTTACTTTTTTCCATAAATCATAATAGTTGTGGTTATAAATACAATTGCGACTGAGCTTGTAATGAACAAAACTTGATATATTCTTTTTTGATTTTTTGCCAAGTTGATGCTTTTTGTTGTGTTTCTTTTGTTACGGTCATTTTCTGCTCCTATTACTTGAATTTCAAAATATTATTTCTCATGATCATGCGATCGAATTGAGTGCATTATACTCAGTTGAGTGTAAAAAAACCGTTTCAAGCAAGTATTGCAATGTAAAAAAACTGTTACATATAGCCTACCCTTTTATGCTTTATAGTAATTGCTCTATTAACATCACTCAACACCTCAACTGTTACATCCAATTTTCTATGGCATATACCCACCCAAACTCACCAAAAATTATAATCTATCACACGCTAACCTATTAGAGAGATACAAAATCAGCTAGATTATTCTATGAATTTTTCAGAAATCATAGATACTATCAATGATAAAAAGCCTAACCAATAGAAGTAAGTATATGCTACTAAATACTTTCATTGTCATTATCAGTTTGATAGTGGTTATCTATAGTGCCGAGAGACTTGTGCATCGCACCGCTGAAATTGCAAACTATTTCAATATATCACCATTGATTATTGGGATGGTTATCTTAGGCTTTGGCACATCAAGTCCTGAAATAGTGGTTGCCATTGTTGCTTCTTTAAATGATCAAAGTACATTAGCAATTGGTAATGCTATTGGCTCTAATGTTGCTAACATGGGCTTGATTCTTGGATGTGTACTGTTAATCAGACCAATCAAAACACCTCAAGATAATACATTTATAAAGGAATCTGCAATATTATTAATAATTACTATCTTTTTGCTAGCAATTATCTATAACCTATATTTATCAAGATTTGATGGCATCATGCTTTTGATTATCTTACTGTTGTTATTTGCTATAAAAATATTTAACACAAAACAACCATCTAATAGCACAGTAATCAAAGAGAGAAATCATTCCATCAAACCATTCAAATCAGGTTTATGGATTGTCTTTTATTTGCTATTACTTATTCTTGGATCAAAACTACTTGTTTTTGGGGCAACTCATTTAGGTCAGCTTTTGGGAATGTCAGATTTTGTTATTGGACTGATTATTATCGCAATTGGGACATCAATACCCGAGTTAGCAGCCTCTGCTGCTGCAGTTCTTAAAAATCAAGGAGATCTAGCTATTGGCAATATCATTGGTTCTAATATATTTAACATACTTGCTGTAATTGGTATTGCAACGCTTATTAGACCCACTGCAGTAAGTAGCACCATTATTTATCGAGATATGTCTTATATGGCTTTATTGACTATTTTTCTAACCTACCTACTTCTTGTTAAAAAAGGCAGGGTTATAACACGACCTTATGGTGCAATACTGATTATATCTTATGTCCTTTATATCGGCACGATTGGCTTGCTGTAGCTATTTAATATTAACCAAAGGTGAAACAAAATCCATCTGACTTTATTTATCACTTCACAGCAATTGCCCTGCTAGAATATACTCATCACAATAAATAGGAGAATTTCGATGCATCTACGCAATATTGGCATGGGTCTTATCTTAATGTGCACAGGAGGTATAGCAATGGCAACTGATTATCAACATTTTAATGCAGATATAAAACAGCAAAAGCTAAGCACATTATCGACATTGCAATATCAGGTAACACAAGAAGAAGCCACAGAAAAACCCTTTGACAACAGCTATTGGAATAATAAAAGCGAAGGTATTTATGTTGATATAGTTTCTGGCGAGCCGCTGTTTAGTTCAACAGATAAATTTGAGTCAGGCACTGGTTGGCCAAGCTTTACAAAACCGATAGACACCAAATATATTCAGGAAAAAGAAGATCGTAAGTTCTTTTTTATCGTGCGCACGGAAGTCCGATCTTTGGTAGCTGACTCACATTTAGGACATGTTTTTAATGATGGGCCAGAACCTACAGGACTTCGCTATTGTGTTAACTCAGCAGCACTTAAGTTTATCCCAAAAGATGAAATGGCTAAAAGCGGCTATGGTGCCTACCTTTATCTATTCAATGATAACAATCCATCAAAATAATCATGCGCGTTATCTTTAAAAAAACCTTACTCATCGTCATTGTCATCATTTTATTTGCATTGGCATTACTTGGTGCGATTCTGCCAATCATTCCGGGATTTATATTCTTTTTCGCTGGAGTGATTGTACTTTCGTGGATTGTCCCACCCGTACGAAGATGGCTTCACAAACTATTGCATCGCTTTCCAAAATTAGAGAAACATGTGTTAAAAGCAGAAGATAAATTGAAGAAATGGTTTGGGCATTCTTAATGGCTACCCTTTAAAATGATTACCCCTCAAATGCACCAAAAGACATTAATTTGTCATAGCGTTTTGCTAAGCGATCATCATTAGATAAGGCATTTAAATCACTCAATAAACGCTGCAGCGTCAGTTTGATTTCTTTTGCAGCTTCAGTAATATTGCGATGCGCGCCACCTAAAGGCTCTTTAATGACTTCATCAACAATATCATGTTCTTTTAAACGCTTAGCAGTAATACCCATAATCTCAGCAGCATCAGCAGCTTTTTCGGCTGTCTTCCATAAGATTGAAGCACACCCTTCTGGTGAAATTGTCGCAAAATAACTGTACTCGAGCATTACCAACTTATCGCCCACACCAATGCCCAAAGCACCACCTGAGCAACCTTCGCCAATAACAACACAAATCACAGGTACATTTAACTTAGACATCTCAAGCAAATTGCGCGCAATCGCCTCACTTTGTCCGCGTTCTTCAGCTTTAACACCTGGATAAGCGCCTGGTGTATCGATAAACGTAATAACAGGCACATTAAATTTCTCAGCAAGCTTCATCAAACGCAATGCTTTGCGATATCCTTCCGGATGCATCATGCCAAAGTTATGGCGCAGTTTATCTTTTGTTTTGCGCCCCTTTTCCTGACCAATCACCATTACTGCTTGATCGCCTAATTTAGCTAAACCACCAATAACCGCCTTATCATCCGCAAAAGCACGATCACCATGCAATTCTTGGAAATCAGTAAAAATCTTATTAAGTAAATCTAAAAAATATGGGCGTTCAGGATGGCGTGCTAATTGAATTATCTGCCAATCGCTTAATGAGTTATAGATCTTCTTCATTAAATCGGTCGTTTTACCTTGTAACTTCTCGATTTCCTGTTGAACATCTTCACTATGCGCATTTGACTTAGCTAGCGCTTCAATCTTTGCTTCTAATTCGGCAATTGGTTTTTCAAATTCAAGAAATTGCATATTTTCCCTTACTTAGTCCACTTGACGCTTACAATACGTCTCTTTAATAAATAAAGCAAATATAATACTAATGATAAAGCCAATTAGCAAAATCCCCATGCCAAAATTAAGCCCAGGCGCTGCCATATCATCCAAACCTTTGCTGTGATTAAACCATGTTGTCATCACGCCAAATAGTGGCATAGCGATCACACCACCCCATAATAATGAGTTCATGGATACAATGCTTGTTGCAATTGCATTATTTTTCATCGGATTGGTTTCACCCACAAATGGATAAGCGACGGTTTGCGCGCTGGTGACAAACCCTAATAAGAAAAATAGTACTGATAATTGTGCGACACTCACCGTGCAAAACATAATAATGGCAATAATGATAACCGATGTAACACCTCCTAGGATTAAAGGTTGTTTGCGGCGACGCATACGCTCAGTCAACCACCCCCAAAACGGATAAGCAAAAATCATACCTAAAAAGATATACCCTGTAATCGAACGTGCTTCTAACATACTCACATCATGGGTTTTCATCAGATATTCATTTGACCACATCCCACCCAACATCCATGTGCCAATATTAATCAAACCAACATAAATACCAGCACACCAGTTTTGCGGCTTAGATAAAACTAACTTTAACGTTGCTAAGATAGACTCCGATCTTAAGGCTTTAGTTTGCATCGTGCGCGCTTCTGTTAAAGCTTTTGGTGCATTACGCACAACAATAAAAATAAGTGCTGCTAAAACCAAACCAAACAAGCTAATGACATGTAATGTATGCTCTAAGCCAAATGCATCAAGCAAATAACCAACGGGCGCTTGTGCTGCATAGCCACCCAACATACCAATGGCAATAATAATACCAATAACAAAACCTAAGCGGTTTGCTGGAAACCAATTTGTTGCAATGCGGATACAACCAACAAGACTAAAGCTTGCACCCATCCCCATAAGTAAGCGAGAAACGCCCATCACATAAACACTTGTTGTTAATGTCATTGCAAAAATACTCAACGCACAGACTAATAAAGCTATTGATATGGCTAGACGCGGTGAGAACCTATCTAGAATATACGCAGCAGGAATCAAGCACGCAATATTCGTATAAAAGTATAAGCTGGCAATGAAACTCACACTCACTGGTGTCAAGTCTGGATAAGCCTTTAAAATGGCAGGTGTTAATGTATTAAAAGCATTGCCTAAGCCAAATTCAAAGAAAAAGAAAAATGAAATTAAAATTACGACTGCCCAAGATTTTGCCAATGGCACTTGGGCTAGTTTTTCCTGATACGAGGAGGAAGTCATAACACTCCGAATTGCGAACTGTATTTTCAAGGGCGACAAATATAACAAAAAAATAATTTTTTTACAGTAAAATTTTAATTACAGGCATCAATGAAGTATTAACCACTTTACATCATTGATCTTTTGATCTAAATTATATAAAGTATTTTTTATATAAAAATTTATGGATTTGTAATGAGCGATATTGATGAACTTATTTTGACGAGAATTGCTGATGTGTGCCAGATCATGGGTGATGCTAACCGTATGCGTATTTTATTCTTATGTGCTAAAGAAGTAACGCCGGTTAATCACTTTGTCGAACAACTTGGAATCTCTCAACCTCTGGTTAGTCACCATTTGAAATTAATGAAACAACAGCGTCTGATTAAAGGTGAACGCCAAGGAAAACAAGTGCTCTATTCCTTATACGATGAGCATGTGCATTGTATTTTACAAGATATGTATAAACACTGGTCGGATGAAACTCATTAATCAAACAAAGGAAAAAGGCAAACAAAATGTTTGAATATAAAATTTATGGCATGGACTGTTTGGATGAAGTTTCCGTGGTAAAACGAGAGCTTCTACCTTATGTCAAAGATGAGAACCTTTTACAGTTCAATCTATTGAAAGGCAAGCTCATGATCCACAGTCAAACACAACAATTTACACAAGCTGAAATTGAAAAAAGACTCAAAGCAACGGGCTATCAATTTATCAGTTGGCAACAATATGAAATTAAAAAACAAACCAATAGTGAAAGCTTTTGGCAAAAGCATATACGCAGCCTATTAACAGTGATCTGCGCATTGTTTTTAATCATAGGTTTTGCCATCCATGGCAGTCATCATGGCTTTTTAGATGCCCTTATTGGTGAGCATGGAGCAGCAACTGCCCAGCCTGTTAGCTCGATTGTTTTCTATGTTTTGGCATTAATCGTTGGTGGCTTTTTTATTTATCCTAAAGCATGGGCAGCATTAAAACGTATGCGTCCTGATATTAACCTTTTGATGACCATTGCTGTGATTGGTGCGATATGTTTAGGTCAATGGCTAGAAGCTGGCATGATTGTCTTTTTATTCTCAATTGCTTCATTGTTAGAATCATGGAGTGTTGGTAAGGCAAGAAAAGCGATTCAATCATTACTAGAGATAGCACCCGATACTGCCAATGTTTATTGCTCACATCATAAAGATATCGATGTTAAAAAAGTTGAAGAAGTTAATATCGGCGCCACAATCGTTATCAAACCCGGTGAACGTGTTCCTTTAGACGGTGTTGTTAAAGAAGGTGAAAGTTTTATTAATCAGGCTCCTATTACCGGTGAATCATTGCCTGTTGAGAAAAAGCAAGGTGACCCTGTATTTGCTGGTAGTTTAAATGAAGATGGTCTTTTGTATGTCAAAGTGACAAAACTTGCCACTGAATCAACGTTATCAAACATTATCCGTCAAGTGGAACTAGCGCAAGCGAATAAGGCAAAGTCCGAGATGTGGGTTGAGCAATTTGCCAAATACTACACGCCTTTGATGATGATATTTGCCCTATTAGTCGCGATTATCGCGCCGTTATTATTTGCTGGCAGTTGGTACAACTGGATTTATGAAGCTCTAGTTATTCTTGTCATCGCCTGTCCTTGCGCTTTAGTTATTTCAACCCCTGTAAGCATTGTCTCGGGCTTAAGTGCTGCGGCTAATTATGGCATTTTAATTAAAGGTGGCAGCTTTCTTGAGTTACCTGCAAAGCTTAAAGCGATTGCTTTTGACAAAACAGGAACGATTACCCAAGGCAAACCTGTC
>JAHDDB010000097.1 GCA_020629575.1 Caedibacter sp. | reverse complement strand
GAAAGTATAAAATCCTTGTATTATAGAGTTTGATAGGCTTATGCGTCAGAGCTGGATGCAAACCAAACATCAATAAAATACGGTTAAAAACACCATATAAAAACAAACCAATCGAGCCTGAACCAATTAACCAATTACCAAAGGCATTGATAGCGTCTTGAATTGGTGGCCAAATAAACCCAAAGAGAAATCCCAGTAATACTGCAGTAAGTCCTGTAATAATCGGCACAAAGCGTTTACCACCAAAAAATGCGAGGTATTCGGGGAGTTTGATTTCATAAAAGCGGTTATAAAGCATACCAGCAACAATACCGATGACAATACCACCAAGCACACCGGTATTAACGCCGGTATCAATGGTATTGATAACACTATTCATAATAAAGAAGCCAACGACAGCAGCAAGGGCGGCGGCACCATGGTTCTTCTTAGCAAAGCCCAAGGCTACACCCACAGCAAATAAAAGTGGTAAGTGAGCAAAGATTGCATTACCAGCATCAGCAATGGCTTTGATGTTGAGTAGATCGGGTTGTCCAAATCGCAGTAAAATACCGGCAACAGGTAATACTGCAATTGGCAGCATTAAAGCGCGACCAAGTTGTTGCAAATTTTGAAAGTTAAATTTCTTAGCCATTAGTTTTCCCCCTCATTGAAACTAATTTGTTGACGCACAAGTGCTCTTACAGCTTCAGCTGAGTCAAGTGTCAAAGCGTGTTGCGCTAACTTTTGGCAATCAGCCAAGTTAAGTCCACGAATCAAAGCTTTGTTCTCAGCAAGCATATTGCTGCGCATTGATAAATGATCAATGCCTAGGCCAATAAGTATCGCAAGTGCTTCTTGATCTGCAGCCATTAAGCCGCAAATGGAAAGCTTAGTATTGTGCTTTTGTACAGCAATATTGACCATATTAATAGCGTGAATAACAGCAGGATGCAAATGATCAATCTCAGCGGCAAGCGCATCATGCTCGCGATCCATTGCTAAAAGATATTGTGTCAAGTCATTGGTGCCAATTGACATAAAATCAACTTCTTTGGCAAATAGCTCAGCTTGAAAAACAACACTTGGCACTTCTACCATAATGCCCAAGGGCTGCTTTATGCTAATACCAAGTTTCAGACGTTCTTCTTCATAGATGGTTTTGACCTGACGAAACTCAGCAATATTTGTAATCATTGGCAGCATAATATGTGCGTTTGGATTTTGTGTGCGAATGATTGCACGCAATTGTGTGCGTAGAATCTCGGGGTGCTTCAAGCATAAGCGTATGCCGCGAACACCTAAAAAGGGGTTCATCTCATGTGGCATATTTAAATAATCGATTTGTTTGTCGCCACCTGCGTCTAAGGTGCGAATAATAATAGGTGTGTCATTGGTTGCATCTAATACTTCATTATAAATACTTAATTGCTCATCTTCAGTTGGTGCTGATACGCGGTCATAGAAAATAAATTCGCTTCTAAAGAGTCCAACACCTTCAGCCCCTGATTGCGCGAAGTTGAGACATCCTTCAGGTGATTTGATATTCATATAACAATGGATTGTATGTTCATCCTTTGTTTTAGCCGGTTCTGTTGCTTTAGCGCGTATTACTGCTAAGGTATCATTTAAAGTAGCAATCTTAGCTTGATATTGCGTTACTGTATCAAGATCAGGATTAATAAGGGCATAACCATCCGTTGCATTTAAGATAACGTCTTGAGCACAGTGGTTAAATAAACTGCTATCTACTTGGATTAACAAAGGCAGGTTGTTGTTATTAGCAATAATTGCAATATGAGAGGTACGTCCGCCTTTAGTTGAAATAAAGCCTATGACATTTTGATCTGCCTCTAAAATATCCGATAAGGTAAACTCATCTGCGATAAGAATGGTTGGCTTGGTATAGTGTATTTTAGTCGGTGAGCTATTGGTCAGTAGATAGAGTACTTGTTTGCGAATATCTTTTAAGTCGGCAACACGTTCTTGCAGTAGGGTGCTTTGTGTCTTCTCTAAAATGGTGATTGATTCTAAAATTGCATGATCCCATGCATATTCTGCTGTTTTGCCTTGAGCTAGAAATTGAGTGACGCTGTTATTAATATTTGCATCATTTAAAAGTTCTATATGCGCGCCAAGCATTGCATGCTTTGCTTTATCATGTGCATAAGTAGTCATTTGTGCTGATAGTTGCTTCTCATGTGTTTCTTTCGCTAATGTAAAGCGCTTAAGCTCTTGTGATTCTGGCTCATTTGTCTCATCGGCATAGTTAAAGTGCTCTTCATTAATCTGCTGTAACTGACCAATAACAAGCCCTTTAGCAGCGGAGATACCAAGGTATTGATTACCGTTAACTTTAGCCTGATTAAGTTCAGATTGTGTGGGTTGTACTTCGGCTATGTGATCATCGACAAAGTTAACAAGTGCATGTTCTAATGCGCAAGCTGCTTTTTCCGCATCTTCACCGCTGACAGTCAATGTGATTTTGTCATTGAATTGCACATTTAGTCCCATCAAAGCGACAAGACTTTTAACATCAGCACTGATATCACCTTTATATATCACTGCAGTAGCATCAAATGATTTTAAAGTATGTGCTAATAATGCCGCGGGGCGTGCATGCAGGCCATGTGGGTTGTTGATAATAATACTACGTGTCACAAAAATCTGCTCTTGTGTCTTTGGTAATGGCTTATTACTATCATTATGTGCTGTGCTATCTAAGGTAATAATGGGCGTTTGAGCCGAGCATCTTCCTTTTATCTTCAATAAAAGATCATCTTCTTGATAATCAGTAATAATCACCGGTGTAATTAAAGATTTAACTTTTTTACTTATGGTGGATAGATCAAAGCTAAGTAGCAGTGTGTTGATATCAACTTGATCATTGATTGATACATGTAGATCAATTCCTTGACCACTAAGGGCAACACTCTCAAGCCCTAAGTGAATAAGGACATCATAGCCTGATTCAGTAGCAATGGTAATGGCGTGCTTGGTCTTAGCTATATTTTTAACAATGCCTTTTACTGGCGAGTAGATATTTTGATCCAAAGGCTCAATTGCAAAGCCATTACCAACCATTTTTTGTGCAAATACTGGATCTGGTACTTGATCTAATTCAACAATAAACCCATTAACGGGCGCGTATAATGTTAATCCCATTGTCTATCCCTCACTCTCATTTTTTTTATACCCCGTAATTTTACTTGGCTTTGTACTAACTGGAATTACGCAATTTTTTCTACCTCAACACCCCGACTCGCAAGCTTAAGCATCTCTCTTGCAAAGAGAGGTGCTAGCCGTAGACTGTCAGGGTGTTTATTAAAATTATAGTTTTTTCTAAAGCGCGTAACTTTAATTACTAACATTTCACAATGTTTAGCCAAATCAAAAGTAGCTATAAAATACATCTTATGTAGTTTATTTTCAATAAATATGTATTATTTACTGTGATGTATACCATGGGTGTAGTATTAAGTATGGATGTGAATTCTGGCTATGACCATATTCTTGCGATTGTGTAAGCATTGGCTGAGCGTCAGTCGAAACCTTTATGAAGTGTGAACCACTTCGACGGATGCTCAGTGCATCGCTTCAATTTACGCTCAGGGTACGGTGAGAGCACTTAATGGGTGAATATTAGTCTTAGCCTGAACCCTTTCGTACTGTTTAGCTTTCATTGATTGCTAAACGTATGCGGACAAGCAATCCATTGGGTTGTAAGTTTTTAAAACTAAGCTCCCCGGAATTAAACTCAATAGCCACTCGAGTAATAGCCAGCCCCAAACCATGACCATCAATATTTTGATGGGCGTCGTGTTGCGCACGTGTAAATGCGCGAGCAATATTTTGTAAGTCGTTCTCTGAAATGCCAGGACCATTATCTTTAACATCAATGACAATATGATCATTTTCGATGTAAGCATTCAATGTGTAATTAGGTGCATACTTTACCGCGTTATTTATGATATTTAGTAATGCGCGCTTTAGTAAATTAGGGTATCCCAAGAAAAAAGTATGTGCTGTTAGCTGATTATCAAAAGTGAAGACATAGCCACGTTGGCTAAGTTGCTGATATACGTTATCGAGAAATGCACACAAATCAAAATTCACTTTGGTATTGTTATTACCACGTTCAGCAAAGGCCAAAGAGGAGTCAATGATCATTTGCATCTCATCGATTTCTTGACTTAGGATTGCTTGCGCTTTCTCGTTATCAATAACGTATTTTAAGAGCTTTAATTTGGTCAACGAGTTTTTCATATCGTGAGACATTGACGATAACATAATCGTTTTTTCTTGTAATAATAATTGAATTTGCTGTTTAAGAATTGATACATCTTTATTGAGGTATTTTGGTAATTTATTGGTTTGTCTATCAGCAGTTGCTGAGTTTAATAATAATTTAGGCAGAACAAAGCGTGCTAAATACCACATAAAAAATAGTAAAAGAATAATCGCAATGCTAATACCAATACTACTACTTAAAAGATAAGGTAAATCATCATCGGGGTTTAAAAAAACATAAAAAGTCACAATTCTATGACCCTTATCATCATTAATCGGGCTAGTGATAAATAACTCATGATGCGTCAATAGATCAGAATGCATTTGATCAAATAACTCGTTGCTAACAAAGGTATTCTTTACTTCATAGGCGCCAGAAACTTTTTGAAAGATAATATTAAATTGATTGAGCTGTGTACTTCGGTCGACTTCTGTTTGAAAGTAAACAAAACGTGGCTCAACATTAGCTTGCGTTAGAAATTGATTACGAATACGCAGTAAACTAAACAGTGAGTTTTGCACTAATGAATCCTCATATTTTGAGTGATAGTGCAGGTGAATTGCGGTAATAAAAAAGCTGTTGAGAATGACTAGAATCAGCATAACGCTAATCAGTTTGGGGAAGCTGATATAGTTCTTTAGAAAAAGTGTTGTGAAGTGTGTATTTATTCTTTGTGTGAATTGGTTCGGCATGCTTTTTCCATCAATTACATATCAGATCCTTTTGAATCTAAAGTATAGAGCGCCAAAGCAATAATGCAAAAAATACAGAAATGGCTAAACAAGCATAGAAATCGCAACGATAAACATCATTAAAATAAAGATCTTGCGTAAAAACTGACTCGGTAGAATATGCACAAGCTTAGCGCCCGTCAATCCGCCAATTAAGCAGGGAATCAATGCCGAGGCAAAGATCACTAAATTAGCGTAACCAAAGTTATGCCAGCTGATGCCCATTGTCGGAATACCAAGACAAATAAGCCAAATGCCAGCAATGGACGAGTAGGTAAATACAATAACGGTTGATGTGCCGATGGCTTTTTTGATTTTGATGCCACATAGCACAAAAAAGGGCACGGTAAATACCGAGACGCCTGTGAGTGTTGAGATGCCTCCGACAAAACTTGATAGAGCACGATATAACGATCGGGGGACCTTACGTTCAATGCCTTTTTCTTTATTGAAAAACAACAACCAAATAGCAGCGATCAATACGACAATGGCAAAGGTATACCTTATTTGATCACTATGAATGATCGAGGCAATAAAGGCGCCGATTAATGCACCTGATGTCATGAAAATGATACTCTTTTTGTAAAGGTCAGCATCAAAATTTTTGTATTTTACGATCTGCTTATAACTGGCAATAATGCCTAGGGGGATCGAGCATAATGAGCCAGTGGCAATAGTCATTTGCATCGCTTGGGGCATGTCGGCATAGAAATGGCTAATAATCCAGAAAATGGCAGGTACTGATAGCAGTCCAAAGCCACCACCAAAGATACTAGATAAGCAGCTTGCAAAAAATCCAACTAATGCTGAATATAAGATGATCATATATGTTAGCATGGTTATTTGAAGTAACTTATTGTAGAGTTTTTTTAGCTAAAGCAATACAAAGGTGACTGCAATTATTGAGTTTATGCCATGTTTTTTATTAATATGGATTGTTGATGTGGTTCTTCAAGATATGTAAAAGGTATATATAGATGCAATTTAGAAAATTAATGTTATTGACTTCATCGATGCTGATGTCATTGAGCAGTGTTGCGATGAATAAAACAGATCTAGCTAATTTCAATAAAGCGGAAAGCCTGCTTCAGGCAAAAAATTATAAAGACTACTATCAAGTCAAAGCAAAACTCACTAAAACACCATTATATCCTTTCTTACAATATCAAGAGATCTCTGTTGATCCTGATAAGTTTAAAAAAGAAACCATCGACGCTTATTTAAAGCAAAATCAAGGCAGCTTCTGGGCAAGTCAATTGAAGCAGGATTTAGCAAATTACTACCTTAAGCAAAAAGATTGGCAGAAGTTTTTAGATTATTATGACAATAACTTGGGCTTTACGGGTAAGTGTTATGCTGTTGTTGCCGAGTATAACGTTGGTGATAAAGAAAAAGCGATTAATGATTTCACTAATCTGTGGCTATCGCGCGCTAATTTGCCCCGAGCTTGTGATGACTTTGAATCTATTTGGGAAAGTAAAGCTGATTTAAGTGAGCGTCAAATTAGGCTCAAAGCCTATGCGCTAGCTTCTTCAGGTCGTGTTAAAGAGGCTCTGAAATGGATTGATAAAACAACTAATAAGGAACTTCAAGGCTTCTATGAATTATGGTTAAAGGCTACACAAAACCCTAAAAAATACATGGATGATTGGACGGTTCAATACCATCATATTAATGGTTTCTCATCAGCTGTTATCAGTGTCATGGCGAACTTATCGGCTAAAGATACACATTATGCTGAAGATTTTTGGCTTGCCTTCAAACAAAAACATTTGCTCGATAATAAAACGATTAATCTAATCAATGCAGAAATTGCGATTGATTATGCCAGAGCGCATAATAAAAAAGCGATTCAATGGCTAAAGGATATCGAAGATGAATATGCCACAAACTTATTGTGGCAGTGGCGTTTACGGACAGCAATTTATTGGAATGACTATAATGCTTATTTAAACTGGTATAACAAGTTGCCGCAATCACTCAAATCAGAAGATGGTTGGCGTTATTGGCAGGCGAAAAGTTATCAAGCCTTAAAGCAAGATGACAAAGCTAAACCGATTTTAACAGCGCTGGCAAAAGAGACGAGTTATTATGGTTTTTTAGCTGCCGATGATTTAGGTTTGCCTTATGCGTTAAATAATAAACCCGTTAAGGTGGATCAAAAAACCTTGGACGAGATGGCAAATAATCAGACTGTTTTGCAGATCTTTGATTTATATCAGATCAAAGAATATGGTTTATCGTTTGCCTTATGGCGCTTTAGTCGAAATGGCTTCACTAACGAGGAGAAGCTAGCCATTGCTGAGCTTGCAGCGAAACAGAAAATTTACCAGATATCAACCAGTGCCTATGCTAATGCGGGAAGTTGGAATAATATAAAAGGCTTATATCCACTAGCATTTTGGTCGGATGTGCAAAAGGCAGGTAAAGAGTTTCATATACAACCGGACGTCATTATTTCAATGATGCGTCAAGAGTCTGCTTTTCGTGTGCATGGTGTATCTTCGGCAAGTGCGACAGGGCTCATGCAGCTTTTGCCAACAACAGCGGCATTTCTAGCAAAAAAATATCGTATGAGCTATGAAGATGATGACTTATACAAACCGCAAAAAGTGATTATGTTAGGCGCTGCTAATTTAAACTTTATGGATCAATTGTTTAACAATAATTTGATTATCGGTATGGCAGCATATAACGCAGGGCAAGGTAATGCAGCGAACTGGTTACCAGCACAACAACTAGCGGCAGATCAATGGATTGAAATCATTCCCTTTGGCGAGACGCGCAAATACGTTAAGAATATCTTGCGCAATATGGTGGTCTACAATCAGGCGATATTGGGCAATAAGAAGTTTCGCTTAGGGCAAGTCATGCAACCTGTGTCGCAGAAGGATAAAACTTAAAAATAGGATGCTTAAACCGTTGCCTAATTCCCATCTTTTCAAGAGGGGTGGCAGCCGCAGGCTGACGGGGTGTTTATAAAATCATAGTTTTTTCTAAAGTGCGTAACTCCAGTTATTAAAATCAAAGCAATCTAAGGGTAAACCAACGTGCCAATCATTGCATAATGATCAGATAAATCTGGCATATCACCTAGGCGCTTGTTTTTAAGGGCAACGATTTCAACGGTTGATTGTGTAGCACTTGGACATATTGCGCCATCGATACAAAGAATGTGATCAAGTGTCGTTCTTTCATCACTGACAGCCATACTGTTGGTTAATTTGTCATAGCTAAAGGGCAGTGTGTTTTGAGCAAAAGGCGCGCTTGATTTTAAGTGCAACATATGAAGCAATGTTTGATAGACGATATTGCAAGTGGTGGTTTTTTCGGAACTTGAGTCGCCGCTATTTGCGTTAAAGTCGCCCATTAAAATCACTTTGTCATTGCTTGTGTAATGTTGATTTGAAATTGCTTCTTGCAGAGCGCTCATTTGTCTTTTCCAAACATTAAATTCATTATCATCAATAGTGCCGCTAAAGCTTTGTGCATGTAGTGAAATGAAGTTATATACTTGGTGATCTTTTTCAA
>JAHDDB010000096.1 GCA_020629575.1 Caedibacter sp. | reverse complement strand
TAAAACCCACTTACAAAAAGATCCCTATAAACCTATGCTTGCAAAGAGGGGAATTCAAAGTTGACTTAGGCTCAATTCCCCTCTTTGCAAGAGGGGTGGCAGCCGAAGGCTGACAGGGTGTTCAAAAAATGATGATTTTTCAAACTTATGACTCTACATAGTTTACTGATTATCGTCGCTTGTTTGTTGAGTAATTTCCTCTTTATCCACTTGGCGCAAAATACTGCCAGAGATCCCGGCGGCTTCAACTTTGTGTTTGATCACATCACCATCACGTTTATTATAAACAGGCCCAACATCCAAACGATACCAATCGCCTACTTTTTTAATAGTTGGTTTAAGACCTGCCAAAATGAGCTTAGCACGTGTGGCATTTGCATCACTTTGATTGCGATATGAACCAACTTGCAGCATATAGGTATAGCGATATTGCTTTAGTTTCTCAGGGTTGGCATCGACCTGTACGGTCTTATTAGTTAGTGTGTTATAAAACGTAAAAGTCAAAGGCTGATCTTCATCTTTCTTGTTATCCGTTTTGCTATCTTTCGTTTTCTTACTGTTTGTTGAAGCTGTTTCTTTAGCACTATTTTCATTAGCAGGTGCTGTTGCCACTGCATTGCTATTGGACGTCTGCTTAGCGACTTGAGTTGTTTCATTATCTGCTGTGGCATTATCCTGCTTTTGATTGTTTTGCTCTTTCGAGTTACTCACATTAACAACTGGCTTGGAAGGGACATGTACCGTTTGTGTGCTCGATGTTGCTGCACTGTCTTTTGATTTATTACTACCATAAAAGCTCACAATAAAAGCAATGACTAATACCAACAATAAAAGGGCAAGGATAATTTTTCTTATGACCAATGAAGACTGCGTATTAGGCTTGTTATCTGCTTTGTTTTTTATATTGTTTTTAGCAGTAGTTGTTGAGTTGTTTTTAGCAAAATCACGCATTGTAAAGAAACTTGCCTTTTATCTGTCAATTGTTTTTTAGATATGCTAGTGATTTTAATAAGATATTGCCAAAGTATAAAGTATGTTTGTGCATTTTATCCTATTAACTGATTGCGTTTATCGCGTTTTAAGCTAGAGTGATGCAAAAAGGTATTTAATGATATCGCGTGATGGAAGTACAAAAAAAACATGTAAATATTAAGCTGTTAGATGGTAACGGAGGCGCTAAAGAAATCACCGAAAAAGATATTCCCTCAGTTATGAGCGCATCATCTGGCATTATTTGGCTGCATCTGGATTTAACGCAAGCTGCTGATTTTTTAAATGAATATCAAGTGATACCTGAAAAGATCATCGATATGTTGTGTGCCAAAGAAACCAGACCACGCATTCTGGTGCTGGATAATGGCATGTTGGCAACCTTTCGTGCGATTAATCTTAATAAAGGGCAAAAGCCTGAAGATATGACATCAATTCGCATGTGGTTAACTGAGCGCTTGATTATAACTGTTAAGCGTCGAGATCTGCATTCGATCACTGAGATTAACAATATGTTGCGCTCAAATGCCGGACCCTGTGCAACAAGTGAGTTTTTGAATATTTTATTGATGCATATTACTGAGCACACCGACCAATTAGTTGATAGCTATGATGGTAAACTTGATGATATTGAACTTGCGATTAAAAAAGATCGATTGATTGTATTGTCAGATAGGGTTAATGCGATTTGTAAAAAGGCGATAAAGATTAGGCGCTATATTTTGCCGCAACGTGAGGCAATATTAGCGATTTCAGGCAATAAATTGACATGGCTAAATGATGAGGACGTCTTTGAATTAAGGCAAGTGCTTGATGCCAATATGCGTTTACTGGAAGATCTGGATGCGATGAAAGATAGAAGTTTAATTATCCAAAATGAAATTCACGCTTATGAGCAAACACAGATGAATCAACGTATGTACATCTTATCAATGATCAGTGTGGTGTTTATCCCGCTTGGGTTTATCACTGGTCTTTTGGGGATTAACGTTGCCGGCATTCCAGGGGCTGAGTCGCATTACGGCTTTATTATTGTCTGCGCGATACTGGCGTTGATTATGGTCGGCTATATTGCCATTATGCGCAAGATTCGTTGGATTTGATTTTTTCTATATCATTAGAGCTTAGTCAAGTTAATTCTCTAAAAACTGATTCTTTTGTACACTTAAATTGGCAAAACAGGCATGGGATTTAGCTGTATAGAATATTTGAGCTAAAGTTAACAACAATTCAAACAGAGACATTACTTGGTATCGTTTAGTATGAGTCTTCTGATAATGTTATTTTGATGGCACAGCTTGATGGCGTTACATGTGTTTACATTTATTTTACTTTAAAAAATGGATTTTACATTTAATACATATTTAAACAAACCATGAACACAAAAAGGTGCTTTAATTGTATTCAAAATCACTCAGATTATGTTTTGGTGATCTGAGTATGAGGCTAAAATCTAGATTTTTTCTTGGAGGAAAAATGAGTAAAACAAGGTTTAAGAAAACAAAATTAAGTTTATTAACGTTATTTGTTGGCGCTAGTTTAGTTGCTTGTGGTGGTGAAAGTGGAGGTCAAACTGAGCAAAAAAAAGGTGAGTTAACAGTAGATACAACAAGTTTGAAGTTGAATAAGCATGATGGAAAAGGTTTACTTGTTATTAAAAATACTGGAGATGCAACCTTAAATAATCTATCTGCAGCACTAGACAGCAAAAAGAATATGCATATACAAGGAGATGTTCCTCATACACTAGCACCCAAACAAGAAGCGATAATTGAGATTGACCTAGACTCTGCAGCAGCTGTTGGCAATATGAACCATCTGCGTATTCACGCAGATAGTAAAGTTATTGATGTTCCTGTAGAAGTTGTTTCAAGTGGCATTCATTTGTCATTTTCAGATCCTGGTGCAGATTATGTATCAGCGGGGCAAAAAGCAAGCTATAACTTGAAAAATACAGGGACAAAGCCAGCGGATCAATTAAGTATTCAATTGACAGCAGTTGATAGCAGTATACCAAATGGTGTCTCAGTCAATTCAGACTGTCAAAATAAATCCTTAAATCAAGGAGATAGTTGTGGGTTTACGCTTTCTGCGACAATGGAAGTTTCTGAGGCACCAGTCATTGTTCATATCTTAAGTGATGGGGAAGAAATATTAACAAAGCAGGTGAACTTTGGTTACCCACAAATAAATATTCAGGAAAATATAAGTAGTGCGGCTTCAATGGCATTACTTAAGCAAGGTAATCAATTTGATAGTGATCCGTCAGAGAATGCACTATACCCTGGAGGCGAGTTAGTATACACGGTTGAGAATGTTTCTAATTTCCCTTTATATGGGCTTAATATTCAATTAGGTAATGCACCAGGGCAAGGAGTGACTGTGGTTAATGGTTGTAGCAACGCATTAGCACCATTGTCTAAGTGCGCTGTTACCCTTAAAGCCTCATTGGCATCTCAACCAGCTGATACAATATTATTACAAGCAAAGGGTGATAATTTAAAAAGCGATGTTGTGCATAAGGTTACAGGTAAAATATCAGCAGATGAAATTCGAGTAAGCCCACGTAACTATGTGATTCAGGCATCTTCTGATAAAGATACAAGCTTAACTTATACGATTTATAATGCCTCTAACAGTGCAATGAAAAACCTAAAGTATAGTTTTGAAGGTGATGATCAGAGTATTTTTACGGAGAATAAGGCTAAAGGCAGTTGTGAGAAATTAGGTGCATCAGGTCTAAAAGCAAAACATGCTTGTACTTATGTCTTTAATTATACATCTAAAAAAGTACCACAATTACAAAGCAATAATTATACGATAGGTTTTTCTGATGGTTGGAAAGCAACCACTTCAAAAATTATGTTAACAAGTTATCCTGATAGTTTTGTTGATAGAAAAGTGCTATCTAATGCACCTTTACCTGGTGGTGTAGCCGATTTGCCAAGAAGTGTTTATCAAGTCCAAGGGAAAATTTACTATACCAATGGTGCAGGCTTATCTGTTTCAAGTGATAATGGCAAAAGTTGGGTTAATTTTGATAAAAGCACTGGATTGCTAGCCAATAATAATATTCTTAAAGTTTTTACAGATAATAGCGGTACTATTTACTTATTTTTGGCACAGAATGCTCAGCATGCATTGATTAAGTCAACAGATAATGGTCAAAGTTGGCAGTATTATGGTAGTAAGCCACCTGTTGAAATCACCGCGGCTAGTTTGGTAGATTATAACGGCAGGGTAATTTCTTATACAGCAAAGCAAGATGGAAAAATTGTCATTGTTAGCTCAGATGATTATGGTATTTCATGGCATCTTGGTAAGGTAGAAGAAAATGATAAGTCGGTTGAGATTAAGAAAATTACCCAGTTAACACATTCTTATAATAATGATGGTGCATTATATATGATTGTTAATACACAGGAAGACGATGGTGCTATCGGCTATGGTGATCAAGTGTATAGTTCAACTGATAATGGCGCCACATGGCAATTAATGGATGTAAATATTCCAAATGCTACAAACCCAATGTTCATGAGTTTATATGTTGATGGCGATCAGATTGATGTAACCTGTATTTTAACTATGGATCCACCGACGGGCTATTTATATCGATCAAATAATGGTGGAAAAAGCTTTAGCAAAATTGATACGCCTGAGCATTATCTGCCAATGGAAATATTTCAAGATAAAGGTGTTTTATATACGCTAGGCTATTCATTTTTAAACTCAGAGAATGAACTATTTACATTGATGTATTCTAGTGATAATGGTGTAATTTGGCAGCAAGATCAATCACTGATGCTATCATCAGAAGCCATGCCAGCATTTTCTAGTAGTGATCTATCTGATAACTTGGTGTTATATGCAAGTAATGTTAAAGAAAGTGATAATGATAGTTCAACACCAATAAATATAGGTAGTCAGAATAAGTGGGACCAAATATTGCCACAAGAAAAATTCTCAGCAGCAAAGAGTATTATACAACGAAATGGCGCAACTTATGTAGCAACACAGGATAAAGGAATTGCTTATACACAAGATCATGGAGTTACTTGGCAGTTTTATAATAGAAGTAATACACAAATGAATAGTAATGAGATCCAAGCATTTGCTATCGGTGGCACAAGTGCAGCACAGAATGCATTTATAGCGGTTTCTGACGAAGTATATTGTCAATATGGTAAGTCATATTATTATGGAGCATTCGGACCTGATCAGTTTGCGGATGAATACTGGAGATATTTACTTCCTGTATCCAGATATGCAGAAGACGGCTTTCCTTTTTCCGAAGGGAGTTTATCTAACTGGCAATGCAGTTTTAGCTTCATTTCATCAACAGATAATAAGGTGTTTGCTTATACAAACACAGGAGGGATAGATACAAATCCTGCTGATGGTGACCTTCCGCCAATGCAAGCAGCTTATCTATTTAGTGGTGACAGTAATGACCAATACACATTATATAATAATCAGTTTAGTATTAATAAAGCAGATGAGAGTAAATCGTTAGTCATGGTAATGGATTCAGGTCATATTATTGCACTGAATAATGATGCAGAGCATCAAGTGTATGACTGTGATTACGGTAATATTAGTAATATAATTACTTATCAACAAAGAACAAACTTATTTGTTAGCTCAAGCATTGGCTTGCTCAATTTAGATTTATCAAAGATAAAGTCTGGGGATGCTAGCTGTAGCCAAGTGATAACTAAATCATTTTCAACAACGGGTTTACCTGATGAAGGTAAGAACTTACTAGACGTAACAATTGCTGATGGCAATATTTATGTTCTGGCTCAGAGTAATCATCAAGTTTATAAATTAGCAATAGATCAATTAGAATCTGGTACGTGGACTCAATTAACATCACCATATTCAATAAATCATATTGCAGCGAGTGAAGATGGTAATTATCTTTATGCAGTTGCGGACAATGGTAGCTTTTTAATTCATGGTGTTATAGTTAATCATTTTTAGGCTATAGCCATATTCCTGATCACTTTGATTGCGTAAGCATTGACTGAGCGTAAGTCGAAGTTTCTATGAAGTGTGATTTTCTTAAGCTTACCCACTTTGACTGATACCCAGTGTATTGCTTTGACTTATGCTCAGGGTGTGGTGAGCACTTGAGGGTGAATGTTTAGTCTTAGCCTGTTTTTAATAACTGGAGTTACGAACTTTTTCTATTTCAACACCCCGCCTCGTAAACTTCGGCACCCCTCTTGGAAAGGTGAATTAAAATCACCGTCGCCCAATTTCCTTCTTTCCAAGAGGGGTGGCAGCCGTAGGCTGACGGGGTGTTTATAAAATCATAGTTTTTTCTAAAGTGCGTAACTCCAATTAATAAAGTTTAGTTTTTTTACATCTTTAACACATAACTACATATTAACAACAAAATTATCCTTGATAATCGTATGTGATAGTAGATGGGGTGCTTTTTATAAAAAAGCATGCTTAAGGGAGTGCATTTTGACTTAATAGCAACTCTATAAGTTGAGTCATGGCATGGTTCTTTTTTTATGCTTGATATATTTAGTCAGTTGCCATTGTTTTTAATGAACCAAATTTTAGAGGGAAAAATTATGAGAAAAGTGAAGTTATTAAGTGCAATCACTTTGAGTGCAGCGCTTTTAACAGGGGCAACATATGCTGGGCAGAGTTTAAATTATAATGATGTATTTGTTTCTGGTGATCCAGTATATTATGCGAGTCATTCAGATGGCACAGGTCAAATAATAACTGCCAGCAATCATAAGCATGACATTGCAATAGGTTCAACATATAAAGAGACAGTTTACTTTAAATTGAGAAGGGCTGTAGCTGGGGGTAAGAGTGTTAAGGTTAACTTTATTGTTTTAGACTCTTCTACTTATTCAATATCAACAGATGCTACAGTGAGTTTAAAGCAAGGCGGGACTTCAGTGAGTAGTTGTACACTTACTGCAACCACAGATGCATGTGAATTGGATATACAGGGGGTTAACGTTAACTCTAATATTGTTTTAATGCCACAGGCTGCAGCTCCTGATTCAGTGTCTTTTAGTCATCTTGATTTTTTCTTAAATGTAGTGCCAGCACCTGCAACACCTACAGCGAATATTTCTAGCTCTAATACAAGAGCAAGTGATGTTTACGCTATGGCTATTTCACCAACTGACTCAGATGATCAACGACCTGCTTATTTATATGTGCAAGGTCTATCAGGATATGATCATGTCCATATCGTATTGAATCAGAATGCTACTAGTGCATCAGCAGTTATCGATCCTGCTTCACAATCAACATTCACTTTTGATACTGCGATTACACCTGGCACAACAAGCCATGCTTTTCCAATTAATATTGACCCTCAAAGAATGGGAACATCAAGCTTTACTATAGACACATCAAATAGCTATGCGCATACACCGCTTGGAGGTGGCAAAGACATTGCATTTAATGGGATAGGTGGAAATGCTCATGTTGGTGGTATTTTTGTTGGCGGATCAATTGACTCGCAAACACCTACTAAGAAACTTGCTTTGGCAACAAAAGGTTATCCTGCGTTAGATAATATTCATGTTATTAGTGCAACAAAAGCACAGATTGTTTCAGGTATTGCAAGTTTGTTGAATCCGCGCACTCTTTCTGCCCAAGTTTATGCAAGTAGTGGGAGAAGTTATTACTATTTGCCTGTTGATTTAACGCAAGACGGAACCGCAGTTACTGCCGGTAATCTCGTTAGGCATGATTTATCATCAAATATCCATTCTTTCTTTGAAACAGTCGGTTTAGGGCTTGATAATTCAGGTGCTCTATGGGTATCAGATAGTCAGTGGATGGCAAATTTATTAAAGGTGACATCTCCAAGTACAAGTTCTCCAACCATCACACCTGCAACATCAAATGATGACTTCCAAGGTCTAGATGGAATGTTTTCTAATAATTATGCTTCGCTTATTGTTTTAACTGCAGCAAATCAACTGTTTCATTTTGATGGTACGAGTTGGAACACATTAACTTACCCTGCCAATAATCAGCTTAATTTGAGCCCGATGCCAGTTGCTGTTGAAAATGCAGGCAATGGCATGTATTTTATTGTTCAAGGAGCAACTACAGAGACAATCTATCATACTACTAATGCTGGTGATCTGCATTCTGGAACGACAACATCAGCAGTTTTGACAACGGCTACGCAAGGTCAGATTACTTCAATGATTGTAAATAGAGATGACTCTAAGCTTTATGTAGGTACGTCAGCTGGAAAAGTCTTAGTTTATGATACAGCACATATGAGTAATACTCCGATTAGCATTACAATGCCTACTGGTATAACGGGTGCTTTTGATATCGACGACATGGTGGTTGATTATGCGGGCAATCTTTACTTTGTAACCGGTAATTCTAAAGTCATTAGAGCGCAATATAATGGTTCAAGTTATGATCAAGCAACAGATGTTACAAGTGCATACTTTACTGCCGCAAAAATACCTTCAGGTGGTATCCCATCTCTGTCGATTGTTGATTTAACACGTTATTTTTAGCTAAACCAATAAGCATAATCAAATAATAACTGGAGTTACAGACTTTTTCTATTTCAACACCCCGCCTCGCAAGCTTAAGCACCCCTCTTGCAAAGCATAGGTTTATAGGGATCTTTTTGTAAGTGGGTTTTAA
>JAHDDB010000095.1:4136-8655 GCA_020629575.1 Caedibacter sp. | reverse complement strand
GTATGCCTTATTTAAAAATTTCAGCGAGAGTATATCCTTATGCGTCAGAGCTGATGGTTGGTTAAACATCATTTGGCATTTTCGCGGATGGTCAAAAAAGAAGATATCTATGATAGTGCGACTATCACGCAATTTGCTGAATTTTGCCAAAGCCAATACTATCTGGATAGCTTGTTTCTTTTGACCATTGCTGATATTAAAGGCACTAACCCCACATTGTGGACACATTGGCAACAAACGATGTTTGAGCATCTGTATACACGCACTAGCGAGTTATTAAGCAAATCCGTCAACTTATCACTTAAAGAGCAAGTAAACGAAACGCAAAAGAAAGTTTTGGCACAGCTAGAGTGTACTGATCACAATAGAGTTAAAGCATTATGGCAATACCTACCTGCGCGTTACTTTACAGAACAGGCATTAGCCACCTTGATATGGCAAAACAACATACTCTATCAATATGTGATAGAGAACAACCAGTCTCTATCAATCCATACGCACTTTGATCACAGTTTGGATCAAACGCTATTACTTATTTTAGCTTCAGATAAAGAAATCAAACTGTCTGCACTCTGCTACTTGCTATACAAAGCGAGCATCAACATCACGGAAGCAAGTTTTTTCAAGCTCCCCGACAATAAAATGATTTATCAATTTAACGTCACTAATTTAAATCACCATCCATTGCAAAGCGAACAAGAGCTGCTATGGCTAGAGCAGCATTTAAAAGCACAGCTAACACATCAAAAAATTGATTATACACCGGCTAAATTAAATGCATTAGTCGATAAATCAACCACAAAGCGCCTTAAGAAAAACATTCAATGGCTCAGTCCTCGACATAAAAGCTATAGCAAAGTAATCGTAAAACACCCTGATCGACCAGGACTGTTAGCCGCCCTTTGTTATTTCTTTGAAACACACAATCTCCATATTATTCGTGCACGGATTCACACGTCAGGGTTCTCTATTGAAGATAGTTTTTATATTACAGATAGTAATGATCAACCGATCCTCAAACAAAGTAAGCGTCAATTACTGACACATAAATTTTTGAAATATCTAAAGACACTGGATGAGTAAATTACTCCATCCCACCCATGCTCACACAATGATAACCGGCATCAACATACACCACTTCACCAGTAATGCCGCTGGCAAGATCAGATGCTAAGAACGCCACGGTGTTGCCAACTTCAATAATATCAACATTACGCTTAAGCGGTGCCACTTGCGCATTGTAGTCAAGCATTTTTCTAAAGCTCTTAATCCCTGATGCTGCCAATGTGCGAATTGGTCCTGCTGAAACAGCATTGGCACGAATACCCTCAGCACCCAAAGATAATGCAGTATAGCGTACGGTTGCCTCAAGTGACGCTTTGGCAATCCCCATTGTGTTATAGCTTGGCATCGCGCGTTCAGCACCAAGATAAGTTAATGTCACTAGAGAGCCATTGCGATTTTGCATCATGTCACGTCCTGACTTTGCTAATGCTGCAAAGCTGTAAGCACTAATATCATGCGCAACTTTGAAGCCTTCGCGATTAACCGCTGAAATAAAATCACCCTCAAGCTGATCAGCTGGAGCATAAGCTACCGAGTGAATAATGCTATCTAAGCCATCCCATTTTTTGCCAAGCTCAACAAACACATTATCGATTTGCTCATCATTGGTAACATCACATTCAATCAATGCTGCAGGATTGTAGTGTGCAGTCAGCTTCTCAATACGCTCTTTAAAACGCTCATTTTGATAAGTAAATGCAAGCTCAGCGCCCTCACGATGCATAGCTTCCGCAACACCGTAGGCAATCGACTTATTACTTAAAAGCCCGACGATTAAAACTTTTTTACCTGTTAAAAAACCCATCATGTTTCCTTTTGTTTTAATGATATGCTTAATTGGCGCTTATTATGCAATAATTTCTTAAATTACGCAGCACCTAACATAGCATACTCGCACGTTTGTGTTACCATATTTCACTATCATTATGGAATACGATAATAAAAAATGAACAAAACAAGAAAAACCGTTCACCCGCGCTCACACACCGATGCAACAACTTATGGCAATGTTCACTTCGACCAATCACGTGCTACTTGGAATATTTTCAAAGTCATGTCAGAGCTCGTCGAAGGTTATGAACGCCTAGATGACATTCAACCAGCTGTGAGTATCTTTGGCTCAGCGCGTCTGCCAAGCAGCTCACCGCACTTTAAAGATGCCGAGGAAATTGCCCACAGATTATCTAATGAAGGCTTTAGCATCATTACTGGCGGCGGTCATGGCATTATGGCAGCAGGTAACATTGGCGCCTCAAAAGGCGAAGGCTTAAGTATTGGTTTAAATATTCATTTACCTTTTGAGCAAGTGCCAAACCAACATCAAGATATCTCTTTACACTATCGCTACTTCTTCACACGCAAAGCGATGTTTGTCAAACACTCAATGGCATATATTGGCATGCCAGGTGGTTTTGGTACATTAGATGAGCTTTTTGATATCGCTACTTTAGTGCAAACCAAGAAAAAACGTCATATGCCAATTATTCTCTTTAATACAAGCTTTTGGGGCGGACTGGTTGAGTGGATTAAGACGAAACTTGTTGCTGAAGGTGTTATTAGTGATGATGACACTGAACTTTTGATTATGACTGATTCCATCGATGAAGTTGTTGAGATTATCAGTGAACATCATAAGCATAATCAACGCCAAGATATCGACAAAAAGCCTGAGTTTATTTTTTAAAACTGAAAAAAACATGAGGTAATGAGCATGGATTACTTCCATCAAGCCGTGATCAATCTGTATCAAAATATTTATTACGTTATCAGCGCATTCACTGTCATCGTGCATCTTGTTTGCACATTAGCAGTCATTCGTGATTTAAATAACTTCACCAAACATAATGTTACGCCGCAAATGATGCCAGGCTTTGCTTGGACGATCACTGTCCTAATCAGTGGTGTTTGGGGAATTTTTATCTACTGGATTATGCATCATTCAAGTCTGTCGCGACGCTAGTAACAAAATAGAGCCCCCTCTATCTCAGCAACTTATTTTAAATCATCATAGATTGAGTTAGGTAATCTTAATGCAAAATTAGCCATGATAAAGCTCCTTGGTATCTAATATTATTTTCACAGCATGCCATCGGTTACTAGCTTATATTGATACTATTCCTTTGTCATTAAAACTATAAGTTGATGAGAGACTAAGGTACAATAACACTCGTCACATATCATCAAAAAGCAAAGGACGTAAGATGCAACATAACACTGAATTTCTTAAACTGGTCAATGATGCCAAAACACGCATCAAAGAGTGCGATGTTTTCCACATTAAACAGATGCTTGACAATAACACATTAGATGGTCTTCTTATTGATGTCCGTGAAGAGTCTGAATTTGCGCATTCGCATTTACCCAATGCTAATCATTTAAGCCGTGGCATTATTGAAGTTAAAATCGAACAACTCATTCCTAACAAAAATCAAAAGATGTACCTATATTGCGGTGGTGGCTTTCGCTCAGCATTAAGTGCCGATAACCTGCAAAAAATGGGGTATGACAATGTCATCTCAGTGGATGGTGGTTTTCGTGCATGGGTTAGCAATAGCTTCCCATTAAGTGTTGAGGATTAATGATGTTTCGTATTGGTCACGGCTATGATGTCCATCGCATTAGTAGCGATGATAAGCCATTAATGCTTGGAGGTATTGAGATTAACGCACCTTTTTCGCTTCAAGCCCACTCTGATGGTGATGTCATTTTACATGCCATTACCGACGCAATTCTTGGTGCTGGCGCCTTAGGTGATATTGGTCAGCATTTCCCTGACACTGATCCCAAACATAAAAATCAAGCAAGTAAAGATTTTTTAGTGCATGCGCAACAAGGCATCAAAGCACAGGGTTATCACATTGCCAATATTGACGTGACTGTGGTTACTCAAGTGCCAAAGCTTGCCCCTTATATTCTTGAAATGCGTCAATGTATTGCAACGCTGTTGCAGCTTACGCTAAATCAAGTTAACATCAAAGCAACTACGACTGAAAAACTTGGGTTTACCGGCAGAAAAGAAGGTATCGCCTGCCATGCGGTTACCCTTATTTATCAAAAATAGGAGCAAATATGCTTATTTCGTTAATTTTAGGTGTTATCGCCGCTTTTATCATCGGACTTGCTATTGGCTTAAGCATGCGCAAAAGTAGCAAAAACCTTAGCAATGAATTAGATGAAACTAAGACGTTGTTAACACACTATCAAAATACCATTAATGAACATGTACATAAAACACATGAGATCATGGAAAACATCTATCAGCAATTTTCTGAGCTGCAGAAACATTCGCAAGAATACAGTGTTAAGCTGAATCTTGACCCATCAAGACAGTCTTTATTGCAGCCTAAAGCCTATCGCGATAAAGAAAAAACTCATCAGCTCAATAATGAACCCCAATACCCCAAAGACTATGCTGCTGAGTCTGAAGGTAAAGAAAAGCAATGAGTCAACCTAT
>JAHDDB010000095.1:0-4036 GCA_020629575.1 Caedibacter sp. | reverse complement strand
GTCGACAATTGCAATATTCTACGCATCAGTCGCCACAATAAAAAGCTTAAAATTGGCAGCCACAAAGCCAATCGCTTTACCCTTGTATTGCGTGATTTAACATTACCTTTTGCAAAAATAGAGCCAAAGATTAAACATATTATGCAAAATGGCTTTATAAACCTTTTTGGTGAGCAGCGTTTTGGTCATGATAATCTACAACAGGCACATGATGTTATTGACGGTAAAATCAATCTTAATCCAAAAGATCATGGCTTTTTATTATCTGTTGTGCGCAGCTTTTTATTTAATGCTTATGTTCAGTTTCGCCAACAAAATCACACAGATCAAATAGCATTAATCGGTGATATTGTCGGCTTTAGTGATGGCAATAGCGTCTTTCAAGTCACTGCGGAAAATCAAGACGAAATCCAACAGCGTATTGACTCCAAAGCGTTAAGCATTGCCGCACCATTGATTGGTAAACAGCAAAAGTTATTCTTCAATGCTGAGGCATTGAGCCAATATGAACAGTTTACGCAAACTCATGGCAAGTTTATTGAGCATTTAACAACGCATTGCGAGATGCAATTTCGCAGCATCTATGCATATCCTGATGATCTTAAGTATGATTATAACGAATCAAATAATACGTTAATGCTTACTTTTAGCTTAGGAACAGGCGCATACGCAATCTCATTAGTTCAGGCATTAGACATAGCAACGCGCTTTTGCAATCACACCGAAATTGATTGAGAAAACGTTACATTTTGATTTAAATTCATTAGGGGCTCAACTTGCACGAAAGGATTATCAATTGAATGAAAGATACCAATGAGACGCTAAATGCATCAGCTAAGGAAGTACAAGATCACTTACGGGGTAAGCCTAACTCCCCTCGGGAAAATGAGTTTATCCAGAAATTGCGCAACATTGGAATTTCAACATAGGTCATTGAGATGAATACTCTTACTACTCAAGAATTACCGGAATACACTACATTCCTCAAGCAAGCAACAACTGAGATACATAAGTCATGTATACGGACAGTGAGATCAGTGAATAAAGAAGTAACTTCCCTTTATTGGTGGCTAGGCGAGCACATTGTTCAATATCAAGATCAATATGGGTGGGGAAAATCGGTTGTAGAACGTCTATCCAAAGACTTGAAACAGAAATTTCCAAGCGCAAAATTTGGTTTTTCACCCCAAAACTTATGGTATATGAGGCAATTTTATCTTGAATATAATGGCAAACCAGAACTCCAACAGTTTGTTGGAGAAATTCCATGGGGGCAAAATTTACTCATCATGAGCAAGGTAAAAGAGGATAACAAAAAGCTGTATTACCTTAAGTCAACTAAAGATTTTGCTTGGACACGCGATACACTACGTGACCAAATAAATTCAAATGCGTACGAGCGACACCACTTGGCGACTAAACATCATAATTTTGACAGTACGCTCCCAAAGATGCTTGCAGAGCAGGCAGATCAATCTATGAAAGACGTTTACATGTTTGACATGTTGGGCATTGCTGAACCAGTTATTGAAACTGAAATTGAGCGCCGCATGGTTGAAAAAATTAAAGATGTCATCATGGAATTAGGCTATGGATTTAGCTTTATTGGCAATCAATATCGTATTGTAACACCTGACTCAGAGTATTTTATTGATCTATTGTTTTACCACAGAAAACTACAAGCATTAGTAGCTTTGGAGCTAAAAAGAACTCGCTTTAAACCAGAACATGCAGGCAAAATGAATTTTTACTTAAACCTTTTGGATGAGTTCGTTAAAGAGCCTAATGAAAATCCATCTATTGGCATTATTTTATGTAGTGAACACAGTAAATTTGACGTTGAATATGCTTTAAGAGGGATCGATAAACCGGTTGGTGTTGCAGGTTATCAATTAACCCGTGACATACCTGAAAAACTAAGAGATGCTTTGCCCGATGCCAGTCAATTAGAGGAAAAGATTCAATTTGAACTTGGTTTGGATAATCAAGAAAAAACAGATAACAGTTAGGTTGGAGGCATATATGAAGCCACTAAGACACTTGTCAATATTAATAATTTTCCTTCCATTAACGGTGTGGGCAAACAACAGCTCTGTTAACCTTAAGATGATACAAATTTTTTGAGCTATAAAAGCGAAGTGCTACAACTAGATTAACTAAACAAGGAAAATAGTTATGAACAACCAGTTGATTATAATTATTGGCGGCGGCATCTCAGGGGTAAGCTTTGCACACTTTGCAGCGCTTAAAGGATATAAGAGTATTATCCTTGAGCAAAGTAACAAGCTTGGTGGCTGCATTGAAACCTACCACAGCCCCAAAACACGTGATTTTTGGCTTGAACTAGGTGCGCATACCATTTACAACTCTTATCAACATTTAATTAGTTTGTGTCGTGATAGCGGACTTTTGAATCAGTTGCAAAAACGTGAAAAACACCCCTTTAAACTACTAACAGCACAAAATAAAATCGCGAGTGTTGTCAGTAAGCTTAATCCAATTCGCGCAGGTATTGGCTTGCCGCTATTTAAATTTAGCCATGCTAATAATCGCACCGTTGAAGAATATTTCAGCTTTGTCTTCGGATCTCAAAATTATCAAAAAACACTACGTTATTGCTTTGATGCCGTACTTTGTCAAGATAGCCAACATTTCCCGGCTGACTTTCTTTTTAAAACACGTGCTAAAGATAAAAGCTTACCACGCAGTTTTACTTTTGAGCACGGCATGTCAAGCCTATTTAGAGATATAGCTAACCCAAATACAACGATCAATCTAAATACTCAAGTCATGAGCGTTGAGCAGCAGAACAAACAGTGGCATATCACCACAGATAATGGTGTATTCACAGCAGATAAGCTGGTTTTAGCAACACCGTGGCATGTTTGCTATCGATTGCTTGCACAAATTAATCATCCACTTGTTCATCTTCAGCATCAACCTGATATTTCTAAGCTCATAACAGTCGCTTTAGTTTTTAATAAAGACAAGATCAAACATATTAAGCCAATCAATGGCTTAATTGGTGTCAAACAAGACTTCTTTTCGATGGTGACACGTGACACGCTAACACATGAGAGATATCGTGGCATGACAGTGCATTTTAAAAATACAGACACTCCTTATCAACACTTAGTTGATGGATTTTTATCGAAACTCAACATCCCAAAAGACGCATTAATTGATCTAAAACATAAAAAAAATAGCGTGCCATGTTATCAATCACAGCACCAACAGTTTATTGATGAAATTAATAATGAGCTGACCAAAGATAAAACTTTAGCATTAACGGGCAACTACTTTACGCGCTTAGCCGTTGAGGACTGTGTTAAACGCTCTTTTGAAGAGGCAAAAAGACTTCTTAATTAAACACGCTCTATTTTAAGACATATTTTTAAGTGCTTTAACCCACGGATGACACGCGCCAAATGCACACGGTCTTTGACCTCAACCATCGTTTGCACGATACCATATTGCGAATCAGACTCCAGAATATTGAAACTTAAAATTTGTGCATCATGACGTGATATATTAGCAGTGACTTTGGCAATTGCACCTTGTACATTTTGCAAACTCACACGCAACTTTACCGGATAATAACCTGTGCAGTTTTTTACCCATTGTGTTTCAATAATTTCATGTGTTTTTTTAAGTTTTAATAACTCATTACATTTAATGCGATGAATCATTAGTCCTTTGTCAGAGATCAATACACCTGTAATTGGATCATCAGGAATTGGTGTGCAACAGCTTGCTAATTGGCGCAAATAACTATCATCAATTAATAATTTGCGTTGTGAGTCATAACCATCACTTTCAAGTTGTTGTTTTTGCTCAACAAAGTGTACAAACGTATTCGCTGAAAAATTCGCCTGCCCAATAGCGGCATGTAACTCGGCAATAGTAGGGAAATTAAATTCAACTAATACCTCTTGTAATAATTCCGCTGAAATAGTCGAAAAATCCATATGATTTTTTAGTAGCCAGCTCTGACGCATAAGGATATACTCTCGCTGAAATTTTTAAATAAGGCATA
>JAHDDB010000094.1 GCA_020629575.1 Caedibacter sp. | reverse complement strand
ACCAAATATCACACCTCCCACTAAACCCTCTATCGTTTTCTTAGGGCTAATCACCGATGCCAGTTTCTTTTTGCCATATTGACGTCCTACAAAATAAGCACCACTATCAGCAAGTGTCACGACCAACATCATTAGCAATAGAAATGATGGTTTTTGTTGATGCAGTAACGAGATTGACACCCACAGCGGTACAATCACAAAAAAACCGATGAGATAGCGCACGCCATTAGATAACGAATTAAATTTAATCTTTGGGTAGCGTAGAATTAAGTAAAATGCAAAAACCCAGAAAACACAGGATAATACCAACACAGGCAATCTAAAGAATTGCGACAGATAAACTAAAACAAGCGTCGCAACCAAATAAAGAATACGTTTAGGCAATGTTTTTGCATTAGCAAAAGCAGCCCATTCCCATGCAGCAAACAATAAGATAATTGCCACTGCCGTATCAAAAATCGTATCACTTAAGCGAAAGATCGCCCATAACACGATAAGACCTAAGATAACTCCAGTAATGATTCTTTCCTTCACACTTTCCCCTTCATTTGCTCATCCGTTTTGCCAAAGCGTCTTGTACGCTTTTGATATTCATCTAGCGCCAACTTAAAATCTTTTTTTGAAAAATCAGGCCAATACTTGTCGCAAAAGTATAACTCAGCATATGACAACTGCCAAATCATAAAATTGCTAATCCGTTTTTCACCACTGGTACGAATCAATAAATCAACAGGCGTTTGAATTTCTTTAATCAAGCATGCATTAAAATCTTCTTCGCTAATTTGATCAATTTCATCAACCTTCAATACGCCACTTTGCAGTTGTTGTAATAGCTTTTTAGCAGCCGTCAACACTTCCCATTGACCACTATAATCAATCGCAACATTCAATTGCAGTCCGGTACAATGCGCTGTTTCTTTTTCAGCATTGCTGATATTATGAATGACCTCATTAGATAGACGGCTACGATCACCGACAACATGTAATCGTACATTATTATCCTGCATCATCGCCACTTCATTAACAAGCACTTCTGAAAATAGCGTCATCAGCGTGTTGACTTCCTCTTGTGGCCGCAACCAGTTCTCACGCCCAAAAGCAAAAAGTGTTAATATTTGAATGTTTTTCTCAACAGCGAATTCAATCGTAGCACGCACGCTTTTAACTGCAGCTTTATGTCCTGCTGTTCGTGGAAAAAGTCTCTTCTTTGCCCAACGCCCATTACCATCCATGATAATCGCAACATGCTTGGGCATGTTATCATTTGGCATATAGCACTAGATTTCCATTAAATCTTGTTCTTTTTCTTGAACAATAACATCTGCCTTCGCAATCATATCATTGGTCAATTTTTGAATGTTTTCTTCGCCTTTTTTTGCTTCATCTTCAGAGATTTCTTTCTCTTTTAATAAGTCTTTGATATCAGAGTTTGCATCACGACGAATATTACGAATCGCTACACGCCCTTTTTCCGCCTCCGAACGCACTAATTTAACCATTTCTTTACGACGCTCTTCATTTAATGCTGGCATTGGGATACGTAAGCTATCACCCATATTTGCTGGATTAAGCCCTAGATCAGACATCAAAATTGCTTTTTCAATTTTTGAAGCTAGGCCTTTTTCCCATGGCGTAATACCCAACGTGCGCGCATCCAAAACCGTAATATTAGCGGCTTGTGAAATCGGTGTTTCAATGCCATAGTAATCAATCGTTACATGCGCCAATAAGTCAGGATGAGCACGTCCTGTTCTGATCTTTGCCAAATCATGACGTAAACTCTCTAAACTTTTTTCCATACGGTCTTTAGCATCCGCTAAAATCTCTTTAATCATAATGAGTTTCTCCTAGTCTCTAATCCAAGTGCCTTCTCTTTTGCCTTGAAGCACACGTAACAGCGCGCCTGAATTATTTACATTAAATACACAAATAGGGACATTAAAATCACGTGCCTGTACAAACGAACCCAAATCCATTACTGCCAATTCACGCTTGAGCGTTTCATTAAAACTCAAACTGTCAAATCTAACCGCATCATCATGTTTATTTGGATCTTTATCATAAACACCATCGACAGTCGTTACTTTTAAAATGGCATCCGCATCGATTTCAATCGCACGAAGCGTTGCAGTGGTATCGGTTGTCACAAAGGGGTTACCTGTGCCACCAGCAAAAATAACCACTTTGCCTTCATTTAAATAACGTTTTGCACGTTTTGGATTGGTGCACTCTAGCACACCATCAATGCCGCGCGAGGATAGCACTTCATTGTCAATACCTGCGTGCGTTAGTATATCTGATAACGCCAATGCATTAATCATCGTCGCAAGCATACCCATGGTATCAGCCGTACTTCTTTCAATTTGGTTTTGAAAATTAGCACGACCACCTCTTAGGATATTGCCTCCGCCGATGACTATAGCCAATTGCACACCTGAACTTAAGGCTTCTTTTATATCATTTACAACACCTTGAGCCGCTGATACTTGGATACCAAAGCCATCCGTTGATAGCGTTTCACCGCTTAATTTGATTAAAACACGCTTAAGTGTCAGGTGTGACATATTAATTATGCTCCTTGAACTTGGCTCATCACTTCAGCTGCGAAGTCAGTCTCTTCTTTTTCGATGCCTTCACCAACACCAAAACGAATAAAGCCAGTTACTGTTGCATTATTTGCTTTCAATAGATCTGAAACTTTTTGATCAGGGTTTTTAACAAACGGTTGACCAACTAAGCTTTGCTCATCCAAGAACTTGCGAATGCGCCCTGTGATCATCTTCTCGATAATCTCATCAGGCTTGCCACTTTCACGTGCTTGAGCGACAAATATTTCTTTCTCTTTCGCAACGATCTCTTCTGGCACTTGATCTTGTGATACAACAATTGGGTTTGAAGCAGCAATATGCATAGCAACATCTTTTGCTAAGTCTTCATTACCACCATTCATTGCGACGATCACACCAATACGACCACCATGGCTATACACACCAACCGTTTCACCTTCAAGTGCATCAATACGACGTACATTGATGTTTTCACCGATTTTAGCAATCAGGCTCTTACGCGCTTCTTCGACGCTCTGGCCACTTGCTAAAGTTAAAGCAAGTACTTCTTCAAGTGTTTTTGCATTTGAGTTAGCAACTGCAGCAACTACTTCATCAGCAAACTTCTTAAAGTTCTCATCACGTGCAACGAAGTCAGTCTCTGAATTGATCTCAACAATTACCGCTTTGTTTGCAGATTGTGACATTACGATAACGCCTTCAGCAGCAACACGAGATGCTTTTTTATCTGCTTTTGCCGCACCTGATTTACGCATTTCTTCAACTGCTTTTTCGATATCGCCACCAGTTTGAGTTAATGCTTTTTTACACTCCATCATGCCCGCACCTGTGCGCTCACGAAGCTCTTTTACTAATTGTGCGCTAATAGTCGCCATTGATTAGATTCCTTCTTGTTAATACTTTTAAAATATAAACTTATTAATTGCTGAGTTACGACCTTTTGCTACTTCAACACCCCGCCTCGCAGGCTCGGCACCCCTCTTGCAAAGAGGGGAATTAAAATCACCGTCGCCCAATTCCCCTCTTTGCAAGAGGGGTGGCAGCCGCAGGCTGACGGGGTGTTTATAAAATCATAGCTTTTCTTCAAGTGCGTAACTTCAGTTAATTAAGCTTCTTCTTCAGAAACGTCTGCTGTTTTTTCTTCTGCAATATGTGATGCTTGTTTTGCATCAATGATTGCATCAGCAAATTTGCTTAAGTAAAAACGAATTGCTTTAACTGCATCATCATTACCAGGGATAACATAATCAATATCATCAGGACTTGAGTTACTATCAACAACAGCAACAACAGGAATACCTAAGCGCTTAGCTTCTTCAATCGCGATATGCTCTTCTTTACTATCGATAATGACTAAAACATCTGGCAAACCACCCATTTCTTTGATGCCGCCTAGCGCTTTTTCTAACTTCTCGATTTCACGTGAGTTTTGTAACGCTTCTTTCTTTGTCATACGTTCAAACGTGCCGTCTTCTTGCATTTTTTCAAGATCACGTAAACGCTTAATTGATTGACGAATTGTTTTATAGTTCGTCAACATACCACCTAACCAACGGTGGTTAACATATGGCATACCACAACGTGATGCTTCTTCAGCAATCACTTCTTGTGCTTGACGCTTAGTACCAACGAATAAAATCTTGCCGTTTTTAGACGCGGCTTTACCAACAAAATTAACAGCATCTTGAAACAAAGGCACTGTCTTTTCTAAGTTAATAATGTGAATACCGTGATTAATACCAAAAATGAATTCGCTCATTTTTGGATTCCAGAATCTCTTTTGGTGACCGTAGTGAACACCAGCTTGTAACATTTCTTTCATTAAAGACATATTTTCTCCAACTATTGGGTTATTCCGCCATTACTCCCACTTTTAAACCCTTTTTAAAGGCACCCTAAAAGCGTGTCGAGTAACGTGTGGTTTCTTGTTGTTTTACATAAACATTAAGCCAAAACTAACAGCAAAAGTAATTGCAGATAGATATTACTGACAAAATGCGAGGCGGATTCTAGCATAAATCAATGATCTCTGCCAGATAAAAACTTAAGCATTGCCAAAAATAAAAAATGATATATTATAACGTTTTGCAGGATAACGTTAACAATGAAACATTTACCATCTTAAGGAACGATTGTATGTCTACCCTCTACAGAAATAGCAAACGAATCGCATTAGCTGCTACAGGCTTTCTCGCATTCATTAGCAGTTCATACGCTGATATCAAAGTCGTAGCTGCTGAAAACTTCTATGCCAATGTCGCAAGCCTAATTGGCGGGGATTATGTGAAAACCAACAGCATCATCAACAATCCTGATGCTGATCCACATTTATTTACTACCTCTGCTAATACTGCCGTGGCAATTAATGACGCGCAAGTCATTATTTATAATGGTGCGGATTACGACCCCTGGATGAAGCAGTTATTAAACGCACAATCAAACAACAATAAAGTGGCCATTATTGATGTGGCAACTTTAATGAATGCCAAAAGTGGTGACAATCCACATCTATGGTACAATCCCAATACTTTCCCAACGCTTGCTAAAAAGCTTACGGAAGTATTTAGCCAAATCGAACCTGACCATAAAAAGACCTTTGAATTAAACTATCAAACCTTTGATAAACGCTATCAAACTGTTTATAGTCAAATCAATGATATCAAAGCACGCTTTGCCGGCACCAAGGTAACTGCCACAGAGCCCGTCTTTGGCTATATGGCGGATGCACTAGGGCTAACCATGCTCGGACAAAAATTCCAATGGACGGTAATGAACGACGCTGAAGCTTCACCAAAAATGCTCGCTGACTATCAAAACTTATTTAAAAAACGCACCGTCAAAGTACTTTTTTATAACCAGCAAGTACATGATAATGTCACTGAAAACATTCTAAGTCTTGCCAAAGAGAATAACATTCCTTATGTTGGCGTTAGCGAAACCATGCCACAAAATGATAATGTAATCACTTGGCTTAAAGCCAATCTTAGTGATACACAAAAAGCACTGGAGAAAGCAACTGCTACAGAACATAACAGCAGCAAAACATCTACTGTGAAAGCAACGCCTCAAATAAGTAGCGATACAACAAAGGTAAACGCCAAAGAGGCCAAAGAAACAGTTAAAGAAGACAATCCTTTAACAAACCTTCATCAATAATATGCATGACACAATCATCATCCAATGCAAAGACCTTGTCATTGGCCATTCAGCTCAAGCACCTTTATGCAAACCTTTTGATCTGACGATTTATCAAAACCAATGGCTAGGGATCGTTGGTGAGAACGGTACAGGTAAATCCACTTTTCTTAAAACTATTCTAGGCTTTGAACCACCTATTTCTGGCAACCTAACACTTTTCTCGCAGACAATCGGCAAAAACAATCGATTGATTAGTTACATCCCGCAAGAACGTGAGCTTAACCTTAACCCAAATATCTCAGCTTTAACATTGATCAAGTCTAGTTTCAATGCTGATAAACTTGGATTACCTGCTTTTGGCAAAGGTATTGAGCAAAAAGCGCACGCCATTTTAGAGCTTGTCGGTGCTCTACACTATGCAAAGAAGCCCTTTGAAACCCTTTCAGGTGGACAAAAAAAGCGCATTTATCTTGCGCAAGCCTTAATTAATAATCCCAAATTATTGCTGCTTGATGAGCCTTTATCGGATCTTGACCCTCAAGCCAAACAAGACTTTATCCAAGCACTTAAAACCATTCATGCCAAACAAAATATAACCCTTTTGATTATCTCACATGATATGCATGAAATTGCGCATGAGTTGGATAACTTTATTCACTTCAAAAATCAACACGTGCATCTTTGCCAAAAACTGCCATGCTTAAAGGAGGATCGCAGTGTTATCTTATAGCTTTATGCAAAACGCCTTTATTGCTGGCACTTTAATTGCCATCATCTGCGGCATCGTAAGCTTCTTTGTTGTGCTACGTAAAGCTGCTTTTGCCGCTCATGGCTTGGGGCATATCAGCCTCACAGGAGCAGCAGGCGCTGTATTAATTGGCATCTCAGCAATGAACGGACAACTGATTGCTAACATTATTGCCGCAAGTATCATGGGTGCTATGGGGGATAAAATCAAAAAGAATGACCTTGCCGTTGGCATTGTATTAACCTTCTTCTTAGGTCTTGGTGCTTATTTCTTATATCTTTATCAAACCGGTTACTCAGGCTCGATTATGTCTATCTTGTTTGGCAATATCTTAACGGTGTCAATGGAGCAAATCATCACACTGATTATCATGGCGCTTATTATCATTGCCATATTACTCTTTATCTCAAGAGCACTATTTTTCACCTCGATTGATCCCCTTCTGGCGCGTGCTAAAAACATCCCTAATAAACTTCTTTCTGTTATCTTCTTTATCATTCTGGCATTAACCGTGACCATGGCATGCCAAATTGTTGGGGTGCTATTGGTATTTGCATTACTCATCGGCCCTGCTGCTTGTGCATTTCAATGGAGTGATGGCTTTTATCAAGGCATGCTACTGAGCATTATGATCTCCCTTGGCAGTGTTTGGGGTGCACTTTGCCTTGCCTTTTACGCCAACTTGCCCGCAAGTTTCTGTATTACCATGATCATTTGTGCAGTCTACGCTATTGGTCTTATCAAACAGTTAATGGTGAGATAGTCATGAGCTCTACCAAAAACGCTTTAGCTAAAATTGAAAAATTTTGCCTACAACACAATATTAAGCTTACGTGCTTACGCAAAGAAGTGCTTACTATTTTTATTGATCAATCATCACCAATTAGCGCTTATGAGCTACTTAATCTAATAAATAAAGCACAGACAATTGAGATAACGACGACAGGAGATAAGGCAACTAAGCGCTATAATATTATGTCAATTTATCGCGTCTTGGACTTCCTACAGCAATCTGCACTCATTCATAAACTACATACCAGTAATCGCTACAGTTTATGCTGCCATCCTGAGAAAAAAATGTGTCAGCTTTTGATTTGCAATACATGCGGTCAAAAAACTGAGCTGCATCATGAGTTGCTTGATAAAACATTAGAAAAATTGGCACAAGAAAGCGGCTTTCAGATTGCTGCTCATACCATTGAGATAACAGGCTTATGCCGTGACTGCGTTGGCACTCTTAGCTAATGCTTCTTTTGGTGTAACATATACGATATTAAGTGCTTGGGCAACCGGTAGTGAAGTGAGCATGCCATTATGCACACTTAAACCATGCTCAAGATGCACATTATCAGTAACCGCTTTTTGATAGCCTTTATTTGCCAACTCTAAAGCAAAGGTCAAGGTTGCATTATTTAATGCTACCGTTGATGTTCTGGCTACAGCGCCTGGCATATTTGCAACACAATAATGCACCACATCATCAACAACATATGTTGGATCTTGATGTGTCGTCGGCTTAGAGGTTTCAAAGCAGCCACCTTGATCAATGGCGACGTCAACAACAACAGAGCCTTTTTTCATCGACTTAATCATCTCTTTAGTCACAAGCTTAGGTGCCGCAGCCCCTGGTACAAGGACCGCACCGATGACTAAATCGGCTTCCTGTACATATTTTTGCAAATTATCTTTGGTTGCATAAATACAGTTTAACTTAGGTCCAAAATAATCATCTAGCTCACGCAAACGGTCTAAAGACTTATCAAGTATAGTCACATGCGCCTCCATACCAATCGCCATACGAATCGCATTTAAACCAACAACACCACCGCCAATAACAACAACATTCGCTGCAGGAACACCTGGCACACCACCTAGTAACAACCCACTACCGCCTTGCGCTTTCTCTAAACAATGCGCACCAGCTTGCACTGATAGACGACCTGCCACCTCACTCATTGGTGTTAATAATGGCAAACGCCCATTTTTGTCAGTCACCATCTCATAAGCAATCGCTGTACATTTAGACTCTAAAAGCAGCTGAGTTTGCAATGGATCTGGCGCTAAATGTAAATAAGTAAATAGCAACTGCCCTTCGCGCAACATCTTGCACTCATTTGGTTGTGGCTCTTTGACTTTAATAATCATATCCGCTTTAGAGAAAATCTCTGCCGGTGTTTGAATAATTGTCGCACCTGCTTCAACATAATCTTCATTGGTAAAACCAATCGCTTCCCCTGCGTGATG
>JAHDDB010000093.1 GCA_020629575.1 Caedibacter sp. | reverse complement strand
AATATGAGGATATAACGGTTGAAGCACTCAGCGAAAATCTATCAAAAGAATATCCAAACGGGAGTATTTGGTCAGATGAAGCAGGCATATTTTTATCCAGTCCAACCATGCAGAAGGACAACACAAAGTTTGCCAGTATCTTAAACCGCCTATGGGATGGTAAGCCTATATCAATTCATCGCAAAACAACCGGCAATATTTTTATTAAAGACAGACGCTTCACCTTAAATCTTATGATGCAGCCATTACTTTTAGAGCAGATGACTAAAAAACATGATGGGATTAACCGTAATAGTGGCTTTTTTGCACGGACACTTTTTGCATATCCTGAATCAACCATGGGCAACCGCTACTATAAAGAGCCTGCCAGTAGTGTAAATGAAGATCTTGAGCGTTTTCATACGCGAATCAAAAGCTGTCTAAATAAAACACTTCCCGTTGACCAGTATGGCTTTGGGCATATCCCAACGCTTAAATTTAGTCAGACAGCTAAGTCAGTATGGATTAAATATTTTGATTATATTGAATCAGCCATTGCCAATGAATACCACTGGCACAGTATTCACGATCTGGCATCAAAAGCCAGTGAAAATATCGCTCGATTAAGTGCACTTCTTCATATTTTTGATGATCAACAAGGAACAGAAATTAGAGTCAACTACGTTGAATCAGCATACCAAATTATTGAATGGCATCTTAATGAAGCTAAGCGGATATTTGGTGATAACAAAGAAACTCAAGTTGAGCATGATGCTAAGGTTATCCTTAAATGGATTAAAGAAAAAGAATTAGTCGAAACGACTCCTAGAGACATTTTAAGATCAAGCCCATTGCGTGATAAAGCAAGGCGCGACAAGGCGTTAAAATTACTTGAGAAAACTTACTATATTCAAATCATACAATCAGCAAAAGGTACTAAGATTTATGTTAATTGCTCTACTTACTCATAACCTTCTATAGATTGTGCTTGCCTATTTAAAATAAACTCTTTTAGGTAGTTTTCAATACATATATTAAGCTTAAAAGGTGATATTTCCATGCCAAATTTTTTCTCAAAGTAAGATTTGGCTACTGCCTTATCGATAGTATCTTTGAGCGCATCAAATCGACCAAATTCATTAAGGTTCTTCTCATTAACGCTACCACTCAACAAACGCATAAGTAGACTTTTATCTACACCAATGGCATTAACAATTGTGTTTATTTCAGCATTTTCAGCTTTATCTTTGTAGTCATTGATGTAATCCCTAAAGCTATTCCCATCAATTAATTTTGCATCACCACGATGCAAGTCATTCAAAAATAATTTAGCGTATTTTTGCTCTATCTGAGTAAGAGACGAGAAAGATTTATGTAGTTCGTTGAGCGTGGCCTCTATACTTACAGAACCTTGGCTTTTAGTTAGCTCTTTCAAGTATTTGTCAAATCGGCTATTCATGTAGTCAGCATCGATTTTACCTGTATCTATTTCAGTTAAATGCCCATCAATGTCAAAAGGAAGATCGCCGCTACCTATGCCACTGCCATGGCCTTTCCCTACAAGCTCTTTATAACGCATAACTAAGATCAAATAGGTTTGTTCGTCTACCCCCAGTGTTACTTCGCGTCTTATATCATCATCAGTAAATTCATAAACTAGCTGGCCCCAACGAAAGCCTTGAATTTTTGAAGCTTCAAGATGTTTGTTAAAAGCATTAAATAATTCAGCAAATTTTGCACAGGCTTCAATATCATCTGGCAGTTTTTCAAAATTCTCAACACCAGCATTCATAAATAACTCGCTAATCTCAGCAATTAATTCATTCATTGCTTTCAAGTTGCTTTCTAACCTATCAACAAATAAACCAATGGGTTTATCGCCAGAATAAAGTTTCACCGCAGCTTTAATGTTCTGCTCCATAGTATGCGGGTAACGGTAATAGCGGATAATACCGTGGGGTTTATCAGGACCAAACAAACGATTAGTGCGCGAGAAAGCTTGAATAATATTTTGGTATTCCATTGTCTTGTCTAAATACAAGGTGTTAAGCCATTTAGAGTCGAATCCAGTAAGCATCTGATTTACCACGATTAGTAAGTCTAACTGTTTGTCTGGCTCAGTATGAATGTGCGTATAAGGTTTTTTATGAGCAAGACGAGCAGCCACATCTTTTTTAAAGGCAGCATGACGCGCAAAATCAAAATCTTGGTCATAACGCTTATTATAATCTATCAGAATTTCTTCTAAACCATCGCCTTTGAAAGCGATATTACCACCATTATTATCAGTATTAGGGTCGAACAGTGCTGATATTTTCAGTTCTGGCTTTGCAGCTTTTAGACCGCGGTAATATTCAATGGCTTCAATAATACTATCGGTGGCTAAAATTGCATGAAACTTACTTCCTTGACTGAGTACATCCCATTTATCTAGGATATCTTCGATTACCTTAGCTTGGTGGGTTTCAGTTAAGTATTGGCTTTTAGGCACATAGTCCTCAATGCCTTTGTGGCGTTTGCCTGTAGCACCTTTGAAACCCGCCATCGGCACTTTATTCATAAAGTAGTTAAACTTTTCCTTTTTAGCTGGATTTTCCATTGCATCAGCAATCGTGCTGGCCTTGGCTCGCTCTAATGCTACCACTAGTTTTAGGTCGCTGTCTCTAAATGTCGGTACTTTGTAGGGGTCAAAACCTAGAACGTTACCATCACGTATACCATCTGCGATGCTATATCGATGTAACTCATTACCAAAGACATCGGCAGTAGTATTTTTATTGATTTGATTTTCTTTATGAATCGGTGTTCCCGTAAAACCAAAGAAAAGTGCCTTGGGAAATGTGTTTTTAACCTTTACTAACATCCCTTCTTTATTATCTTTACCTCCGCTCATAGTTGAACGATGCGCCTCATCAATAATAAACACCAAACGTTTTGCACGAATGTTTTCAATATCAGCCGAATTGGTGGCAATTCCTTCATCATTCACTATTTCAAAAATATTACTCATTTTCTGAATAGAGCTTACGATTAATGTATCACTTGGCTTGGAGCTTTTTAATTTAGTTATCAGCCTATGCGTGTTTTCAGTGGCTTGCACTTCTTCACCATCGCTAGCAAAATTTTGGTAGTCTGTCAGTGATTGAGTGCCTAATTCAACTCTATCCATCAGAAAAATTACTTTATCGGCATCTTTCGATTGTGCAATCAACTGTGCTGATTTAAAGCTAGTCATGGTTTTTCCTGAGCCAGTGGTATGCCATACATAACCACCCAAGCGATCTTTATTATTCGCACTGCCGAATTGTTGCCAGTTGGTTTTCGCCACCTTATCTGAGATCGCATTAGCAGCGTAATACTGGTAACTGCGCATCACTTTAAGTACACCATCGGTATCATCAGCAACGGTGTAAAATCCAATTAACTGATGCGCCATGGGAATAGATAACAAAGTTGACGCAATATCTTTCCAATGGTTCATCGGCTCATTATTAAAATCAGCCCAATGAAATTGATAATCTGGGTTAAATTTTACACCCATGCCAGGATTGGCAAAATATTTACTCTCATCTGGCTCCATGGCTACAAACACTTGAATCAGCGAGAAAATACCACTGAAAATTCCCTCGACACTGTATTTTTCAATTTGGTTGACAGCCTGGCTCACTGGAATACCACTTTTTTTAAGCTCAACATGGATCACTGGCATCCCGTTAATAAGCAACATCACATCACCGCGGCGATCATTACGCAAAGGGCTCCCACGTTCAAATTTAGGTTGCTGTGCAATTTGGTAACGGCTTTGACCGGCTGCAATTTCTTGTCGATCATATATTTTTAGGCTAACTTCCTTACCTATATGCAAGGTATCATCGGGGTTATCACGCTTAATAACCACCGTTTTTCCATTAATTAAACCATTTAGCTTAAGCGGGGTTTTAAGCACTTTAATCTGATCAATAATTTGCTGCATTTCACTAGCGCTCAATGGCACATCATTCAATCGATCACGTTGGCGATTGTTTTCAAACAAAATATCCGCCCAATTTTGCAGTAGCTGCGTTTCAGTTTTGTTTTTAAGTATTTCTGGCTCCCAGCCCTTTTGAGTGAGGACTTCAATAAATGCCTGCTCAAATTCTGGTTCAGTTTTAAAAGTGTTCATGACTATTCCTCAGACAAACATTTTGCTCAAGCATGCCTGCTTGATGTTATTGAGTTTAGTGATTTTCTGTTGCTGTTGATTAATAAGGGTGTTGAGTTTTTGGAAGTAGTTGCCGATGGCGGCTTGCTCTTCACTTTTTGGAAGTTTTATAGGAGTGTTCTTTCCACTATTAATAGTGTATGTCCCAACCGTTCCTGTTCCAGCAGAATGCTTAATATACGTTTGAATTTGTTTACCAACGAATGAATAAAACAAAAACAAACCATTTATTGCATTTTCATTCTTAAACCAAATTATATTTCCATCTTTAAAATATACAGGCTCTTCATTTGTAATCAACATGGGCACACCTATTGTCCCAACACCTGTCACAAGTAAATCACCAACTTCAACTTTCCCAGAGAGTTGAGAGTATTGTTCATACTTTTCTCGCGCAATATACAAATAGTCCGCAGGCTCTTCATTTTTGTATGAAGATACAATATCTCGTGCACGTAAAAATCTGACGCCTGATGCAGTCCAATCTGATTGGAGTATTCGCTTAACCGAAGTTACAGTCATTTTATCCCCTAATAAGTGCTCCTCCCACTCCCCACTAAAACCTTTAAAGCGGATTTCTGGGATGGTTTTTCCTGCTTTGGGAAACATCTTTTCCAGCATGGCTTTCTTAATCTGCTTAAGTTTATCGTACTTTTGTTGGTGTTGGTTGATCAACGCATCAAGTTTTTGGAAGGTGTTGCCGATTTGTGTTTGTTCTTCGTTTTCTGGAAAAAAACAGGCGCGATTCAAAAATTTGTCAGGAGATGTATGTTTTACTGTCGTACCTGAAGAAGTTGCTACAATTTCTTTTTGTTTTTTTGTAGTGCGCAATAAATTATAAAGGAACCATAGGTCACCTTTATAGCCAACCAACTTTCCAAGCCGTTGATTGTGCAGGTACGTATTGTTATCTTTTGGAATTATCGCCGGATAACCCAAAGCTTGAGCTGTCAGAGTCAAATCCGTCATAGTTATGAACATATCGTTAGGTCTGAATACGTATCTAACCGGAATTTCCTGTTTCGTATCGTAGTATTGCCCTTTGCCAGCTTGAAATCCTCCTCCTATATTTACACTACCTGGCGTAAGAACTATGACCTCAGTCGGGCTTTTCTTAAAGTATTTACTTTGAAAAGCGAATCCGTTTTCTAACTGAACTAGCTCACCTAATATTTTCTCATCCCACTGACCACTAAACCCCTTAAATCGAATCTCAGGCACATTCTTTTCAACACCCATCTTATGCGCCCTTTAATAACTTGGTGAGCTCATTCAAGCCTTGCAGATCAAATTCATTACCAGTGAGTTCGCCCACCATGTCTGCCAATGCTTCCTCGGTGGTTTTTATCTCATTCGCCACTTGGGAATAAGTCACCGCGTATTTATCGGCCAGCGCTTGTACTTGGCTGGTGAACTGGGTAATCACGCTGTTTGGCATAGAGGCAAGTTCTGTGCTTAATGGTGCGATCCATTTTAAATGTAAAAGATTATTCACTTGCTCATCACTTAAGCCTTCAATGATTGTTTTGGTTTTTAGGTGTAGTGCATCAGATTTTTGTTTAATATCTGCCTTGACCTCAGCTTGCTTAGCTAATAACTGATCAACTCGAATCACTTTACCTTCAAAAGTTTCTGGATCAAATTCAAACGCTGCTCTTAAGGTTTGTAGATAACTATTTATCTTGCCTTTACTGTAAGTGCCATCTTTATTGGCTTCAATTTTGTCCCAGTTAACCTGCTTGTGAGTTTCAATAAAAGTTAATTTTTCTAGCTTTTTGGCTTTATTCTCGAGCAAGTCAACATATTCTCCGATTGTTCGAATTTCTTCTGAATCCACATCACTATATATTTCTTTAAGCTTTTTGCTTAACTCACTTCTCACAAAAGCATCATTTTTGTCATTAAGAATCGAAGAATCTTTTTCTTCCTCTGTGAACGACTCAATAATCTCTTCAATTTGAGAGATGACTTCTGCCAGTTTTGCTTCTTGGTTTTGTAATACGTCTAAGTCTTTGCTTAAATAGGTTGTCTGCACTAGCTCAAACGGCATTATATGACCTTTCCAACCGTCTTGCTCTTCTATATCTTTACCGTCTTTCTTTTTTATCACCATGTTAGGGTCAACCTGTTTGGTCGCGATAAAGCCTTCGGTTTGCATCATTTCCAAATCGGCACTGATAATTTGCCATTGGTTGCTCATGTATTGGTACGCTTGGTATTTATTGATTAAGTCCATGTGACTTAAGCGGGCAAATAAATAGGTACTGAGCTCGGTCTCTTGCTGGTTGCGTTTAACATTTTGCCAGCCTTGAATAAGCACTGTGTTTAAATGATCGTCAAAACCTTCAAAGGTCTGATTATAGCCGGCAATAAATTCCAGTACTTGTGGATGATTGCTAATAACTGAATTTAACTCATCTTTAGCAATGACTAATTCGCTATAGGCACTAGATTTTGCCGTAAATAGGGCACTGTGTAATTGCGGAAATGATTGCCAATAGTGTTGTAACTCAGCAATTTCATTGTTAGGAATACCGCCTAACATCGTGGCGTGTAAATCCCAACTTAGTGGAGCTGCTGAAGAGTCAACATATCGTGGAATATTAAGGTTGTAGCCATTGTCTTGCAGGGTTTGCCTACTTACTAATTGTGAGAATTTTTCTATGCTGTCGCGATGTGTTACAGCATCAACAATGCGCTTGATGTCACTGGTTTGAAGCTTGTTGTTTTTACCTTCTTTTATAAAGTACTTGGAAGCATCCACAATCAGTACATCGGTATTTTGACGTTTTTGTTTGAGCACCAAAATCACCGTAGGAATGCCGGTGCCAAAAAAGATGTTACTGGGCAAACCAATGATTGCATCTATGTGATTTTGTTCGATAAGTTGCTTACGAATTTCACCTTCTTCACCGCCACGAAATAACACACCATGAGGGAGCACAATGGTCATGATACCATCGGGTTTAAGATGATAAAGATCATGCAATAAAAAAGCAAAATCTGCCTTGGTTTTTGGTGCCAGACCAAAACGCGAATAACGTGGATCATTTTCTTTAAAGCTTGGATCCCATTTTTGTGAGTAGGGCGGGTTGGACACCACAGCATCGACATATAAAGCTTTATAAGTGCCTTGTGGATCATTTTCATCAAAATAAGGCCAATCGTCCTCAAGGGTATCACCATTGCGAGTTTTAATGTTGCTAGCCTTTATGCCACGCATGATCAGATTCATACGTGTCAAGTTGTAGGTGTTGGCTTTTAACTCTTGAGCATAATAGGTAATGCTGTCTTTGCTTTTTGCATATTTCTCGACTTCTTCACCAATATTGATTAGTAGAGAGCCAGAGCCCGAAGTTGGGTCGTAAATTTCAATAGTATCCTTGTGTTTTAACTCATGAGCAATTATTTGTGACATCAGCACTGAGACTTCGTGCGGCGTGTAAAATTCACCGGCTTTTTTACCGGCATTGGCGGCAAACTTTTCAATTAGGTATTCATAAATATAGCCCAGAACATCATAGCCTTGCTGAGCATTCATGGGGATGCTTTTAATTAGATGTAGTAAATCACTAATGGCTGTTGTACGCTTACCAGCACTTTCGCCGAGTTTACTTAAGCCAGTTTCCAATGTGGTAAAAATACCTTCAAATAACTTTTTATGATTCGAGTGAATAAGACGACTAAATGCCGAAAGGGCATCGCGAACGTTAGACTCATCAAAATCAAACTCAGGCTCAATCCACGTCGAAAATAGATTATCATAAGAAATGAAGTAACCTAAGTTTCTTTGTATAAACTCAACAGTATCGCTATCGCCTTCATTCAAGGATTTCATCTCTTGACTACTCATACCTTGGACGCTGACAAACTGCACGAGTTGCTCACTTAGATATTTATAAAAAATAAAGCCAAGAATATAGTCTTTGTATTCATTAGCTTCAATTTTTGAGCGCATCTGGTTGGCTGATTCCCAGATTTTGGCGGCTAGTTGTTGTTTATTCATAAATTATTATTCCTTTAGCAGGATAAAATGTTCATTTAATCCAAGTTTCCCCTGCACGGTGCTAGGTAATACTTAGGATACGTTTGTTGTGTTCATATAATCGTGAAAAGCCTTAGCATTACCCTTAGCTAACTTTTCTAAAGTGCAAAGAGATTCTGTCAAACTATTCATGTTGTTGTGAATTTATTTAGATTTAAATGTCGTAATCATGCTAGCTTTAACCTTCAAACTTTTTATTCAAAAAATTATAACCCATATTAATATCACTACAAAATGCATTTAGGGCAATCGCATTTAAAAGTTGTAGAGAACATTCCTGCTACAGATTGAATATAAAGGTTTAAGCAAGTTGCGGATCCTTGTGATGCAAAACAAACTGCGTTAAAACACTTTCAATCCTTAGCTCCTTAGCTTCTATCAACTAGGGTCATACCCAAGCTCATTGCCAAGCAGTTTAACTTCACGCGATAGCTCGGCTTCGAGCTCTTTCTCAGATGGTAAGTAGTCAAAATACTTTGAGGCAAACAATTGTTTCTTATCCGATAAAACTGAGTATTTGGCAACTGCTTCACTTTTTTCATTGCACAGGAGCAGTCCTATTGTGGGATTATCACGCTCTCCTTTTTTATGCTGATCATAAATGCGCACGTAAGTATCCATTT
>JAHDDB010000092.1 GCA_020629575.1 Caedibacter sp. | reverse complement strand
ATAACTTGTGCATACAAGTGTTTAAATAGGCGCATACCTTCTTTCCATTACTATAAATTTATGTGACAAGATGTATCATGGAGTAGCGAAAGTCAACTTAAATTCTTTTATTGTGATTTCGTAGCTTTATTAGGTGATGATGCTAGTGTCGATTCGAGGTTGATCACATTCACGCGTATCAAACAGGTTTTGATCATATAAATGGCTAGGCACAACATTACTAAGTGAGGCAAAGATATTCTGTGGAATAATTGGATTTTTTTGAGCCAGCTCGTGAATGAGATTTTTTACCTGCTGACGCTTTAGGTTTTCCTGTGTGCCACATAGGTTGCACGGGATGATTGGAAAGTTTTGCTCTTTGGCAAAGCGGGCGATATCACGCTCTTGGCAATAAATCATCGGTCTGATCACCACATTTTGCTTATCTTCAGTTAATAGCTTGGCAGGCATTGATTTAATTTTGCCTTGATAAAACATCGACATTAATGCCGACTCAATTACATCATCCCGATGATGTCCTAACATGATTTTATCGATGTTATTATCGCGTGCGAAACGATAGATATTACCGCGACGTAAGCGCGAGCATAATGAACAATAGGTTTTATTTTCAGGCACTTTATCAATCACGACAGAATAAGTATCACGCTTTTCAATAATATATGTAATGTTTTGATCTTCAAGATATTGTCTTAATCCAGAGTCATCCCAACCTGGTTGGGTTTGATCTAAAGTGTAGACAATTAAATCAAGCTCATAAGTGCCATTAGCGACTAAATCGTGCATGACTTTAACCAGTGTGAAAGAGTCTTTACCACCTGAAAGGCAAATCATCACCTTGTCATTTTTTTGCAGCATTTTATAATCGGCGATTGCTTTGGTGATATAAAAATGAAGTTTCTTTTCTGTTTGCGTCATCGTGTTTATAGACTCTTTTTAAATAAACGCTCTTTTTCACGTTTCCAATCATGCTCTTTAGAGGCCTGGCGTTTGTCGTGTAGTTGTTTGCCTTTGGCAATTGCAATTTCCACTTTAACGCGTGAGCCTTTCCAGTACATTGCCAATGGCACAATTGTATAGCCTTTGATATCGACTTTACCTAAGAGTTTATTGATTTCTCTACGGTGTAATAATAACTTACGTGTGCCTGCAGGAACAGGTACAACATGAGTTGATGCAGAGTGCAAAGGTGTAATTAATGCATTAAAAAGCCAAGCTTCATTATTTTTTACATGAATGTGACTGTCAGTCAATTGCACACGACCTGCGCGGATGCTTTTGATTTCCCAACCTTGAAGCACAATACCTGCTTCAAAGCGCTCTTCGATTAGGTACTCATGAAAAGCTTTTTTGTTTTTGGCAATCGTACTACTGTTTGCCGTTGATTTTGTATTTTTGGTATTTTTTGTCTTTGCCATTGTTTTGCAAAATAGTGCATAAGCGTTACAATAGCCAAGATTCTAACATGAACTTATGACATAAGAGAAACACTATGACAACAATTCATCGAACGGCATTGGTTGAATACAGTGCTAAAGAGATGTATGACCTTGTAAATGATATTGATAAATATCCTCAATTTTTACCCATGTGCCAAGCAGTAGAGGTGCACATGCATACCGAAACCGAAGCTGAAGCGACACTCAAAATTGCTAAAGGTGGTGTTAAGATTGATTTTGGTACGCACAATGACATGATCCCAGGCAAAGAGATTAAGATACGATTAATTAAAGGCCCCTTTAAACGTCTATTGGGTGTATGGCATTTTATTCCTTTAAATGAAAAAGCCTGTAAAGTGACACTTGATTTAGAGTTTGAATTCTCCTCTAAAGTCATGGCATTAGCATTAGGTGTTGTCTTTAATACACTGGCTAATACGATGCTTGATGCTTTTTGTAAACGTGCAAAAACCGTGTATGGAGCAGAAGCTGTATGAAAGTAGAAGTGATTTATGCTAATCCTCAAGCGCAAAAGCTATATCAACTGGAGTGTAATGAAAATACAACTGTCAATGATGTGATTACACAAAGCGGGGTGTTAAGTGATTTTCCTGAGATTGATTTAAATGTGCAATCAGTGGGCATTTATAGTGAAGTTGTAACACTTGATCATATTGTAAAACCTGATGATCGTATTGAAATTTATCGAAAACTCACCATTGACCCCAAAGATGCCAGAAGAATTCGCGCTGAAGAGAAACGCAAGAAAGATGGATTAAAACTGTTTGGGGCTTAAAAGAGAATAAAGATGGCAATTAAAAAATCTCAGTTATATTCATCCCTATGGGCAAGTTGTGATGAGCTACAGTTAAGTATGAACTGTTATTTTGTAGGATGTTTGCAAGCAATGGGTATCTTTATAAATATTATTGAGAGAACAAGTAAATGAGCCTTCCTAAAAATACTCAATTTATGAGCCTAATTAATGATATTGCTATTATTATTGAAAGCAGTAGGCAACAAGTACGTCAAACGGTCAACCATGCGATGGTTCAAAGCTATTGGGAAATTGGTCGGCTAATAGTTGAACATGAACAAAAAGGCGAAAGTCGAGCCGCTTATGGTAAGCAGCAGTTACAGTTACTTTCCAAAGAATTGACTGAGCGCTTGGGAAAGGGCTTTGATGCAGGGAATCTACGTAATATGCGCCAATTTTATATTACTTTTCCAATTCGCTACGCAGTGCGTAGTGAATTGAGTTGGACACATTATCGTATTCTTATGCGAATAGATAGTTTGGCTGCTCGCGAGTGGTATTTGCAAGAAGCAATTATACACAACTGGAGTGCCAGAGCATTAGAACGTCAGATCAGTAAATTATATTATGAACGATTGTTATCAAGTAAAGACAAAGAGCTCGTGGAGTCAGAGGCGACACAAGCAACAAAACCTTTGGCAGAAGATGCTAAAGACTTTTTACGAGATCCTTATATTCTAGACTTTCTTAACCTTCAAGATAAGACTTATCAAGAAAGTGATCTTGAGGAAGCTATTATTAGTAATTTACAACAATTCTTACTGGAACTAGGCAAAGGCTTTGCTTTTGTAGAACGTCAGCAACGTATTCGCTTTGAAGATGAAGATTTTTATATTGATTTAGTGTTTTACAATTTTAAGCTTAAGTGTTTTTTATTGGTTGATTTAAAGCTAGGTAAACTTAAGCATCAAGATATTGGACAAATGGATACTTATGTGCGTTTGTATGATGAGCAAAAAAAAGGCAAAGATGATAACCCAACCATCGGTTTAGTGTTATGCAGTGAAAAAAGTGAAGCAGTTGTTAAATACTCGATATTGTCCGATCAAAAGCAGCTATTTGCTGCAAAATATTTGCCTTACTTACCGACAGAGGAAGAGCTGATAAGAGAGCTTGAGCGCGAACGGGTACAAGCGCTGATAAAGCTGAGCCAAATAAGAGGAAACACCAGCGAATAAAGAATTATTGCAAAAGACTGCTTAAAAGGCTTTTCACTAAATATTTTTGAGAGAAAATTAACAATTAAACATTGGAGAATGAGCATTTGGAAAACATCTGTAACACTAGATCAAATGAATGAGCGAGGAGCTGGTTTATTCTCGGATACCTTGGGTATTCGCTTTACTGAGTTAGGCGATGATTATTTGTTAGCAGAAATGCCATTGCAAAAAAAACACAAGCAGCCATTAGGGATAATGAATGGTGGCGTTTCTTGTGGTATTGCTGAAACTGTTGGTAGCACTGCCGCGAATTATGCCGTTGATTTGACAAAACAATATTGTGTTGGTTTAGATATCAATACCAACCATATTCGTCCAGCATCAGAAGGGGTTTTGACGGCTAAAGCCTATCCGCATCATATTGGACGCACCACACAAGTGTGGGCAATTGAAGTTGTGGATGAAAAAGGGCGTTTGATTTCAATCAACCGTTTAACCATGGCTGTCAAGGATCGCTAAATTGCAACATGCAAAACTCAAATGGCAAGACACAGGTGAACCATTTTCAGATGAATTTGCTGATGTTTATTTCTCAAAACAGAATGGGCTTGCCGAGAGTGAATATGTTTTTCTAGATGGCAATCAACTGAAGCAAAGACTTGAAAATCTTGATGAAAATGCGCATTTTGTGATTGCTGAGACAGGTTTTGGTACGGGGCTGAACTTCCTTGCGACACTGAAAATTTGGGATAAATATGCACCAAAAACGGCCAAATTAAGCTTTATTAGTTGTGAGAAATATCCATTAACTTATGGTGATTTAGAGAAAGCATTATCGATATGGCATGAGCTTAAACCCCACGCTGATCAATTACTTCAGACTTATCCAAATAGCTTTTATATTGGTGCAACATCTTTAAATATTGCTGAAAATATCAATTTAACCTTATTAATCGATGATGCAGCAAATGTTTTGTCAACAATCGATATCAGTGTAGATGCTTGGTTCTTGGATGGTTTTGCGCCTGCTAAAAATCCAGATATGTGGTCGGATGATTTATTTAAAGAAATTTATCGTTTAAGTCATGGCAAAACAAGCTTGTCTACCTTTACTGCGGCGGGTTTTGTTAAACGGGCGCTAGAAGCTCAAGGTTTTGCAGTGGAAAAACGAAAAGGCTTTGGTCATAAGCGGGAAATGATTTGTGCTGTTGTTAAAGACACAAAAAAATTAGCGCAAACCAAGATTAAACCGTATTTTGCTAAGCCGCAATTAACACTTGATAAGAAACAGAAAGTTGCAATTATTGGTGGCGGAATGGCGGGGTGCGCGCTAGCCTATGAGCTAAGCCAATTAGGCTTTGAGATTGATCTATTTGATCAATATGATGATATTGCGCAAGGTGCCTCAGGTAATCCTTATGGGATATTAAAACCTTATATTACAGCCGATGCTAATATCTCTGATAGCTTTCATACCCAAGGCTTTGTACATACCAGAGACTATATTCTGAAGCATAAAAGCGAGATTGATTTTAGAGAATGTGGTGCTTTGGAGTTATTAAGTGATAAAAAAACACAGTTACGTTTTGATAATATTATTAAAAAACGTGGTTCTCTTGATGCTTTGCTGCAAATCGTTGATGCAGCAACAGCTTCTGACATAGCAGATTGTGAGATTTCATCAAGCTGTGCTTATTATCCAACGGCAATGATGGTTAATCCTTATTCGTTATGTCAGAGCCTCATTCGTAATAGCAAAAGTATGAATTTGTTGTTATCACATCGCTTAGATGAGTTTGTCAGATCAAATAATACTTGGCAGTTGAGCTTCACTGATAACAAAAACAATCAAAAATCGTTAGCATACGATGTGGTGGTTTTTGCGGGCAACGCTTCGCTTGCAAAAGACCTTGAGGCATTTAAACATATAGCGGTTTATCCGTCATATGGACAAATCACTCAAGTGCAAACCTTATTAAATAATAAAACAATCCTACTTGATAAAGGCTATATTTTGCCAAGCGTTAATGGCAAGCAGCTTATTGGTGCGACATTTCGTGATAATAATGATTTAATGGCTGAAGTGCGTAAGAGTGATCACAATGTTAACTTAGCACAGCTAGGTCATATTATTGATCCGTCAGTAGATGTTAAAATCATCTTAGGACGTGTATCATTGCGCTGTGTCACTGCGGATCATGTGCCAATGATAGGGACAATTGCTGATAACGTAAAGTTCATTGAGCAGTATTACCAACGGTTACAAAACGGCGTTATTTTAAAGGCATTACCTCAAGCAGAATACTTGTCGGGAATTTATTTATTAACAGGTTTTGGTTCAAAAGGATTATGCTCAATGATATATGGTGCTAAACTCTTAAGTCAATTGATGAGCAATGGATGCCAAGCGCCAATATTAAATCATTTATTTGAAGGACTTCATCCATTGAGGTTTAACGTCAGAAAGTTTAAAAAGAGAGCTGATTTTTGTGAGTTTTAATCTATAATAACGGTTGATAATGTAGGGACAGGAAATGGATATTAAAAGATCATGGCAATAGTGAAACCGTCAAAGATAATTAAACCAAGTAAAGTAATATCGGTTATTCTATTTATTGCCGCAGGATTTGTCTTGGCTTACCCACAAGCAATGATGGATATTTATTTGCCAGTATTGCCGTATCTGGATAAGGCATTAAATACATCAAGAGAAATGGTGCAATATACAGTGGCACTTTTTCTATTGGGTAGTGCGATTTCACAACTTATTTCAGGTGTGCTATCTGATCGCTTTGGGCGTGTGCGCATATTAATATTAGGCTTACTTATTACGATGTTAGGTAGTGCTTTGTGTCATGTCGAGCACACAATCGAGTGGATGCTTGTTGGGCGTATCTTTCAAGGCATTGGTGCTGGGATGGCGGCAGTATTAGCGCGTGTTATCGTTGCGGATTCTTTCCAAGGGAAGGCGTTTTCAAAAATTTATGCATTACTTACTGCGTTTTCAGTATTCACCGTATCAATTTCGCCAGTAGTTTCAGGCTATTTAATGCAATACCAAGGGTGGCATAGTGTTGTTAGCTTTATGTTCTGGTATGCTTTAATTATTGCGTTAATCGTCGGTTTTGGCTTGATTGTTGGTAGAAGCACCATTAAATCAAATACGTCACATGTAAAAATAAATATCGCTCAAGTAATAAAAATCATGTTTAACTTACGTTTTTTAAGTGCTACGTTGGTGATGTTTTTCGTTTATGGTGTCGCAGCTAGTGTGCTTTTAACCTACCCATATATTTTTGTCCAAGAGTATCATATGCCCGTATCGGCATTTGGTTGGGTGGTTGCATTAGTCATTGTATGTATGCTTATAGGCGCATGGTTAAATAGCATGCTTCTTAAGAAATATACAATGATGACGTTGGTTAAAGTAGCACTTATTGTCATGTTTATTAGCATGGTCGGTGTGACCTTATCGTCAAATACTAGTACTTATATTACTGATATTATATGTCTATCTATATTTTGGCTGCTCTATCTTTGGGTTTATCCTAATATGATTGCCATTGCAACATCGGTTTATCCAGAATATAGAGGCACAACAATTGCTATATTCAGTTTCATTCAAATTATTGGTGGTTTTGTATTTACCGCGCTGGGTGCTTGGCATATTTTGGATACGGTTTATGAGCTTGGTGTGACAGGCATGCTTGGGATCGTATTAGCTTTAATTTGTTTGATCATTGTTGAGCGTTGCTTACGGTAACATTGGTTATTTAAGCTACTCGCTTAAGCCAAAGCATATAAATAATTAAAACCACAATACTTAAAGTCGATAGAAAGGTGAAAGCAATCGGCATTGACAGTATATCGCTAAAGGGTAATACCGTCACAATCGCTGTAATGAGTGAAGCAGCCCCCATTTGAAAAAAGCCCATCATTGCTGAAGCAGATCCCGCTGTTAGGGTAAAAGGAGCAAGTGCCTTGGCGGTGGCGATTGGAATCACAAAGGATATCCCAGTAAAGAGGATGATCACTGGTGTTAATAAGCTGTATAAATGAACGATATTAAGCGACATAAAACACAAGAGCATAATCGCACCTATGAGACTAATAATCATGCCAATGAGTAAGATCCCGTTTTGGCTCATCTTATGTACCAAGTAGGTGCATAACACCGAACCAATCATAAATGCCAATACAATCCCTGCAGCAATCACAATAAACCAGATTTTGTCTAAGTGTAGTATATTAATGACAATGCCTGGCGCTTCAACCAAACAGGCATAAACCATACCGATATTAAGCCCTAATAAGCATAGATAAACAAAATAACCGCGTGCTTGATATAACTTAAAATAGTTAATAACTAGCTTCTTGGGACGTGTTGCACCATAGTTCTTTTGGCGCAGTGTCTCAGGGAAGAGAAAAATCACTGCAATCAGCAATATAATGGCTAATACAAATAACACAATAAAATTTGTCTGCCATGAGATAAAGGTGCCGACAATCGCACCAGCACCTGGGGCAATAGCAAAAGCGGCATTCATCTTGGCAAATACTTTGCCTTGATCTTTTAAGGAAAATGCATCACGTACGGCGGCACTTGAGATAACAGCACCAGCACAGGCGCCAAACCCTTGTAAGAAGCGTGCGAAAATCAGTAGGGTGATATTTGGGCTGATGAGGCACACAATTGAGCCGATAAGAAAAATAACTGCACCAATAATCATAATCGGTTTACGTCCAAATCGATCAGAAAAAGGGCCATACAGTATCTGGCTAATAGAGTAACCTAAGAGATAAAAGGTAATGGTTAGTTGAACATTATGATAAGGTGTATTAAAGGCTTCAGCAATGCTTGGCAAAGAGGGTGCATAAATCGTATCGCCAAAAGGACCCACTGAAATCATTAGCACCAGAATAAACAAAGAAGGGGCAATAAATGCCGCAATTTTCTGTGAAGTGTTTGTGCTAGACATTTACATTTACAATATGTTTTTATAGTTGGATAGCAGCAAGTGTGCCACTGTTGGTTTGGACAATAATTGATTTGCCTGCAGCAATAGGTGTGGCACTAATACCATCACCACCAATTTCAACACGAGTGAGATATTTACCTGTGTCGGCATTGAAAATATGCACATAGCCTTCATAATCACCCACGGCAATCATGCCGTTAATATATAAAGGCGCTGATGGCTTACGTCCTTCAAGTTCAGTGGCTTGCCAGAGCTTATCACCTGTTTTGAGATTATAAGCGGTAATGTCACCTTTAGTATCAGTTGTGAAAATAGCCTTTTGTCCCAATGCTATATTGCGATAAATGGACGCTTTTTTCTGCCAGTTCATACTGCCTAGTTTGGTGTTGAAACTAATCAAGTTTCCTTGGAATGTCGCGACATAAAGTGTGTCATTATCTATAAGTGGTGTGGCAGTAATGTCAACCATTTGTTGCGCAGGTGATCCAGATTGAGGTAAGGCAATCGGGTTATCCCATTGTTTTTCACCCGTGGCTGTTTTTAAGCCCCATAAACTCCCAGATGAAGTGCCAGCAATTACTAGGC
>JAHDDB010000091.1 GCA_020629575.1 Caedibacter sp. | reverse complement strand
ACGGAATCTGAGAACATAAAGCACAATGCACCAAGCATCATATACAGGCTTGGTAATGACTTATCGACAATATAAACATTAACAGCCACAGCCCCCATTACCACAATAATCACCATATAAACAGCAACGGCAATGCGATCTGAACCCAGTTTTGAATAAAGCAAAGAGTAAAACACTATTGCATATAGCAACATCGCAGCAATAACCCACCAATGAAATAATGTCAGCTGCAACGAGAAAGCCACAATATAAGCAATATGCGCCAACAGGAAACTAGCAAGCCCACCAGTGAAGCATTGCGCCTTTGTCGATAGCAGAAAAATATCACCTATCAATGACAGTATTAATCCCAATAAAATCAATACCACAAACAGGTTAAGCTCAGCACTAAAGCAAAATGCATACACCAAAATCAATAAGGTTGTTAATGGCTTAAAAAAATAACTTAAAACACTCATGGTGCGATATTTGTCGATAATATGTATGCTCGCACATAGAGCGATTAATAACATTAATCCAATTATTCCTAACATGGCTTATTTATCCAACATCCAACATCCAACATCCAACATCCAACAAAAACATTCTAACAAATTATTATCACAACGCATTCTTGTCATTGCTCAACTTATGTTATGATACGCAGCAATCAAATCCGGTCAACCCTATACTTATGACTGAAAAGAAAAACACGCTTGGCGTAGTAATTATCACGAAAAACGAAGAAAAGAATATCGCACGCTGCTTGGAGTCTATTAAATGGGCAGATGAGATTATTGTCGTTGACTCAGGCAGCACCGATAAGACACTTGAAATTGCTCAATCTTATGGTGCCAAGACGATTGAACGTCATTGGCCTGGGGATGGTCCACAAAAGCATTTTGGCATTTCACAATTAACCACTAACTGGGGGCTTGTATTAGATGCCGATGAAGAGGCCACAATCGAACTTGCACACTCGATTAAAGCAACTTTGAAAACCCCACAATACAGCTTTTATAAAATGCATCGTCGATCATTTTTTTTGGGCAAAATCATTCACCATGGCGACTGGGGTAAAGACTGGATTGTCCGTTTATTTGATTGCAAAAAACACCAATGGACACAAGATATAGTTCACGCCAAACTTGATGTTTCTAAAAAACAAGCAGGGATGTTAAAAGGCAAACTTATTCATCACTCTCAAGACAGTGTCACTAGCTCATTAAAGAAAATGAACGATTATAGCGATGGCACCTCCACGATTCTTTGGCAAAAAGGCAAAAAAACTTCCTTGCTAAAGGCAAGTTTTCATAAGAACTGGACTTTCTTACGTGGCTTTATTATGCGCTTAGGATTTTTAGATGGTAAACGTGGTTATTTGATTGCTAAATTGTCAGCTTATGGCTCATATTTTAAATATGTTAAATTATGGGAGAAACATCAAAATGAACAATAATACCTGTCAAGGACTGATCTCTGTTGTTATTTCCACCTATAACTGGCCTGATGCGCTTAAGCTCGTTTTAACGGCATTAAACAACCAAGCCGATCGAAATTTTGAGGTTATTATTGTTGATGATGGCTCGACTTCTGCAACCAAAGAGATGATTGAGCAATTTAAAACAATGACTCGCTTTCCTTTAAAGCATTTATGGCAAGAGGATAAAGGGTTTCGTGCTGCAAGAGCACGTAACCTTGGCATTAAAAATGCCTCTGGAGATTACATTATCTTTCTCGATGGTGACTGCGTGCCAAATATGCATTTTGTTGAAAACCACCGCAAAATAGCTGAGATAAATTATTTTGTCGTTGGTCATCGTATTATTTTATCCAAAAGCTACACACAAAAAGTTTTACAACAACAACTGCCATTATGGAAAAAAAGTGCCTTTGAGTGGATATTTAACACCTTACGCAAAAATTCAAATAAACTCTTACCAAAACTTTATGTTCCTTTTTTAAATCGTTATAAAAAGCCAAATAAATGGCAAGGCGCCAAAACTTGCAATCTCGCCTTTTGGAAAAGTGACTTGCTTGCCGTAAAAGGCTTTGACGAAAGTTTTGAAGGATGGGGGTTTGAGGACTCAGACCTAGTTATTCGCATACTTAATCATGGGAAAAAACGTAAATCTGGCAAGTTTGCCACAGAAGTCTTTCATTTGTGGCACAAAGAAGCAGATAGATCAAATGAGAGTAAAAACTTTGATTACCTACAACAACTATTGCAAACAAAGCGTATTCACCCTGCAAATTCTGAACTATAACAAGTCCTTCTGATATATCGTGTTGACAGTGTTAAATGCACTCTCAAAGCTAAACTTTTCTAACTGCTGCTGTGTTGCAGTAATAGGAGAGACTAAAGCTTCCTCTATACTTTTAGCTAGCGCCAACGGATCATTGCAAGACACTAAGTATTTAGCCATATTTTCAACTAATATTTCTTTTGGCCCCGACTTACAGTCCGTACTCACCACAGGTGTTCCACAGATCATTGCCTCAACAATCACGTTACCAAATGCTTCATAATCAGAGCACAACACAACAACTTGAGCATTTTTCATATATGGAAATGGGTTGCTCATGAAATTCATAACTTGAATTTGGCTTCGCTTATTAGAATTTTCCACCTGTTTTTCCAATGCTGAAACATTATCAGTAATAAAAATTACATTCACATGCGCTGCAATTTGTTCAAATGCTGCCAATAACAGATCCTGACGCTTACTATCTAAGCTATATCTGCCAACATGTAAAATATAGGGATTCTCATCAACCTGAAATGCCTGCGCTTTGCTACGGATCAGATCAAAGTCAAAAAAATTATATAATACATGAATCGATTTTGGTTTAACTTCAAACCTATTAAGAAGCGTCTCTTTAACACCATGAGACACACATATAATTCGTCTTTTATTAAAATGCCTAAATTCTTTTTTGCGCATTTTTTGATAGGATTTTTCACTTTCCTCCAACTTTCTATCTAGCACAAAACTTGAACAAAAATGTCGATAATAAAATGTTTTATTCTCAACAGAAGTTTTTAGCCATTGCCTTGAAGTCGTTTTATTGGAAAAAATCATTTTAAAACCATGGAGCTTATCTAGCTTGGTAATTAACCTAGACACCAAAGTTTCTTGAATGACTTTAATGCCACGAGCGTTTTTTGCTGCCTCTGCAAATAAAATAATTCGTTCATCAACATCAATATCAACCTTCTCAAAGACAATCAAATAAACTTGCAGTCCTTGCTCTAAAAAAAGTCGCGCAAGATTAAGAAGCACAACATCAGCACCGCCACGTTTTAATCCTTGAGAAATTAGTAAAACTTTGTCATTAGCCTTTAACATATTAAGATCAAATTGGACACATTAGGATAAAATTGATTCTACTTGAGTTGATGTCAAATGCTAAGGACTTTATACTAGCAAAAATCTTATTTGAGGTAGTTTAACTTAACATGCAAACCCCGTCACATCAAAACTACGACTTTCTGAATAAAGCTTATCTTTTTTTCGCCTTTGGACTAGGGCTCGTCATGACAGTCTCTACAGCACTCACCAGCATATTTGCTGTATGTTTATTGCTATTGTTTATCATCAGCGGTGACTATCGCGCTAAACTGGCGCTAATAAAGCGTTTTTATATATGGCCAGCAATTGCATTAATTCTATTGGCTTTGATTAGTTGTTTGTATTCAACGCTGCCATTTAATGAGTCCATTGGCTGGGTTGGCAAATTTTACAAACTCCTAATTATTTGGATTATCGCCTATGTCTGCTATAAAAATCCTGAGATTATTAATAAGCTCTTATTGGCATTTTTTATTGGTGTGATACTCAATGTCATTGCTATTTTCGTGAATTATTATTTCTTAAGTCCTGAAAATGCCATTGTCTTTAGTGGCGCAACCTTTCCGGCGGCACAATCACACTTTGTGACGGGCTTCATCTTTGCTATTTCTGCATTTATGCTCTTTTCAATGGCGTTAACAACCCACAGCAAAAAGCAGCGAATTCTTTTTCTGATTCTCGGCATTATCATTATTTGTGCTGAGCTTGGCTTAAACACGAGTCGCACCGGTTATTTGATCGAGTTTTCTGTATTGGCAGTTGGCTTTTTTATGAAGTTCCGCTGGAAAGGTTTAATTGCTGCCATTGTCATTGTCCCAAGTGTTTTTGCTGCATTTTATCATTTCTCGCCAAACTTCAAGATGCGTATTGATGAAGCCTACAATAGTACCATTAGCTATTATAATGGCACAAACACTGACACTTCCGCAGGTATTCGCCTAGGTTTCTATCACACTGCTTTGGGAATTTTTAAACATAAGCCACAGCGTATTTTCTATGGTTGTGGCACAGGCGCACAAACACAGTGCAGCGCACATTTTATTAATAGTGAGATACCATCACATGACAAGAAATATTATCGTGTGATCAATAACCCACACAACCAATATGTCTACTTTGCGATGCAGTCGGGTATCTGGGCAGTTGCTGCATTCATCCTTTTATTACTTGCTTCTTTTTACTATGCAAAAGACATGCCAATGATGATGCGTAATAACACACGCATCCTTATCATTGCCTTTGCCATTGGCTGCTTGGTTAACTCGTGGATTTTAGATATTGGTCCTGGATTTATCTTCTGCTTTTTGTTACCCGTCGTGTTGGCTCAACGCCACACCGAAAAACCAGATGCACAATAAAACCAAATTCCCCAATATTTTTATCTCTAGTTATATTAAACTACTTAGCAGTATTGATTTGCCATAACAAATAATCATCGTGACAACGACACAAAAAACAGCACATTATCACTTTATCGGCATTGGCGGCATGGGTATGTCAGCGCTTGCGATATTTTGCTTACAAAAAGGCTATCGTGTATCTGGCTCTGATTTGCAATCATCAGAGCTCACATCAAAGCTCACTACAATGGGTGCGCGTATCACATTTGGGCATGATGCTAGGAATTTAACCGATGCTGATGCAGTGATTTATACCTCAGCCATGCGTGAAGATAATCCTGAATATCAAAAAGCATTAAGCCAAAACATACAAATTTATCATCGTGCGGAATTCTTAGCCTTTTTAAGTAAAGACTATACTGAGCTTATTGCCATTACTGGCACGCATGGCAAAACAACGATCACTAGTCTTTTGGCACACATCATGCGTGAAGCAGGGCTTAATCCAAGCTTTATTAATGGTGGACTTGCTAATAATTTCACACATCACGCACATGCGGGTGACTCACCTTATATGATTATTGAGGCCGATGAAAGTGATGCGTCATTTCTTAAGATACACCCTAAGCATATTATTATCAGTAACGTTGATCTTGACCACATGCAAACCTATCAACATGAGGTCAAAGCACTTATTCAAAGCTTTGCTAATTTCGCTTTAGCTGATGGTGTGCGTGGCGAGATTCTCGTTGGCAGTGATAGTGATAGCGCTTATCAGCTCATAAAAAAGATAAAAACACACAAGCCAAGTGCTCTACATTATGGCTTAAAAAGTGATATGGATATTCAAATTGAGCACTTCCAGCAAACAACACATCACGCGAAGTTTGATATTACCATCACAGATAAGAGCTATAAGGACCTTATAAGCACCTTGCCTGGTAAGCATAATGCTGAAAATGCGCTTGCCGCCATTGCACTTTGTCTTAAGTTTGGCATTGCCGAGAATATGATTAAACAGGCGCTATTAAGCTTTAAAGGTATTTATCGTCGCTTTAACCATTATCAAACCACTATTAACAATCATTCGATCGAACTCATTGATGATTATGGCCACCATCCGGTTGAGATTCAAAGCACAATGGATGCCGTTTCACAACAATTTTCGCATCAGCGCCTCATTCACATCTATCAGCCTCACCGCTATACACGGACGCGCGATTTATTTCATGAATTTATCGACTGTTTAAACAGTGCGGATATTGTGATTCTAATGCGCAGTTATGCTGCCAGTGAAGACCCAATTGAGGGCGCGCATGCCGTAGATCTATTTAACGCACTAACAAACAAACACCCGCAATGTTTTTATGTTGATAATAATAAAGAAGCCAAAACCCTTATCGATAAACTTGCCACAGCACATGATGTGGTACTTGTGCAAGGGGCAGGAGACATTGCCAATTTAGTGAGTATGTTGCGATGAAGAACCAGATTGAACGCGGAGTATTATATGTTGTCGCGACACCTATCGGCAATTTACAGGATATTACGTTGCGTGCTTTAGATGCGTTAAAACAAGCTGAAGTCATCTTTGCTGAAGATACGCGTGTCACGCGCAAATTGTTAGAGCAATATGCGATTAAACCACCGGTTATTATTTCCTGTCATGAGCATAACGAGCAGGCACGTATTAATTTATTAATCGAACATTTAAACGATCAAAAAATAGTGGCTTTAGTTAGTGATGCCGGCACGCCATTGATTAGTGACCCAGGCTTTTACTTGGTAAAAACTCTGCGTGAGAAAAACTACACTGTAGTGCCATTACCTGGCGCTAGCGCATTAATCACCGCCTTATCCGCAGCAGGCATCGCGACCGATGGTTTTCAATTTAAAGGTTTCTTACCTGCTAAGTCAGGAGCTCGCAAAAAGATTTTACAAAGTATTGAAAAATCCACTATCACAACAGCCTTTTATGAATCAACACATCGAATTATTGCCACACTTACGGATATTCAAGCTACATTACCAAGTCACACACTGGTTGTAGCTAAAGAATTGACCAAACAATTTGAACGTTTCTTTCATGGGACTGCTAATGATATTTTGTCTGATTTTGCAAAAGACTCTTCATTAACAAAGGGTGAATTTGTTATCTTAATCGAAGGGATTAAGGCAGATGAAAAAGACGATACTATTGTTGATGAACATAAACTGCTTAGGCTATTGCTTGAGGAACTGCCAATCAAAAAAGCTGTCAGCATTACAGTGGAGCTTACCCAAGGCAAAAAAAACGCCCTATATAAGCAAGCGCTTGCAATACAAGAAGATAAACAAAACAACACCAATAACACATCAGGAATATAAATTTAATGGGACGATTTAGTTTTACGATTAAAATGAGCTGGTATCAACGTAAAAAAATAAAAGCGATTGCCCAGCGCAAACATCAAGTGGAAAATGTCACACAGTTAAATCCTGAAAAGCTTAAAAAATCAGGTATTCATTATATTGCACTTGATTTTGATGGTGTACTTGCGCCTCATGGTCAACCCTTGCCGAATGAAAAAATTCTCAATTGGCTTAAGTCGCTAACGGATAAGTATAGTGAGCATAATATTTTTATTCTTTCAAATATGCCAACCGCAGAGCGCGCCCAGTATTTTGCTACACATTTCCCTAATATTCGCTTTATCGATGGTGTTGCTAAAAAGCCTTATCCCGATGGCTTATTAAAAATTCAAGAACTCGCACAATGCAAAGCGCATGAACTTGCCCTTGTTGATGATCGACTGCTTACTGGATGCCTTGCCTGCATTTTGGCTGGCAGCTTTCCAATTCTAGTTATGAGTCCCTATAGCAACTATAAAAGACGACCTTTTCAAGAAAGCTTTTTTGGCTTACTACGTTTTATTGAGAAATCAATTTTTCTTTAAATTACTATGCCACTATATAAACGTTGGCTGAGCGTTAGTCAAAGCCACATGTTATCTCTACGTCGCCCTTCTACTTCGCTCAGGGCGCGAGGTAATTGTGCGAATACTTGAACCTTAATCCATTAAATAAACGACAATACCTTCTTTGAATGCTAGAATTACTCTTGATGAATCATAAAGAGTAAAGATGATTATATGCAAAAAATACAAGATTATTCACTGTGTTTAAATCAAGCCCAGCTAAGTAGTTTTTGAGTAAATTAAACACCCTCTGAGGACTGCCAATGATGCCATCAATAATCGGTAACTCCTTCTTAATCTTATTACCTTCCTCATCAACCACATAAATAACAAATAGCTTAACCTCTCGCCACTGACAAATGGATATTGATTTTAGCCAGATGCTTTTTGACTTCATCATATGAGCTCAATGCGGCCGAAAGCATCGCAATATAGGTGCTTAAACCATTGGATACAGCATGGTGAATGCCTAGCAATTGCAAGCCTGGTTTACAGCCTGTACCTTTGCCTTTATTTGTTCCTTTGAAAAGATAATAAGGCATATAAATATCAAAACGGTTACCATTGCGATACATCACATTAGTTGCCCTGTAGTCTTTAAAGATATAGCGCTTGCCTGTGGCATCTAACTGTGCTTTTTCATCTTTTTTAAATGAGTCGCTGAGCACCTTCTCTTGGTGACTTAATGCTGCGTATAAATCGGAGAGTTTGCTTGATAGATCTTGTGCATGCTTAATACGATCTTTATCAAGCTTATTTTCCGTAACGGTGCTAAGTTTAGATAGCTCCACTATCGTATTTGATATCTCATTCTGAATCGTTTCTAGGTTTTGCTCAGCTAAATTCATCCGTAACTTGCTTATGTTTTAAAGGCAGTAGGGTATTTGTACATAAAGTTCAAGTTAAACTACAGCTGATTTACCCACAAATAACGAATGCGCCCTTTATATTGTCTTTATTTTTTTATGACTTTTAATCATTTTAAAAAAAATATACTTCTTTAAAATTCTTGCTATGAAAGTAATTTTAAATTTAACTTCAATGAATCCATTTGTAGTATTTTTTATAATGTTTACAACAGTGTGTACATGTTACTCAACTGAAGAGCATCTTTATTTTTCGGTAACAAACAAAACTCAAAACACAGTATATTTTGACTACAAAGGTCAAGACGCCATGGCTGCAGATCTGAAACCTCCAAGTCATCTTGCGATAACACCTGGACAAAAAGTGAAATTTCAAGCATTTGGGAAAGATACAGATGAATGGATTATTGGATTTGACATATCCGATGAACTTTCTCTTATCTCTCACATTGAAATTGCTAGAAATCATGGGTTTGGTCCTTCACATGTATTCTTTTTTAGAGGAGCTGGCGCAAAGACTGACTGGGGCATAGGTTGGAACGCATCTAATGTGAGTATTGTATCAACTAATTCTAGGCAAGGTAAAGAATATTTGGGAGCGACTGAGAGTAATCAACTTATCTGAGGTTTATGTAATCAAGCTATATGAGGTTTGC
>JAHDDB010000090.1 GCA_020629575.1 Caedibacter sp. | reverse complement strand
TGCCCTAATTAGAGCTTTGTGTAAGTTTTTGATCAAGGTAGCGAACATCATAAGTCAAAGGCCTTGCATAAGGGACTGTAACCGTGACAGTTTGACCAGCCAGTAGCTGCATGACAATGCGCGGATCTTGACAGTTTTCATCTTTATCATCACATTGCATATGAGACGTGATTTTAGCTGAGGTATTGCCACTATTACTCAATATTACATTATGGTCAGTACGCGATGCACTTATATTAGGGGTTGCATTTCTTGCGTGGACAATCACCGAAGTTGCATAAATAATTTGAGCTTTTGTTTTGACCTTACTGTCTAAGCTTTCAACCTCGGTTGATTCAATCAGAAAAATTTTATCTTTATCAGTAGCTGGTTCCGTCATCATGACACGCACTAATTTTGATTGTTGAGGTTTTAAAATTAATTTATCAGGTAAGAAAAAAACACCATTACTACTTTTATTTTCTAATGGAACTTCTTGACGATCTTTGGTGTTTAAATTTTGGATGCTTAAAATTTTGAGTTTGACAAAAGCCACTTTAGTTCCAATGTTTTTGATAAGAATATTTTGCGGCTTACTCATGTTATTGCCATCACCAAATTCAAGTCTAAGCGGTGAGACGGAAATGGCTGCATACACAAATTGTGATGCAATGCATGATATGCAGAAAGTTAAAAATACCCATAAATGAAATTTTTGGTTCATGGCAAACTCCTGTAAAATTATTTTGTCGTGCGCCTGAAAGTATAGTCAATGATAGAAATTTTGCGCTAACTACTTTTGCCAAGCTGCGATTCTATAGTAAACTAAGCGTCGATTTTGAATTTTAAATTGACACCAGTAGAGCAAGCATGATTACAACTAATGAAATTAGACGGTCTTTTATTGACTTTTTTAAATCCAAAGGACACCAGGAGGTAGCAAGCTCATCGCTGGTGCCAGTGAATGATGAAACCTTATTATTCACAAATGCTGGTATGGTGCAGTTCAAAGATGTTTTTTTGGGCGCGGATAAGAGATCGTATAAACGTGCTGTTAGCTCACAAAAATGTGTGCGTGCAGGTGGTAAGCATAATGATTTAGAGAATGTCGGTTATACCGCGCGCCATCATACTTTTTTTGAAATGTTAGGTAACTTTAGTTTCGGCGATTACTTTAAACGTGATGCTATTTCCTATGCTTGGGAGTATCTCACGGAAGTATTGAAGCTCCCTAAAGAGAAACTATGGGTGACTGTCTTTGAAGAAGATAAAGAAGCAGAAGATATCTGGATCAATGAAGTAGGTGTTGATCCTAAGCGTTTGTCTCGCATAGGTGCTAAAGATAATTTTTGGGCAATGGGGGATACAGGACCTTGTGGACCATGCACTGAAATCTTTTATGATCATGGTCAAGAAGTTGCTGGAGGTCCTCCTGGGACGCCTGAGGAGGATGGTGATCGCTATATTGAGATCTGGAATTTGGTGTTTATGCAATACAACCGCTTAATCGATGGCACCTTAGAGAATCTACCTAACCCATCGGTTGATACGGGGATGGGGCTTGAGCGCATTGCAGCAGTATTGCAGCATGTGCATAGTAATTATGAGATTGATATATTCCAGAAACTTATTAATGCTGCAGCAAAGATTGTGGTCACAGAAGATATCAATAATCCATCGCTTAAAGTTTTAGCAGATCATATTCGCGCATGCAGTTTCTTAATTGTTGATGGTGTTTTACCTTCAAATGAAGGGCGTGGTTATGTATTGCGTCGCATTATTCGTAGAGCCGTGCGCCATGGTTATAAGCTAGGAGCAACGGAAGTTTTCTTTTATCGACTAGTGGCAACATTGGTTGCTGTGATGGCTGAAGCCTATCCCGTTTTGAAAGAAAAGCAGGCGTTAATTGAAGATGTCTTAAAGAAAGAAGAAGAACAATTTGAAAAAACGCTAAGTCACGGCATGAAAATCCTTGAAGAAGAAATTGCCACACTTGATAGCAATGTGATTTCAGGACAGACGGCATTTAAGCTATATGACACTTATGGTTTTCCATTGGATTTAACAGCGGATATTGCCAGAGAGCGCAATTTAACGGTTGATGAAGCAGGCTTTACAAACGCTATGGAAGCGCAAAAAGCGCGAGCAAAATCAGCCAGTAAATTTGGTGTTGACTATAATCAAATGATCAAGACAGATTTACAGACAACTTTTGTTGGTTACTCAGTGCCGGTGTCTGATGCACAGGTGTTAGCGCTTTTTAGTCAGGGCAAAAAAACAGATAAACTTATTTCAGGGCAAGAAGGTGTTGTTATCTTGAATCAAACACCTTTTTATGCGGAGTCTGGTGGACAGGTTGCCGATAAAGGTGTGATTGAGGCATTAGGTAGTGAGTTCACCGTTGAGGATGTGCAAAAATCAGGATCTGCATTTTTACACATTGGTAAGATAACAAAGGGAAGTTTCGCTATTGATGATGAAGTGACCGCACAAATCTCTAATAAACGTACAACAACGGCAGCGCATCACACCGCAACACATTTATTGCACGCAGCATTACGCGAAATTGTTGGTTGTCATGTTGAGCAAAAAGGCTCATTGGTAGAGTGTAATAAATTACGTTTTGATTTCTCAAACCCATCAGCAGTTACGACAAAGCAAATAAAAGAAGTAGAGCATTTAGTCAATGCGATTATTCGTCAAAACCTTGTTGTCGAAACGATAGAGACGTCGCCTGAGGCGGCAAAAGATATGGGTGCGATGGCACTTTTTGGTGAGAAGTATGGTGATATCGTGCGTGTATTGCGCGTTGGCGATTTCTCTATTGAGCTTTGCGGAGGGACGCATGTCACCCAAACGGGTGATATTGGTTTATTTAAAATAACCGCTGAAAGTGGTATTGCTTCTGGCGTGCGCCGTATTGAAGCAGTCACAGGGCTTTATGCTGAGAACTATATAGAGGAAAAAGAAGAGACATTAATAACAATTCATGAGCTTTTAAAATCTAGTGATGATAATGTCTTGGATAAATTGTTGAAATTGCAGCAGCAAATCAAGGCACAAGATAAGGTGATTAAAGGTTTAAAACAGCAAATTTCATCAGGCGATGCTGTTGCTATTAATGAAGCACAAATTGATGATGTCACACTGGTCTCAGCGCTATTACCAAATGTTGATATGGGTGTGCTACGTGAAAAAATTGATCAATACAAAGCACAAAAAAGCAAAGTAGTTGTTGCACTTTCTACTGAAAATGAAGGTAAAGCACAAATTGCCGTAGGTGTGAGTAAAGCAATTACGGATAAGATAAAAGCCGGTGAATTAATCAATTTCATTGCAAATCAAGTTGGCGGTAAAGGTGGTGGGCGCCCTGATATGGCGCAAGCAGGTGGCAATGATCCACAAAATTTACCAAAAGCGATGACTTCGGTGCATGAATGGGTAAAAGACAGACTATAATAGCAAGGTGCTATATCGAACATTAAACTTAGGAAGAAAAGGTATGACCTTTAAAATAAAAACACTTCTTGGAATATCAATTATTGTAAGCTCGGGTGCTGCTATGGCAGCCACTGAAGCACCTGTTGAAAATTTGATGCAAGTTTACCAACAAGCACTTGATAACTCTCCGCAATATAAAGCTGACTTTTACACGATGCAATCAAGTAAAATGGCCGAGCCCATTGCCTTGGGTGCTTTGCTACCAAATATCGGCTTAAACGCAGGAGCCACACTTAATCAGGTTCAGACAACACCAGAAAGTGGCAGTTATCGCAGCTATACAGCAGGTATCACGCTCACGCAAACACTTTTCAACTATGGTGATTATCAGACTTATCAAGCCTCAAAACAAAGTGCCTTAAGTGCTGAAGAAACCTATAATGCACAAAAGCAGCAGTTTATTCTGGATGTGGCAACAGCATACTTTAATGTGCTTAATGCTAAAGAGCAGGTTGTCTTTTTAAAAGAGAAATTAAAATCTGTTAAAAGCACATTAGATCAATCAAAGCTCAAGCTTAAAGTTGGGATGTCAACCAGTGTTGATGTTAAGACTGCTGAAGCAAATTACTATAGTGCATTAGCGGATTTAAAGGCGGCTGAGAACAGTCTTGAGTCAGCTTATTATGCTTTGTATCAATACACGGGTGTCGATAATAAATCATTGGCTGATTTAAAGAGTAATGTTAATTTCACTAATCCGGCACCTGATAATATTGACGAGTGGGTTAAGCGTGCACATGCCAGTAACCCAAATCTCAAAGCGCAGATTTATACGCAAAATGCAGCGGCGAAAACGTGGTCTGCATCAACGGGTAATTTCTTGCCAAATGTCAGTTTGATGGCAAATTATAGTGTCAATGATAACTCTGGTAATAGTTTTGCAACAGATGCAGCAACCCTGCCTTTAGGTAACTATAGCAATGGCTATGTTGGTGTAACTTTTAGTTGGAATATTCTAAATGGTGGCAGTGATTATGCCGCTAGAAAGCAAGCGGCGTTTGATTATCAAGCAGCTGAATTTACCACCCTTGATCAGCAACGCAGCATCACTCAGAATATTGAGGTTGACTTTTATAATGTAGTCTCTGGTGTCAAACAAATCGAAGCCTATAAGCAATCAGTAATTGCAGCAAAAGCTGCATATGAGCAATATCAAGCGCGTTATAAAGTGGGTAGTTCAACCATTACTGAGGTATTAGATCAGCTACAAAAATTATATGAAAGCATGTCATTGTTAGCGACGGCGAAATACCAATATGTGACCGATGTCTTGCAACTTAAGCTTGATGCAGGCACGTTATCAGAGCGAGATGTTCAAATCTTTAATTCATGGCTTAAGTCTTAATTTATTCTCAGGATCAAAGCAATCAGCAGATGAAATTACCAGTAAAAAATGATATAACTAACGGCGTTTGATCACTAACTAGAGAAGCTTAATGCAAAAGAAGCTAGCAAACGGAGTTATCGTCATTTTTGGCGCCTCTGGGGATTTAACCGCACGCAAATTAATGCCGGCAATATTTAGTCTTTATCAGCAAAAAGACTTAAGTAAAAGCAATATTGTATTAGGGGTGTCGCGTAGCCAGTTTGATGATGAGCGTTTTCGTCAAAAAATGCAAGAAGCATTGCTGGAGGAGCATCCAAAAGAAAAAAAAGCGATCGATAAGTTCTTGGCACAAGTGTTTTATCAGCAGATAGATGTCTATAAAGATGAAGGCTATGTCTGTTTACAAAAGCGCTTAAAGGCACTGTGTAAAACACACAAGCTTGAGCATAATTTTTTGTTTTACTTGTCAACGCCACCGAGCTTGTACTATGAGATTCCACAGCATATTGCCAAGCTTGGGCTTAATGACGAAAGCGATGGTTATAAACGCATTATTATTGAGAAGCCCTTTGGCACAGATGAGCAAAGTGCTCAAGCTTTGAATGCGCATTTATTGCAGCATTATCAAGAGTCACAGTTGTTTCGTATTGATCATTATTTAGGGAAAGAAACCGTTCAAAACCTATTGGTATTTCGCTTTGCTAATGCGATTTTTGAGCCACTTTGGAATGCTTCACATATTGAGAACGTTCAGATTTATGCCAATGAGGCAATTGGTCTGGGCTCGCGTGCTGGTTACTATGATCAAAATGGGGCGATTCGTGACATGATACAAAATCACCTGTTGCAGCTATTAGGCATTGTCGCCATGGAGCCACCGGCAAAGATGGATGCTTATTCAATTCGTAATGAAACCTTAAAGGTATTTCAATCGATTCGTCGCTTTAAGACTGCTGAAGATATTAAAGAGAATGTTGTCACAGGACAATATCAAGAAGGCTGTGTGCAAGGTGTTTGTAAAGGTGCCTACCGCGATGAAGAGGGTGTTGCTACAAACTCAACAACGGAAACTTATGCCGCGATTCGCTTTTTTATTGATAATTGGCGTTGGCATAATGTGCCGTTTTATGTGCGTACTGGTAAGCGCTTGAATCAGCGTGTGTCTGAGGTGGTGATTAATTTCAAAGCCACACCTCATCCGTTCTTCTCTCAAGTGCAAAAGATTACCAAATTTAAAAATCAATTGGTGATTCGTATTCAGCCGGATGAGGGCATTAAATTAAGCTTTGCTGCCAAAGAACCAGGCAGTGGCTTTAAAACGCATGAAGTCGATATGGGCTTTTACTACTCTGACTTTGCACAGAAATCAATGCCAACTGCCTATGAGCGCTTGATTCTCGATGCCTTGCAGGGCGATAATACGCTGTTTGCTCGAAATGATGCGGTCGAAGCCTGTTGGAATATCATTGACCCGATTATTCAGTATGTGCAAAAGCATGGTAAAGACTTATTAAGCTTTTATCCAAGTGGCTCATTTGGTCCTGTTGAAGCCGATAAGATGCTTGCTGAGCTTGGACACACTTGGCGCAATCCATCATCTGTCTTTAAGCAGAAAAAGTAATAGCGCATGGTGGAGATTTTAAAACACCCCGTCAACCTATGGCTGCCACCCCTCTTGTAAAGAGGGGAATTAGGCAATGGTGGTTTTTATTCCCCTCTTTGCAAGAGGGGTGCTTAAGCTTGCGAGGCGGGGTGTTGAGGTAAAAAAGTGCGTAACACCAATGAGTTAGGAAGTTTAAAAATAAGAAATAATTTGAGGAAATCAATGTCATATATTATCTATCAGGAGCAAGAAGATATCGCTTATGCGATGTTTGACAAGCTAGTCACATTGTCACACTCGACACAAGATTGTGTGCATATTGCATTATCAGGTGGTACAACACCTAAGAGTATCTTTGAGCTGATTAATCAACTAGGGCAATCCACGGCAATCAATTGGCAGAAGCTTCATTTTTGGTGGTGTGATGAGCGTTGTGTCGATTTTACGGATAAAGAAAGTAATTTCGGTGAGGCCGATAGGTTATTGTTTGCAAGTGTTGGTATCCCAAGGGAGAATTTACATCCAATGCAAGGCGATATTTCACCTGAACAAGCCGCCCTTAACTATGTTAGCCAGTTAAAAAAGCATGTACCACAAATCGATGGCGTGCCGCAGTTTGATTGGGTATGGTTAGGTATGGGTGATGATGGGCATACCGCATCTTTATTTGTCAATGGTGTGCCATTATCATCAGATAAATGGGTTGAGGTTGCCGTGCATCCAAGCACAAAGCAAACACGGATTACCTTGACACTTAAAGTACTTAACAATGCCAAAGCGATTGACTTCTTAGTGACAGGTGAAAACAAAGCCACTATGTTAGCTAAGGTATTTGATTGCGAGAGTGTGACGATAGATTATCCGGCTAAAGCGGTGAATCTCACAACTGGGCGCTTAGTTTGGCATATTGATCAGACCGCTGCCAGTGAATTGGATAAGGGATAAGAGCAAGGAATTAAAATGAATCAACATATAAGACAGCAGTTAGAGCATTTGCTGAAGACGGATTATTCAAGCTTAGATATCAAACGTTTATTTAAAGCAGATGAAGATCGATTTAATAAATATCATTTGCAGGTTGATAGTTTATTATTGGATTATTCAAAAAATAAGTTAACGGATGATATCTTAGCGACACTTTTTGAGTTGGCTCGTGATGCAAAGGTTGAGAAGTATCGCGATAAAATGTTTGCTGGAGAGAAGATTAATACCAGTGAGCATCGCGCTGTATTGCATACTGCATTGCGTGATTTCTCTGATCAAGCGATTATGGTCGATGGTGTTGATGTTAAACCTGAAATTATCAAAGAGCGTTTGCGTGTCAAAGCGTTGGTTGAAAAAGTCCATACTGGGCAATGGCGTGGGCATTCAGGCAAAGAGATCACTGATGTTGTTAATATTGGTATTGGTGGCTCTGATTTGGGACCTAGAATGGTGGTTGAGGCGTTAGCACCTTATCACTTAAACAAAACACAGGTGCACTTTGTCTCAAATGTTGATGCTCAATCTATTTTGAGTATTACCACCAAGCTTAATCCTGAGACCACGTTGTTTATTGTGGCATCTAAATCATTTACCACACAAGAAACCTTGATGAATGCCATGACTGCACGCAAATGGTTACTTGAATTCTACAAACAAGATCAAGCCGCCGTGGCTAAGCATTTCGTCGCGGTATCCAGTGCACTTGATAAAGTAGAGGCTTTTGGCATTGATCTTGATAACTGTTTCCAAATGTGGGATTGGGTCGGTGGACGCTATTCGCTATGGTCCTCAATTGGCATGGCGATTGTATTTGCGATTGGCTTTGATCATTTTGAAGACTTATTAAAAGGGGCTTTTGCGATGGATAGCCACTTCAAAAGTGCGCCATTGACAAAGAATATGCCGATTATTATTGCTTTGATCGCAACTTTATATAGTGATTTCTATTACACGCAATCACAGGCGATTTTGGCGTATGATGAGCGTTTGCGCCATTTGGTTGATTATTTGCAGCAAGCAGATATGGAAAGCAATGGCAAGTCATGCAAAAAAGATGGTAGCTTAAGCTCTGAGCAAACAGGTGTCGTGCTCTGGGGAGGTGTCGGTACTAATGGCCAGCATGCGTTTCATCAGCTATTACATCAAGGTAATGTTATTGTGCCTGCTGATTTTATTGCAATTAAAAAGCCTCACCATTCCTTGAAAGATCATCATCAAGCACTATTGGCTAATTGCTTGGCACAATCGCAAGCTTTGATGCAAGGTAAATCATTAGATGACGTCATTGATGAGCTCAAAGCACAAGGATTAGCAGAGAATGAGATCAATACATTAGCACCGCAAAAAGTCATTGCGGGCAATAAGCCAAGCAACACGATAGTTATTGATGAGCTAAGCCCGCATGCATTAGGTGAGTTGATTGCCTTATATGAGCATAAAATATTTGTCCAAGGTATTTTGTGGGGAATCAACAGCTTTGATCAGTGGGGAGTGGAGCTAGGTAAAGCCTTAGGTAAGCCGATTTTAACAAGCTTAGAACAACAAGATTTTGATAATGAGAATTATGACAGTTCAACAAAGGGCTTGCTCAAATATATTTCTTAGTAACTGAGGTTACGCACTTTTTCTATTCCAACACCCCGCCTCGCAAGCTCGGCACCCCTCTTGAAAAGAGGGGAATTAAAATCACCCTCGCCTAATTCCCCTCTTTTCAAGCATAGGTTTATAGGGATCTTTTCTATTCATTTAATTCTTCTCCTTGTAAAG
>JAHDDB010000089.1 GCA_020629575.1 Caedibacter sp. | reverse complement strand
AAACATTAAACATAGGAGTTGAAAATGATGAGTAAGAAAAGACTATTGAGCTTAAGCGCGCTAGCAGCAGCTGGTTTGTTGTTGGCAGGATGTGCGACAAAAACGGTATATCTCACACCGGATCAGTATTGCCAGACCGAAACCTTACAGTCCTATACAGTGAAAAAAGGTGATAGTTTAAGCAAGATTGCTAAAGCAAATAATACGACTGAAAGCTGCATTAAATCATTGAATCACTTGAAAGGAAACGTGATTAGCCCAGAGCAAAAACTCTATCTTCCTGTCGTGCCAAAAAATGGTTGGTTCTAAAAGTTCTACCAACTGAAGAAATAAGTTTAGCAACAATGGATTTTTTGTTAGCAAACAACACTAATATCAACCGATGGACGCAAAGTTGAGCAGACCGCTAATGCTTCATGTACAGGGTGATTTGCAAATTTTGTAAATGGTGCATTGCCTTGAGCTTTTTGATCGATTGCAGGGATTGCTTGTTGCATTAAGTTATAGTCAAAGCGTGGCGCCCATTTGCGTGCGCCAAGGCGTGCAGTGGTTGAGCAGTTGTCAACCATGTGCGCAACACCTTTGAAGTGCATATATGGATTAAGTGAATCAACGGCTTCGATAATTGACTCATTTACTATTTCTGAATAGCTATGACCCTTTTCAGCTAAAACATCAACTTGGGCGATAATGCAGGCAAGGTAAACACCAGCAGTAATTGGGTCATTTGGCATATTGTTGTTATCGCGCCCACTACGTACTTTCTCGCCGACTTTCCACATGTCAGTGCCATCAATTTTGCCCATTGGTAGGCGCGAATGACGTTTGCCTGCCAAGGTGACGGATCGAAATTCATTGCCGCTTTCAACATCTTCATAGATCTCAAAAAGAATATCTAAGCAGGGTGTATAGGCAGCATTGTAGGCATTTTCAAACTTCTCTTTATCCGCGGGGCTAAAGCTGTCATAAACCTTCTTAAGGCCTTGTGTTGAGATAGTCTTTGAGATATTTCCTGTGATTGCTTCAGCAGTGCGCTTGAAGGCTTCTTCAGGATTAACGCCATTATCGGTAAAGTGGCGATAAAGCACTTCAATAATACCATGAACAGCACCGAGTAATACACCGCGCTCGCCAAAAATGTCTGAACGATATTCCATCTCCATTGTCGTAGGGAAAACAAATGGTGCGCCACAGGCAATTGCCCAAGCAAGCGCATAATCAGTTGCCTTACCATTGATGTCTTGATAAACGGCAATGCTACTGTTAATGCCGGCACCATTAACTGTTTTGCCTTGTTCATAAAGTCGTCTTACCGAAGGTCCCATCCCTTTTGGACACATCGCAACGATATTAATATCATTGCGAATTGGCGCATTGATTGTCTTCATATAGCCGATTAAAAAACCATGAGAAAAGCCAAGAGTACTGCCTGGTTTTGCCGCAGCAAAAATTTCTTTGTAAAGTTCAGCTTGTGCTGCATCTGAAATCAAAATGATCGCTAAATCAGATTTAGAAATAACGTCAAACATCTCACCTAATGTACCATCTGCTTTAGAGAAGCCTGCTGCCTCAGCAGATTTTTCTGATTTGGAGTTGGCACGTAAACCAACACACACTTTAATATCAGTATCAGCGAGTGAATCACGCAAGTTTTGCGCCTGTGCTGGACCTTGTGAGCTCCAGCCAATCACACCGATTTTTTTGATCCCATCAAATGCTTGTGGCAGTTTTGAGAATAAATGACGACCTCCGGCAACAATTGTCTCACTGCTGCCGCCTAAGTTGTACTCTTTAACGTCAAAAATATTACTTTGGATCCTCATGTGGTCTTACCTCGTTGTTTTTAATATTTAATATTTTAAAAATAAAATTCGCCGATAAACTTATTGTGCTATAAATTTGGTGTTGAAATAAAGTGAATTATCATCAATTATATATTGCGTATTATGCAATAATTATTAAATCACGTGAATGTTGGAGTGATAGTGAATGAACGTGAAAAGTTTAGAAGTGTTTAAAACATTGGCAGAAACGCTTAGTTTCAGTAAAACCGCAGAGCGCTGTTATTTAAGCCCTTCGGCGGTGACAAGGGTTATTCAAAAGCTTGAAGAAAGTTATGAGGCAAGTTTTTTTGAGCGCAATAACCGTAATGTTTCATTAACTGACGCTGGTAGATATATGTATGACTTTAGTATTAAAGTGCTTGATGCAAATGATGAGTTATTTGCATTACTGCATCCAGATGAGGATAATTTACGCGGTGATATTCGCCTGTTTTGTACGGTGACGGCGTCATATGTGATTTTGCCACGGATTATTGAGGCATTGAATGCGCGCTATCCCAATGTTCAGTTGCAATTAGAAACAGGATCAATGCAAAATGCACTTAATTTGGTTGCCAGTAACCAAATGGATGCGGGCATTTCATTTATTGATGAGCATAAGTTTGATGATAATCTCTGCGCCCATCCTGTGCTGATCACCAGTATGGTATTAGTCGTGTCAAAAGACAGTGATGTGCAGTCGATCGATCAAGCCTTAGCGCAATATCCTTTTATTATGCCCATTCAGTTTTTAAACGATAACACGATAGATACATGGTTAATAGGGCAAAAAAAATTACCGCGAATATATGGCGAAGTCGATGGTAATGAAGCGATTTTGTCACTTGTTGCATCGGGTGTTGGTGTGTCTGTATTGCCGAGAGTTGTCGTTGAACATAATCATTTGGCAAGCAAAATCAAAATGCTCAGTATTGCTGATATGACAGCAGTAACGGTGGGTATTGTGATGCGTAAACAATCCCTAAAATCACCGGTTAAGCTTAAATTTTGGCAGTTATGCCAGAGTTTGGAGATATTGGATTATCGTTGATTAAATATATAGAGGGACATACCACAAAGGATGAGAAATTCAATAACAGAAATGCTGTAAAATGATTCACGGGCGGTATATACTCAAAAACGACAATTAGGATTTGGAAGGGTTTGTAAACAAAATGATTACATTAGATTGTTTGAATAACATGCTTGATGATAGCAAAGTCAAGATTCGCCAAGCTGCAGAGAAGTTTAATCTTACGATTGATGATGAGCAGATCAATCGTTTGATTGATTATTTATCATTGCTTAAAAAGTGGAATAAAACCTATAACATGACGGCAATTACCCAGTGGGATGAAATGCTGGTAAAGCATGTCTTTGATAGCATGTCGGTAGTTTCTTTTATTAAAGGTAAATATGTTGTTGATGTTGGTAGTGGTGGTGGTTTGCCAGGTATTGTCTTGGCAATTTTATTGCCTGAAGTTAACTTTGTGTTAATTGATAGTATTGGCAAAAAAGTGCGTTTTTTAAACCATGTCAAGAAAGTGCTCGATTTGGATAATGTCACTGCGATCAATATTCGCATTGAGGATTACGAGCCAACAACCTTATTTGATACGGTAATCTCACGCGCCTTTAGCTCAATTGCCGATTTTGAGCGCTTATGTTGCCATTTGCTGGCAAGTGACGGGCAAATGATTGCGATGAAAGGGGCTGAAGTTGAGCAAGATGCACTAGATGTATTGCCACTAAAATATGAGATATTTGAAGTCGATGTGCCGCTGTTAGATGCTACGCGTCATGTTATTCGGATGTATAAGGCATGAGTAAAGTTACAGGGCTCATATTTTGTGCGCTATTAGCTGTTATTGCTTATATCGTGGCTTTTCTACCCTTTGCCCCTTTTACAATTTATCATCAAAACTTAGAAGTTCACCCATTAGAACCGATGGTATTATCAATTATCATTGGTATTATCTGTGGCAATCTATTCTTTCGTCATAAAGCAGCAGCTCACAAGCAGGAAAATCTGCAAGGTGTGATCAGCTCAGCGCGTTTGTGGCAGAAACTCACTCCTGGTGCTAATTTTGCGGCAAAGTCGCTATTGCCTTTAGGTATCGTGCTAATGGGGGTGAAGTTTGATTTACTTTCGGTGCTTAAAGTTTCAGGACAAGCATTATTGATTAATCTTATTTGTTTATTAATTGCCTATATTGTCACGCTGTGGTTATGTAAGCGCTTGGGTGTTGATGAGAAGATGTCATCACTTATCACCATTGGTACGGCAATATGCGGAGGTTCAGCAATTGTTGCAGCAGCTCCCGTTGTCAAAGCCAATCAAACGCAAGTAGCGATTGCGATGACAATCGTGTCATTATATGGCTTAATCGCTATTTTTGTTTTGCCGTTATTGGGGCATGCCTTGAGTCTAGATGAGTTTCAATTTGGCGTATGGGCGGGGACATCCATTCAAGCAGTGCCACAAGTGGTGGCAGCAGGCTTTGCTTTTGGTGCGATTGCCGGACAAACAGCAACGATTGTTAAGATGGTCAGGATTTTACTTCTTGCGCCGATGGTGATGCTCATTGGTATTAAACACCATAAAGCCAATAAAACGGATGGGGAAATGCAAAAGAAAGTTTCGTGGCACCAGTATTTTCCTAAGTTTATTTTATATTTCTTGGCAGTGGTTGTTCTAAATACCTTGGGGTTGTTTGGCTTTTTAGATCGACTAACTGATTTGCCAATAAGCTATTATATTGCCGAGATTTCTGCCTTTTGTATGACGATGGCAATGGTTGGGGTTGGTTTAAATACCGATTTGGTTGTCTTACTTAAATCGGGAGGCAAGCCATTGTTAGCCGGTGGTTTAGCGATGATTATCCTGCTTGTCATATCACTGGGCTTGATTGTTGTGCTGTGACCAGTTTTCAGTTAAATTTTGTATGAGTTCTTTAATTGGCATCGGTCGATAGAAATAATAACCTTGAATGCAATCACAGCCTAGCTCAATCAACTTATCTACTTGTGCTTTGGTTTCAGCTCCCTCAGCGATCAGATTGATGTTGAGCTCATTGGCTAATAGCACGATGGCTTTAACCGCACCGATGACGGGTTGGTTGTGTGGTTGATCAAGGCGTTGTGTGAAACTTTTATCAATCTTGATGGTATTAAAACTGTAATTGATAAAGCGATTAAGAGATGAATATTGCGTGCCAAAGTCATCCATGGATAACCCGATATTATGCATTTTTAATTGTGCAAACATTTGACTCATATTCAGTGAATTGCCTTCCAAGTGCTGCATGAGCTGAGACTCAGTAATTTCAAACTCAATATTCAACCACTTCGGAATTGGGTGCTGCTTGATCTGCTCAATCAATGATTGCATATGTGCGGGAAAATCATACACCACAGGGGAAATATTAAGACTGAGTTTAAAACTTGGGGCAGGTGTTAAATCTAACAGACAGAAATAGCATAACACTTCATTAACAACATAGTAATTGAGCTTATCGGCAAGTCCCATGCGTTCAACAATTGGAATAAAAATATCCGGACGAATATTGCCAAGCTCAGGGTGATTTAAACGAATAAGGCTCTCGCAGCCAATGATTGTGCCGTTATGTCCATCGACAAGTGGCTGAAAATGAAAGTAGAAAGATTTCTGAGCAAGTGCTTCATACATATAGTTTTCGAGGGTTTGTTCCGTATGATAGAAATTATCGATGGTTTCATCATAGACAATGCAGTCTTGTTTGTGGCTCTTGGCATAAAATAACGCCAAATCAGCGCGCCGTAAATTTAATGTATAATCTAGCTGTGGCGTAAATAGTGCTATTCCTAGCGTTGTGGTAATACTAAGTGTTCTGTAGTCTAAGCTGTAGTTTTGTTGCATTTTCTCTTGTAGATGAGCGCCAAATGCTTGTATATCCTCGTTTACGGGGAGCATTATAAGAATACTAAATTCATTGCCGCCAGTGCGTGCAGCAATGCTGTTTTTGGGCGAAACTTCAGTTAAGCGCTGTGAAAAAGCAATCAGTAGCTTGTCACCGGTGTCGTGTGAATAAGTATCATTGATACGAGAGAACTGGCGAATATCAATCATTAAAATATAATGATGGTGTTTAGTAACGGTGAGCAGTTTCTTAACAAAATTCAAAAAGGCTCGGCGATTATACAGATCAGTCAGACTGTCGGTCATCGCGAGTTTTTCTAAAAGCACCGCCTTTTTACTAAGTAATGCATTGCGGCTATTGACATGTCGTAATAAGCGTGAGGTTAAACGACGCATGGAGATAATCACAAAACTGATAAACAGTAAACTAAATATCAATAAGCCTATTAATAACAGCCACGAATAAATCGAACCAATATAGGTCATAGGTTGGCTATGCTCATTGTGCCATATGGTTATATGTAGACAGGTAATAATTGCAACCGCAATAAGTATTATGCTTGAGAAAATCAGTGCAGATTTCTCGGCGTAAAAGCTTAAGGCATAAACAATAGCAAGGCCGTATATAATGCTAACGGGGGATAGTAAGCCATAAAATAAATAATCATTAATGATGGCTATTGCGGCAACAATCATAATGATATGTGATTTGACTTTGTTGCTTAGCTTGGCGCGATAAAGCATCAAAACAACCAAGGCTAAAGCTAAAGATAAGTCCAAAGTGTATTTAAGCGACCAGCCACTATCAAACGCGCGAAATACCGACAATGTACTTAATAAAATCGATGAAATGGCAATTAAGATAAGCATGGCATTAATCAAGCGAGTATGTGCCTTTAAGGTAATGACCTCCTCAAGCGTGCCTTTTGAGCGATTAATATGCTTTGCCATAGGTTATCCTTATCGTCCTCCATGGAAACTTAAGTTGAGTATAGATTAATAATTGGTTAAATCAGCAATTGAGGCTCAAAGTTTAATAAAAAAATAATTAGCGCTATCACATTATCTGGCGATTGGGTATAATTTGCGATCGTATTTTAACTGAGCTAGCATTTTTAAGGTTTTGCCGATGTCACTAAAAGTCAAAGAGCGCAGACGCGCGCGTTTTCATGCCGTGCAGGCTTTATATCAGCAATCATTGGCGCATACACAGGTCAACGAATTGAAACTGCAGTTTTATGCTGATAATGTTGATCGTCATCCTGTTGAGTGGGATTTTTTCTATCGTTTAATCGATGGTGTCGATAAGAATAAAGAAGCGATTGATCAGAAAATCAATCATTATGCGATTAATGATTTATCGTCAATCAATCCGATTGATTTGGCGATTTTACGCTTAGGGGCTTATGAGCTTATCGATTGCTTAGATGTGCCTTATCAGGTGGTTTTAAATGAGTATGTTGATCAAGCAAAAGAGCTAGGTACTGAAGAGGGGCATTGCTTTGTCAATGGACTCTTGGATAAAATTGCCAAAGAAATGAGACAGTAGTCATTCTAAATTTATGATCAGTGGTATATGCCACTATAAAATATTACCTAAGATGTATATAATCTTTTGAGCTTCAAATGCTTCAAATATAGGTTATAGATACGATGGAAAAAAAGGTAAGTCGCCTTCGTTGGCAAATGGATCGCGTATTTTGGTGTGATTTGTTATTGATAACAATCATTATGGCAATTGCCTTATGTCTTTATGGTCTGCCAGTACTGTTTACGCCTGATGAAGGGCGTTATGCTGAGATTGCGCGTGAGATGGTCGTCAATCACCAGTATATTGTGCCACATTTAGATGGTGTGATTTACTTTGAAAAGCCGCCAATGATTTATTGGTTAACAGCTTTATCACTCAAGATCTTTGGCTTTAATATCTGGGCAGCACGTCTGCCTAATCCGGTGTTATCGATTATTGGTGTGTGGTTTGTGTATATCGTTTGTCGTATTGTCTATCAAAAGCGCCGTGTATCACTGTGGGCGGCATTGATTACGGGCACATCGATCTTATATTTAGGTGGTGGGCGCTATCTAAATCTTGATGCCGGTGTCGCCTTTTTCTTAACGATAACCATGTTGTCATTCTGGGCATCAAGACAATATCGCCAGGCAAGTTGGCAAGCAAATATATGGCTATTAAATGCCTTTATTTTCTCAGGGCTTGCAGTGATGACCAAAGGGCTCATTGGCATTGTGTTTCCGATGATGATTATCGGTTTATGGGCGCTTATCGTTGGTAAATATCGTCTGCTATTAGATTATCGCTTATATCTTGGTTTAATCGTCGTATTAATTATTTCAGTGCCATGGATTGTTGCAGTTAATAACGAGCACCCTGAATTTTTCCATTATTATGTGATTGTTCAGCAAATCTTGCGTTATGCCACGGATGAGCAAGGGCGACAAATGAGCAAGTTTGTCTATTTTGGTATTTTCATTATTGGATTTTTCCCGTGGTTTGGCTTCTTGCCACAAGTCTTTAAATCAGTATTCACCAAGTTTAAAACGCGTGAAAGACATGAAAATGAATGGTTTTTATTTGTCTGGGGTATGGCAATTTTGCTATTTTTTGCGTTTTCAAAATCAATTTTAATGGGCTACTTAATTCCAGTGGTGACACCCTTTGCGATCTTGATTGCGCGACGCATTGACAAGCTACTTAACGAGTCGACACTACGTAAATCAACCAAGGCGAGCATTGTTGTTTCCTTGGTGTTTTTCATTATTATTGCAATTGCTTTTGTGATCTTGCCATTTATTCCTAACTTTGCGATGTTCTTTAATGAAATTGCAGGTTTCTATTGGCCAGCGGCTGTCGTCTCTCTTATCGCTGCCATTGCTGGGTTTATGTATCTTAAGCGTAATAACCTCAAAGCGATTATGTTATGGTTTGTCTGTGCGATGATGATTATTTTAAATTTGGGTTGGTCAGGTTCGCAGTATTTTGCGCAAAAAAGTGTGCGTCCATTGACGAATATTGTCGCACCCTTGCTTAAAACCTATCCGCATGCCATTGTCGCAAATTATGGTGGTTATTATTATGACGCGCAGTTTTATCTGGATCGCTTGACGTGGATTGTTGCCAATGAAGGTGAGCTTGCTAATACTGCCAAGATGCCAAACTCAGGTGCAGATAAGACATTAAGAACCGCAGATCAATTCTGGCCAGTATGGCGAAGCGATCGTCGTGTTTTTGTCTTTACCGATGAAAATAATTACAACGCCTATTTTAAGGCAGGACAGCCTTATCAAGGGTATTTGTTAGCAGAAACACCAAAACGCTTTTTGTTAACCAACCACCCTTTAGCAGAATCAGCCTTTATGCATGGAGGGTAATGTAATGGATAAAAACTATCAGTATTTACACGATAAGTTCAGATATATTAATGATCTTAATCACGCACTTGAGATGCTGTGCTGGGATGAGGATGTTATGATGCCAGTAG
>JAHDDB010000088.1 GCA_020629575.1 Caedibacter sp. | reverse complement strand
CTATTACAAGCTTGTTTATGCCAATGCGAAACAGCAGCTTGCGTATCAACGACAAATCATTGATAACTGGCAAAGCAACATCATGCAATCAGCGAAAAAGTCGCTTGAGTTGTCACGGACTAAAATTGATCACTTGAATCAAACAACGGTGACGACAGCTAAAGGCTTAATACTAAGTCACAGTAAACAATTAAGCACTTGGCATAGCAATATTGCAGTGAGCGCGAAAAATACGCTTACCAACGCTAAAAAGATCATTGAAAGTAATTATCGAGGAATCCTGTCAATGTCCATTGAACCTACTTTACAACGTGGGTTTGCGGTGACAAAATCAGATGGTAAGTATGTGACATCGATTGCGGATGCGAAACAGTGCCAGACGTTGACGGTGACTTATCACGATGGTGAAATAATAACGGAGGTCAAACATGGCTGAAACATCAACCACCTACGCCCAAAACTACCAAACACTAGAACAAATCAACGCTAATCTTCAAAGCGGGCAGAACAATCCGAATATTATCGATGAGCTTGCGCCTATGCTTGAATCCGCATCAAAAAGCTATCAGGTGTGCAAGGCAAGGATTGACGCTGCGGAAAAATTTATCGCTGAATTTGAGACTGGCGCGAATGCCAAAGACTAAGTGGGTCAATATTTTTGTCGCAAGGGCGGAGCATTATGTTTGTTGCGTAACAGTAGTTTATATCGATTTATTAAAAAGCCCGATATCTATAATTTGCTTGTATCCTCTCCATACTTACTAAGCAATAAGTATATTGCTTCTTCCGCTAAATCAGTAGCTCTCTTTCCTCCAATTTTTTTCTGCTTATACGCAAAATCATCAAATGCATTTGCATATTTATCTTGTATATAAAAAGCTTTTTGCTTCCTCGGCGGCGCTTTCTGTTTGATCATTCTAGGTGCTAAATCATTAACAGTACCGCCTGTATGATTTAGATTATCTGATCTATCCTCTTCCTCCATCATCCAGTTTGGCTTTTTACTCATCTTAAACCTCTGCGTTTTCACTTAAATCTCTTGATCCAATTAAAAGAGCGCCTAATATCTTAGACATCTCTTTTCTTCTCTCGTTTATTTTATATGCCTTATTAAGTTCCGCATCAAAAATAGTTCTATACTCATCAGAAGCCCTGCTAAATACTCCGCTTGAGGGGACAACAAAGGCTCCCTCCTCTTTTAAGAAGTTCGTTGTTATTTTCTCACTTTGCCTGTGCTGCTGGCTGTCCGTAACAACTGTTAATATTTTCTTGCCTTTTTTTTCTGCTCTTTTATATGCATCTATATACGTTGCATACTGATCTCTAGCAGGCTTTAATGGCATTATGATAACCTTACTATCTGGAACCTCCCAGTCGCTTGCTTGGTGATCAAAAAATATTATGTCAGCATCTGGCTTATTCTGAGGAATATGGCTGATAACAGAAAATGGGAGGTTCCCATTTTTGTAATACATCAAAGCCGTTCCTTGAGGATCTTGACAAATTAATAGGGGTTTAATACCTATTTCCATACATGCTGCTGATAAGTTTATAGCCAACATAGTCTTCCCTTGCCCACCTTTTGGGTTCCATATACTAATAATTTGCATAACAAACACCTCCATTTAAATGGTATATAATCATACTATACATAATATAGTTTTATAGTAAATAGTTTTATAGTAAATAGTTTTATAGTAAATAGTTTTATAGTAGATAGTTTTATAGTAGATAGTTTTATAGTAAGTAGTTTTATAGTAAATAGTTTTATAGTAGATAGTTTTATAGTAGATAGTTTTATAGTTGTTGATTTTTGACTTGTAAATATCTAATATATGCTAATACTTATAATTTTTTGTCAAAAAAGAAAAAGTATAAAAGTATAGAACTTATCGAGGATTTATGGTTTATTCAGAATATAACATACAAATTATTATCAATATGATAGGTAAATATACAAGCTCAATAAATGACAAGCAGGGTATAGCTAATGATGTACGTTTAGAACTTTCCGCAATAAAACACTTCCCAGACGCAGATAGATGAAAACACTTTGCATATTGGGGAGTGGAATAAAAAGCATTGCTCATCTAACTATTGAGTCTCAAGAATTTATAAAGAATGCTGATGTTACTCTTCATCTCTTAAATGAGCCTATTATGAAGGAATACGTTGAGAAAATAGCAACAAAAAGCATTGATTTGCAAGATATATATTACTCAGTTGAAAGCAGAAAATTATGCTATGAATTGATTACAAATAAAATTATTGAGCAACTTGAATTTCATGATAATGTGTGTTCAATTTTTTATGGTCATCCTATTTTCTGCGTAAAGTCAGCTCAATCAGCAATAAATATAGCTAAAGAAAAAAATATTAATATTATATCTTGCCCTGCTGTATCATCACTTGATTGTTTGTTTAGTGATTTAAATATTGACCCAGCAGAACATGGAATGCAAATTTATACTGCTGACGACTTGATCAATCAAAAAAAAATCATAAATGTTAAATCTAACCTAGTTATTCTTCAAGCAGGCTTTATCAATTTTGATCGTCATGTTCACCAATCTAAAAACCATGACCTGAATGTCCTTGTTGAATATCTAATGAAATTCTATAAAGAAGATCAAATTTGTACTATTTATGAAGCAAGCCTTTATCCAAATATAAAACCCTTGAAAAAGAAAACTCAAATGCGCTCATTGCAAGATAATAAAATATCTAGTATTTCAACGCTTATAATAGAGCCTAATTTTTAAACTTTAAAGATATAATTGATTGATTAAAGTATGACCTAGTGTTGAAGCTTATAACCCCGTGTGCTTTTGCTTTTTTTTTGTAGTACTCAAATTCTTTATTAACTTCATACATTTCATGGATGCTTGATAAGTTTTCTTTTTTAGAACCTTGAGCAGAATAAAAGCCCAGTTCAATTATATCTCGTAATTTTGCATAAGATGTCTCCTTTGTTAAAGGGTGTTCTGATATTTTATCTAAAATAAAATATATATATTTTTTCACTTCAGATAAATATATTATGCTTTTAAAGGATTTTTTGTCTACCAGAGGTTGATTGACTGATGATATTGATAAATAAACTGTATTGTTGTTTAAATATGAATTCTCATAAATTATGGGGATATAGTTTACTTTATAGTTTTCTAAATAATCATCAATAAAACCTTCTAATGGTAAGCCATCGTTGCCAAGTGAAACGCTGTAAGCAGGGACTATTTTTAAAGCGATATTAAAAATTTTCTTTATTATTTCTATCGTATAAGGTTTCATGATTAATGAGTGGTTTAAGCATATTTCACTAAGAGCATAATCAAGGAACATGCTATTGCTAATGCGCTTACTTAGTATAGAATCTTGTTGATAAAAATAAATCCGTAAATCAATCCATCTCTTATCATTCCATATTTTTTTAATTATATTTTCATCAAACATATAAAATTTTGACTCCCACTTATAACCTGTGTTCTCTGAAACACTTTTTATAACCTTATAATGATCACTGTGTGTTTCCGTGTGAATGTTTAAGTTGAAGTTATGTTTATGATTATATCTACTGTAAGCCTCTATATTGTAATTTAAAGTTGATATATATACATCTCTAATGCCTGAGTAAACTGTGAAAGGTGAGTCAGGTCTTGTTTTTACTTCTAAAAATTTTGATTTAGCAGTTTTAGGAAAAATATCACATTTTCCGTAAATAGAGTCTGGGATTAATTTTCTATCAGATTCTAATATTAAATCATTTTTTTTGTTTATGCAGAGCAAATAAGGAAATTTACTTAAATCAATCTTTTCGATATTCCCGTTTTCGTCTGGTAAGTTAAAATGTTTATAATCAGATATTTTAAATCCATAAGGATATGATAGTTCGTAAATAATTTCATCTGTAATTAATTCGTTAATGATCGAGTAAAATTCATGGTTTAACTCTTTTACATGATGCTTGATTTCCATCCAATGTTTTTTTTTGCTGTAAGGTTTTACCATAATTATCAAAAACTTAAAAATTTAAAATATACTAAATTAGTAATACTCTACATGAAACCAGACAATTACTGCAAGGCATTAACTATAGTAAAGTTGATGCTTTTAAATATTAAGCCCTACAAAATGATCGCCCTCCTTTTTTGAACAGGATTTTCATTTTTGATTTAAAATGTTTTTTAGAACGGTTATTATTTGACTGTTCTTTTTTACTATGTTAATTTGTACTTGCTTATTTAACCTTGAGGAGATTAAACTATGATACGCAATAAAATTGAATGTATAACTGTCAATTCTCTCAAAGCTGGATGCAAAGTTAATGAAATACATAAAATTATTCATACTAGCGTCAGACGTGCAGAGTCAATATTGTCAGATTTAAGATACAACTATAAGGCTAGAACAAATTGCGAACTTATTTTCAAGATTATCAATCAAGATAGCAGTTCATTGAATCTAGATTTATTTTGCGATACAAGTGAAAAAATGCAATACTTATTCGAAATAGAACGAGTTAGATTTGAAAATGAATGCTATGACATAAATAAAACAGCGTAAACAACAGCCTAGTGCTGAACATAATTTCAAGCCAATTAGCGGCAAACTTTGAAGCTTGAAATAACTGCAGTGAAGTGATGAAAATCACACGCACCAGACTGCTATTTGTATTTTATGCAGGTACAAATATATCATATGTGCGTTAAAAGTAAATCTATTTGATTTTTAAATATTAACTTTTTGCTTAGTTTTTTATGTTCAGTTTTTTGAAAAATTAAATAGTAAGAACTAAACAATGTTTTTTAATATATTTAAAAACCGCATAGAATCTGACAAAGAAGCTTGCGGACAAAAAGAAACTGACGCAATAAAGCCAGTTAAAAAACAAGTAGCAAAGATAAAGGATAATTCAGCTTTCCTTTTTTCTACTCATTATGACTTGATTGATTTTTGCTATAGCAGCATTGTTAACGCTTTCAGTGAGCTTGACGCTGAAGCACCCGATGTAGCGACACTCTCTAGCGGTGTTACTTTAAGTGAAAATAAGTTTAAAAAAGATCGTCATCAACAATTCTATCTTTTCTCTCCGCCTCCAAACAATCATAAAGCGATTGATGGTTTTTTAAAATTTATAAAAAGAGAGGGAGCTAGATTATGACTACTATATTTCACTCTGGACGTACTATTTTGCGCCAGAACATCGGAAACAGGAACTATGCTGAAATAGCTGATTTGCTTTATTTCAGGATTAGTGGCAGTAAATATTTCAACGATCAGGGCAAGCCATTTTTCCTTTTGCCTAACATTGATCATATTGCAACCGCAACAGGATTTTGCAAACGTCTATGCGAGAAAGCTTTAGCTTATCTTGAAAAGCATAACTGGATTCACAAAGTAAGAGTACGGTGCCATGATGGAGCCGTTAGAATCAAAATTTTCTTAGCGGATAGATTCTCAAAAGTGATGCGCCTTATCGATTCGCATTTAACTAAAAACTCAGCAGAGCTTAATCTAAAAAACACGATCAAACCTAGTGTTTCTGCTGATTCCGCACAAAATACGGAATCTGATTCCGCACGATATGCGGAGTCTTATATAAAAGAACAAAGAAAAAAAGAAGAAAATAACAATCATAACAGTCAAACCAAGAATAATGATGATGAGCGCAATAAAAATTCTCGGATTGTTAAGACTGTTGTTTTTGATTTTTCTAGTTATGGATTAGGTAAGATTGAATGTGATGCTGAGGTCAAAATGCCTTTTGATGACAAACAGCAGCAAGTTATCCAGATTATTTCATCAAATTATATTGAAATTGATGGTGCAGCCTTTAACAACTACATGCTTGATGATGAAATTCAAAGCAAAGCTTGCGACTTCAAGCATTTAACCATGCTAGCTTATCGCAAAGCAAAAGCAGTTAAACAATCTGCCTTGGAACCTTTGCCTAGCGTTGATGATGTGAAAGCACAAATCCAAGATAAATTAAATGGCTCAATTGCCACTGATACCAAAGAGGACGAGCAGAATAAGCAAAACAGCGAATGTGCGGAAGATAACAAAAATGACGACAAAGGCAGAAAAGGCGTACTTGATACAGCCAAACAAGCTTTAGCTAAGATTACTGAAGCCATTGAGTCTAAAAAATCACAAATTCAACATTTAAGCCACAAAGAAGAACAAAGGCTTATCGCTGAGCTATTGGCGGTTAAGATGGTAGAAACACAATTAATCATTGATACCGCTAATAATTTGATCGATGAGTACGGTAAAATGACACTTGATGAGTTAATAGAGCATTTAAACTATCTATTGATTGAGCTGCCAGAAAGAGAATCAAGCAAAACGCCAAGTGTTTATTTATCTAGATTTAATGACTTCAAAGATGATTTACCAGAGGTTATCAATCAATACTCGCCTTGCCTACTACCAACGCAAGAAGAGTTAAAACGCCCTGTTTTAAGTGAGGCTGAAAAACACGCTGATTTAGTCAAGGCAGCCGATCAATCGCTTTATGTTGGGATTTTGCCTGATTGCCAACGTAAGGCATTGGCTGCTATTATCGACTACGTTAAGCGTCAAGGCGTTGTAATTGGGTGCAATAATGAAATGTATCGTTGGCTGTATTTCATGGTTTCTAAGAGTAATCGAAGCTATAGCAAAGCGCATGACTTTACACATTGGTGCCATATTGCTATTAGCCAGTTGCAGCAAAAGAAATTAAACCGCCCTATCGGTTTTGATCGATGGCATGCGGAGTGTCAACAAATGGGAAAGGTGGCATGATATGGGAGATAAAAGCGTCAAAGTGTCCACGATGAAACATTATATGATATATAAACGGCATCTTGAACGGTACCAACATTTGAAATTAAGAGGTTTTTGCCAATGAAAACACCCTTAGCAGTGATTAATGAATTAGCACAAAAAAGGCTAATTAATCCACCAGTTTGTAATATTGACGTTTACGGCTCAGAGCATAACAAAAAATTTACTTGCACAATGTCAGTTAATGGCTTTGAGTCAATCACTCAGACGGCATCATCGAAAGAGAAAGCCAAGCGTAAGGCTGCTGAGTTATTGCTGTTAGCTATTGAATCTAAAATAGATATAAACGCTAAAAAAAAGGCAAAAATCAAAGGTGTTAGCAATACTCATGAATTAACATATTCAGGCAGTCAGCAAGGTAAAGAAGATAAAGAGAATAAAGCGACAAATATTATACCATTTGCATCGAGCAACCCAGTGTCTAAATTACTGGAGTTAGAGCAAGCGGGATTTATTGAACCAGTTGAATATCATTTCAACGAGTTTGATATTAAGCCACAGCGTCAGTATGAGTGTGTTTGCTCACTTAAAAAACTTACAACTAAAGCATTAACGACCTCAAAAAAGAAAGCCAAAGCACAGGCAGCGCAACAGTTACTTGATCAGCTTTTGCTGTTAGATGAGTTTCACCAAAAATATAAAGAAGTTCAGCAACAAAAAGAAGCACAAAAGCTTAAAGGCGCAATAAAATCACCAGTGACAACAAAAGTGCAACCAGAGGGGCAGCCAAAGAAAACCCCCGCAGCTTTAATTGCCGAGTTGCAACAACAAGGCGTTATTGCTCGTTTAGATTTTAAAACAAAGACAGTGATTAAAGATAATCAATCTGCTTTTGAGTGTATCTGCTATGTAGATAACCTAATTGCAAGTGTCACATCAACGAACAAGAAAGAAGCCAAGCAATTAACAGCACAAGCCATGCTTAATCAGCTCAAAGACAACGGCATTGAGATTAAAGCAAAAGAGAACAAAGAATTTCCTTACCTAGTTGAGCAGAATGCGTGTGCCCAGTGGATAAAATCAATCTGCCCTGCTGATGTTGAAGTCAGACAAATCTCTTGGTACTTAACCAGTGATTGCGTGATGATTACTTTAGGGACAAAAAAGCCAAATCCTAAAGAGTCGGTAGATGCCTTTAAGAGAAAGATTGAAGATGAAACCAAACTGCTTGTTTTAATCAATCGAGAGCGTGACGCTAAAAGAGCAATTGATCGATTGAAAAACATTGCAGATGAAAATGGCAATATCACCGATATAGAACAACTAGACAAAGTAGCTTTAGGCAGTTACTTTAAGCCAAGAACCTTTGCCGAACCTAATATCAACTGGGCAAACCGCAAAGATCACACCAAAGATCATTGCTTTACGATAGATAGTGATTCATCCATTGACTTGGATGACGCTTTTTCGGTGACATTAAAAGATGATGGTTTAGAAGTGTGTATTCATATTGCTGATGTGTCTGAGCTTGTGTCTGAGACCAGTCAAGAAGATCATAAAGCCATTAAACAATGCTTTACCTATTATGGCACATCAAAACAAATGCCGATGCTGCATCATCAGACAATGTATCAAGCATCATTACTGCCACACAAAGATCGTATGACGTGGACGGTTGCTATGTCATTGAATAATAATGCTCACGTACAGCATTATACGATTTACCCCAGTGTCATTAGAAGTAAGTTCAGATTAGATCAAGCGACAATTACTAAGCTGATTGACAGCAACGCCAATCAACAAAGCAAAGCGTTTCAGGTGATGACGAAAATAAGCGAAAAGCTCATGCAAAATCGCATGAAAGATGGTGGTGTAATTGAAATTGCCGAGGAAAGTGTCGGTTATCAATTGGTGCAAGAATTTATGCTATTAGCCAATCGGTGCGTGGCTGACTTTTGTTTGCAGAAGAAAATCCCGATACCTTATCGCGTTCACAAGTTTAGTGATGAAAGCATTAATATTAAAGAATTATACAACAAAACAACCAATCATAAGGCACTGTTGCCCTTTTTAGGCAGAGCCAGTTACAGCGTTGAAGCCAACGAGCATGAAGCTTTAGCTTTTAGGTCGTATTGCCATTTTACCAGTCCCATTAGACGCTATGCTGATTTGTTGGTACAGCGTCAACTTAAACGCTTTTATCAAGGCAAAAAAGTACAATCAACGGACAATATGCAAGAAAAAATCAACAAGATCAATCAATGTGAGTTAAATCTACAATCAAGCCAAACAACGATTAGGTACATTGAAAGGCTCCAAGTACAGTTTAGGCAATGTGGAAAACCAGTTGAAGCAGTGATTGATAAAATTGAAGATGGCTTTTATTTTCTAAAAGGATTGTCACAAAAGTATGATCGTTATTTGATGTTGCCAGTAAAAGAAGCAGGGACGCTCAATATAGGTAATTTGATTACAGTGGTGCAGTTACCTTTTTATAATGTGATGAATGAAGCATTTAATTGTCAAATACAACTAAAAAATGTCCCATCATGATGAACAAACCCAAGCTAAGCGGCAAATTATCTTACGGAGCAAATGGTTTTAATTCGATGAAGCTCCATGAACCTACACCACAGGCAGTCAAAGCCTATGATTTGCATATTATCTTACTGCTGTTAAAATACCCAACGCTAAAATTAGAGGA
>JAHDDB010000087.1 GCA_020629575.1 Caedibacter sp. | reverse complement strand
GCACGATAGAGGATATGATTGAACCTTATTTGATACAACAGGGTTATATTATGCGTACAGCACGAGGGCGCGTGGCCACTCACCATGCTTATCGGCATTTTGATGTAGTCATGCCCGAGAAATTAAATGATTTGCAGCAGTTATCGTTAGATGATGAATACTAGGACTAAGACTAAATATTCACCGTGCCCTGAGCGTAAGTCAAAGGGTTCGCTATTGTAAATAAAGCAAGTGTAAGAGGGGAAGTTTTGGGTATTATTATTGGAATTATTTCAGGTATGTTATGGGGCTTAAACGATGTATTGACGAACGTTTACTCTGAGCAAGCCTTGTTTAGCGTGGCAACTTTTGCGGTATTAGTATTTGCGTTGATACTATCTTTGATGCAAGACAGTTTTTCTTGTATTGGGATTTATAGTTATCACACGATGCGTGGCAGTTTTAAAACAAATATGATTAAAACCAGACATAAGAATTTTTGGCCCTTAATCATTGCTGCCATTTGCGCGGGACCCTTAGGAATGGTCGCCGGTATTATGGGTATTGCTTACGCGGGACCTGTTTACGCCGGCGTTGTCACTTCATGCTATCCGGTTATTGCACTGATATTGGCAATGACTTTATTGCGAGAAAAGCCAATGAAGATAAAGATTGTTGGTATTATCTTATCAGTGATTGCAGTGATGTTTATCTCCATTGCAGGGGTTAGATCAGGTGCACCACATATTTTAATCGGCTTGATTTTCGCCAGTTGCGCAATGTTAGGTTGGGGGGCTGAGTCGATTTTATTCTCGATCGCGCAAAAATCATCAACACAAGATGTTTCGTGGCTTTTAGCGGTTCGTCAAAGTGTTTCAGCATTGAGTTATTTACTGATTCTTGTGGTATTGCTTATTTTTGATTATCAGCAAACATGGGCAGTGATAAGTCATCTATTTTTACCATTATTGATTGTCGGTTGTGTATTATCTGCCTCAAGCTCATATCTTGCTTACTATCATGCGATCAAACGCATAGGGGCAAGTCTTGGGACGACATTTAATGCAAGCTTTATTTTTTGGGCGGGCATTTTTAGTGTGTTATTTAATATCACGCATGTGCAGGAGTCATTTATCTTATGGAGTGTCGTGTTAATTATAGGGATTTATTTTGCTTCAAAAGGTAACAAAAAATATGTTCAGGTTGCTTGTTAAAAAGTTGCGAAAAAGTGCTAATGTTCTACACTTGGTTTGTCTATATAAAAGGAGTTTAGCGTAAGAAATGCCAGCATTATTTAATGTACTTAAACGCAGCAAAGTAGTTGTTAGTATTGTTGTTTTACTTATGATTGCTTATGTCGGTTATTTTTGGGCGACACGCTCGACATCAACCGATAATGCTTATGTTGTTGCAAATGTTCAACCGATTGCAGCGGAAGTTTCAGGCAAAGTGCAAGATATCTATGTAAGTAACAATCAAATGGTGAAAAAGGGTATATTATTATTTTCCTTAGATCCCAAGCCTTATGAGATAAAACTACAAGAGGCTAATTTAAACCTACAGGCTACACAAGTTGATTATCAGGCAGCAAAGGAGTTATTAGCAAATTACGCACAAAAAGATTTATTACAACAAAATGCCAGTGAGCTTCAGTTATTAAAAACAAAGGTTAACGCCACAGAAATTAAAGTACAGCAAGCACAATTAGCAGTTGATGCCGCAAAATCCCAGTTGGCAGCAACGAAAGTTTATGCTGTTGAAAATGGCATTGTTAGCAATTTGTTCTTAGCTAAAGGAACATTGGTGCATGCCTATCAGAGCTTATTTTCATTTATTGATACCAATCAATGGTGGGTGCAAGCTAATTTCAAAGAAACCGATTTGACTAATGTTAAAAAGGGAGATAAGGCTACTATCCGTTTGCGGATGTATATGGGTAATAAAGTCTATCAAGGAACAGTTGCCGATACGAATTGGGCGGTGGGCAGAAGAGCTTCTGATTCAGCCGATCTTTTGCAATCGGTGCCGCAAGAGAATCAATGGTTACTCTTGCCGCAGCGTTTTCCAGTAATGATTAAAATAGATAATCCAGATCCAAACTTTCCATTGCATGTCGGGGCAAGTGCGTATGTTACGATTGAACCGACGAAATAAACGTAAATATCGCGATAGTTATACACTGCCACAGGATCCTTATTTAGATATTGCTTATCATGTTATTGTTACATTCATGGCATTTTGTGTGTTGTTAATGTTTTATATGATTTTTCAATGGCCAGACTTTCTTATTTTCTTATTAGTCTCAGTGATGCTTATTTTTCTGAGTGCTTTTCCACTTGGTCAGTCGCGTTGGGGGCAGGTGAAAGCTTCTGTAATTATGAGCGTTGGAGTTTGGCTTTGTTTTACATGTGTTTTTGCTGTCGCAAGCTCAAAGGGTTGGACTATTTTTTTGGTGCTTATATTTTCTTTAAGCTATTATTTGCTGACACTTAAAGATATGAATTTGCGCTTATACCTTGGCATGAGTGTGCTTTTTTTGCCAATATTTATTCATTTAATTGATGATCCAACAATGATGGCGCCAATTGAGAATGTTCAGATGTTTGTTAATTATAGTGTGGCGATTATTATTTGTATGTTGTTCTCTATAGCAGTTGCTATGATCCAACCACGACGTTACGAAGCAAAGCTATTGATTGCAATGACTGAATACATCTATGCATTAAGGCGGATGTTAAGTAGTACAGACGAAAAGGGTTATCGCGATAACTTATACTGCATGTATCGACATTTGTATTATCTACGTCAACAAAGAGCTAAATGCTACAAGCATTTTAATGCTGAGTTTAATCAAATTATTGATGAATATATTGATGTGGTATATCAGATTGTAATGATTTATGTTTATATTATTAATAACCATGCGGTGAGTTTGCCATTTTACGAAGCATGTCTTAAAATTGATGCCTTATTGGGTCAGGATGATCTATCAATCAAAGCGAAAGCACTTGAAAATCGAGCGTTTCGTTTGCAGTTACTTGAAGAAAATATGCAATTAAAGCAGGCGATTGAACGTGCGGATATACGTTTGCAATTGTTAAATACACTTTATACAAAAGTCAAAGCATTAAGGAAAAAGTATGCTTAGTATCATGGATCGTCTAAGCATTTATCGTGCCGTTAGAATCAGTGTTATGCTTACCATTGCCGTTGCTGTATGGTTGATTTTTGATATAGAACGTGGTTATTGGATCGCAATGACTTTGATGATCATTTATATGCCTTTTGAACCAGGGCTTGTTAATAACCGTATCAAAATGCGACTAATTGGTACGATTGTTGGGCTTTTGTTTGGCTTCATTTTAGTTGAAATAATTATGGCACATGTTACTTGGATTGTCTTTTTGCCATTGCTGGTACTTTTTGTGCTTTATTTTTCAATGATCAATTACACCTATTCAGCCATGTTTGTGACCATTGCTGTTATGTTGCTTTATTCCGTGATGTACACCAAAGGCATGTCACCGGCAACTTTTATGTTAGCGCGATTAATGGATACCTTTGCTGCATGTGCTATTTGCTTTATTGCAGAGGTTTTTTTCAGACCAAGAAAGATGATCGCGCACGCTATCTTAAAGGACTTAGAGGATATCTTAGAGGCTTATGCCAAGCATTTTTCCCTGATGTATCAATCATTTGCAAAACACCAGTTTAAGAATATATCAATTGAGTATGCGACAAACTTTAACAATAGTTTGTTGAGTCTAAAGCAGGCGGCAGAGCTCAATAAATCAAAGTTAAGATTAAATCAGCAACAGTTAATGGATGCTTGTCTTGAGCCTGTCTTTAAAATGCGAGTGCATTTGCTGAGTTTGCATTATCTAGCAGAATATAATGAAAAAGAAATGCATGCGTTTATCGCTCAAAATAAGACAGTTTTTGAAACGATCTGTGATGATTTGAACCAGTTGCTAGATTATGATGACACGCGTCAACACGCTTTAGATCAAGTATGTGAGAATAAGCATTTCACCACAGATGTTGAAAAGGAAATTATAAATAATCTACACGCTTTTAATCATTTGGCGTATCAAGCGCAAAGTGCATTGATTCAGTTTAAACGAAGTAATAAGTCAAAAAGAAGTTGAGTTTTAATATCCCCCTCACCCGTTTAGACTCACACTGAACGACCTCTCTCAAGGGAGAGGTGCTAGCTGATAGTGGTTTATTTATAGATGAATTAGTATTATTGTTTGCTGATCAGGTGATCGTTGATCTGGCACAAAATGGCAGTATCTTCTTTTTTTAGTTCATTACAAGCTGCCTGAAGTGGCTCGCTAGAGATGAACACCAAACGCTGCTCAAGTACTTTAATTTGTTCAAGTAAACCTTCGCGCTTTTTTTGTAAACCTTGTAATAATGGATCGTTTTTAGCAAGGGCTGTTATGTGATCTGGTGTATTGTCTTGATGTTGCTTTTGTGTACTAAAACTTACTTCGTGCTCTTGGAAATGGCGTTTTGGTCTGTGTGGACGCTGATTGTGTTGTGATGTATTATTGCTTCTGCCATGAGTATTATTAGTACTCGTGTTTTTGTACTTATTATTTGGTTTGTTACTTTGTTCCTGCTGAGATTTAGCTTCAGTTGGCTTTTTGCGTTTTAGCGAGAGCGTTTTTCTAAATGGTGTATCTGTCATGAATATCGTTCTTTAAGGTTATTAATTACTATTTTGAAAGTTTAACCAAGTTATTGAGCAAGTATTATGCTTGCTTTTAAATTAGCCTGTCCTTATAATACACAGTTGATTGATAAGATCAATAAAAAACAGTGCTCAAAACATGATTTGGTGGGGAGTTCCTGTTGAATAACAAGTAACAAAAATATAAGATAATCAAGCTAAAGAGGAAAATATTATGCCTGCAACTATGCACTACGGCGATGCGCATAAACAAGATGCTCATCAACAAGATTTACCATTGCGTGATCATATCAAAGAAGTGATTGCAACCTATTATAAAAATATGGTTTCACAAGGTACTAAGCCGCAAAACGTTTATGAGTTGGTGATGGCTGAAGTTGAGCTGCCTTTGATTGAAGCAACAATGGAATACACTGGTGGTAATCAAAGCCGTGCTGCAAAAATTCTAGGTATTAATCGTGGTACTTTTCGTAAGAAATTAGCACATTACGGTATGTTGTAATTTCAACAATCTAAATATCTAAAGGCTGCCATGTGCAGCCTTTTTTGTTTCAGATAATGTGGCTATGACCATATTCCTGCCCACTTTGATTGTGTAAGCGTTGGCTGAGCGTAAGTCGAAGCCTTTATGAAGTATGATTTTCTCAAGCTACCCACTTCGACTGATGCTCAATGCACCGCTTCGACTTACGCTCAGGGTACGGTGAGCACTTGTGGGTGAGCATTTAGTCTTAGCCGATAATGTAATCTTTTAATTCATCAAAATGCTCAATCACTGCAAGAGCATTTAGGCTGTGTAAGTCGACACCATTGGCATAGCCGTGACTAATCAAAATATAGGGCATGTTATAGGCTTCAGCACAATAAGCATCATTGGCAGAATCACCAATCATAAGACTTGTTGTGATATCTGCATTTAGCATTCTAGCGGCATATTCTAAGGGTGCAGGGTTTGGCTTATAAAATGGTGTGGTATCACCGCCAACAACGCAATCAAAGTATTGATCTAAACCTAAATGTTCTAGTGTTTTAATGGCATGTGCTTCTTCTTTGTTTGTCACAACCGCCATTTTAATCTTAAGCTCTTTAAAATGAGTTAATGCGTTGATAACGCCAGGGTATATATGTGTGTGTTGCCCCATTGCTTCTTCATAATAATCTAATGTAAGCTTTAGTGCATCATTGGCATAAGTGGCGACTTTGTCAGGTGCTAAATCAAGTGATAATACTTTTTGAGTTGTTGTTGGAAAGCCTTTACCAATAATGCTAGCTGTTGTTTGATCGCAAATTGGATCCAATGAGAAATGTGCACGCATTTTATTCAATGCATAGGTGATGTCATTGACACTATTGATGAGTGTGCCATCAAGATCAAAAAAAAGGCTATTATAGTGGGTTTTATTCATGGTGATGCTTTTTAAGAAGGTTGTTTATCGCATGTTTGATTTGACCATCTTCTAGTGTCTTTGCCAAGTTTTTAAATGCAGTTTGTGCACTATTAGGCATATGTGCTTCAGATGAGCTTGTCTTTTGCTTTGGCTCAAATACAAGGACTAATTCTAAAGTGCTTAGGTCTTTAAAGTACTCACTGGTATTTAATAGTGCAATAAGATCTTTTTTAAGTTCGCGAAATTTAGCGATTAATTCAGGGATTTCTGTTTTTAACACCAATTTTTTGCCATTGTAAAAACACACTTTAGTATGGTTGAAATAGGGGATATCAAAATGCAGTAATTTTTGCTCGGTTGTTTTCACTAGTTCGTGTTGTTGTTTAATGGTATGCAACAGTGAGCCTTTTTTGTTTTTTCTGCTGCTTAAAAGCTCAGTGACAGATGTATTATTCTTACGGATCATTTTGATGCACTTGGCTTTTGTTATGGTATAAGTTGCAGTATAATCCAAAACCAGTTATGTGGAAAAGCCTTATCTAGGATATCAATGATTATTAAAAAATTATTTGGCAGTCGAAATGACCGCTTGATTAAAAAAATGCAAAAGACAGTTAATAAAGTCAACGCTTTAGAGCCAGAAATTGAGAAGCTATCTGATGCTGAGCTTGAAGACAAAACCCTTGAGTTTAAAGAAAGGTTAGCCAAAGGCGATAGCCTTGAGCAATTATTGCCAGAAGCCTTTGCGGTTGTAAGAGAAGCGGCAAAACGCGTGAAAGGTATGCGCCATTATGATGTCCAGCTTATTGGTGGAATGGTCTTGCATTCAGGAAAAATTGCTGAGATGCGTACTGGTGAAGGTAAAACCCTTGTTGCAACGTTGCCTGTATATTTAAATGCATTAACTGGTAAGGGTGTGCATGTGATCACGGTCAATGATTATTTAGCTTCACGTGATGCTGAATTGATGGGGCAAATCTATGGCTTCTTAGGGCTTACGACGGGTGTGATTGTTGCCAATTTATCACCTGATCAACGTCGTGCTGCCTATGCTTGCGATATCACCTATGGTACAAATAATGAATTTGGCTTTGATTATTTGCGCGATAACATGGCGTTTAGCAAAGAAGAGCAGGTTCAACGTAGTCGTAACTTTGTGGTAATCGATGAGGTTGATTCGATCTTGATCGATGAAGCGCGAACGCCATTGATTATTTCAGGTGCTTCAGAAGATAGCTCAGACATGTATTTGTTGTTTAATCGATTGGTACCAACCTTAGTTAAACAAGAAAACGAAGAAGCAACTGATGGCGATTATTATTTAGATGAAAAATCAAAACAAGCTTATTTAACTGACCAGGGTCACACAAAGATTGAAACGGCTTTGATTAAAGAAGGTGTGTTAAATGAAGGGGATAATCTCTACTCACCGCAACATGTGACAAAAATGCATTATTTAAATGCCTGTTTACGTGCTTATAGTTTATATCAGAAAAATGTTGATTATATTATTCGTGATCAAGAAGTGATTATTATTGATGAAAACACGGGGCGTGCGATGGAAGGGCGTCGCTGGTCAGATGGTTTACATCAAGCGATTGAGGCTAAAGAAGGCGTTAAAATTCAAGGTGAAAACCAAACACTCGCATCAATTACATTCCAGAATTTCTTCAAACTCTATAATAAGATGTCGGGAATGACGGGAACAGCAGATACGGAAGCTTTTGAGTTTCACGAAATTTATGGTTTAGAAGTAGTGGTTATTCCAACGAATCGTCCACCGCAACGTCAAGATCATCATGATCGCATTTTTGGTGATCAAAAAGATAAGTTTATGGCGATTGTTGATGATATCAAAGAACGTGTTGAAAAGGGGCAGCCGATACTCGTTGGTACGGCATCTATTGAAACCTCTGAGATATTATCAACACTTCTGCGTAAGAAAAAGATCAAACATGATGTGTTAAATGCTAAGCAGCATGCCAGAGAAGCAGCAATTATCGCACAAGCGGGTTACCCTGGAAATGTTACAATCGCAACGAACATGGCAGGTCGTGGTACGGATATTATCTTAGGAGGTAACTGGGAAGCCGAAATTGCTGAGATTGAAGAACCAACTGAAGCACAGATTAATGAAATCAAAACTGCATGGAAAGAACGTAATAAACAAGTCATTGAAGCGGGTGGTTTGTGTATTTTAGGCTCAGAGCGTCATGACTCACGTCGCGTTGATAATCAGTTGCGTGGTCGTGCTGGACGCCAAGGTGATCCAGGTGAGAGTCGTTTCTATTTGTCGATGGATGATAATTTGCTGCGTATCTTTGCTTCTGAAAGCTTAGCTAATCGCATGAAAAAAGCGCTTTCAGGTGGTGAGTCTATCCAGTTTGGCATGATGACGCGTTTTATTGCTAAAGCGCAATCTAAAGTTGAGCAATACCACTTTGATATTCGTAAGAACTTATTGGAATATGATAATGTTGCTAATGAACAGCGTTTGGTTATTTATAAGCAGCGTGAAGAATTATTAGGCAAAGATGATGTTTCTGAAATCATTGCTAATATGCGTTATGACGTTGCTGAAAAACTATTCCATGACCATGTGCCAGCAGGTTCAATGGAAGAGCAGTGGGATTTAGAAGGTTTAGAAAAAGCATTACTAGGTGACTTTTCTATTTCGCTGAGCTTACGTAAGTTGGTTGCTGAAGACGATCATTTACATGATGAGACATTAAAAGAGCTAGTGATTAAATCGATTGTTGAAGAATATCAACAAAAGACAGAAAACCTTGAGGCGCAGTCCATTCGTCAATTTGAAAAAATCAGTCTAATGCAAGCCTTGGATACGCATTGGCGTGAGCACTTAAATGCAATGGATCACTTGCGTAATAGTATTAATCTAAGAGGCTATGCGCAAAAAGATCCTAAGAATGAGTATAAAAAAGAGTCTTTTGAACTTTTCTCCAGTATGCTTGATAACTTCAAATATGAAGTAATTTCTAATCTTGCTAAGATCAGAATCCAAGCACCAGAAGAAGCACAGCGTATGGAAGAAGAGTGGAAAAACTCAATTAAAAATATTGAAGCTCAACATGAGGATGTTTTAGCCGGTGGCTCTTCATCACTACCTGATGAAGAAAATGCACAAAGTGCACAAAGTGCACAACAAAAGGCACATCAACCGTTTGTACGTGATGTGCCGAAAGTGAAGCGTAACGATCCATGTCCTTGTGGCTCGGGCAAAAAATATAAACAATGCCATGGTGCATTAGATTAATCTGATCTTTCTTTATTTTTGTTACTGAAGTGATGCACTATAGAAAAACTATGATTTTATAAACACCCCGTCAGCCTACGGCTGCCACCCCTCTTGCAAACATAGGTTTATAGGGATCTTTTTGTAAGTGGGTTTTAAAATGGTTGAGTTAAA
>JAHDDB010000086.1 GCA_020629575.1 Caedibacter sp. | reverse complement strand
ATCACAAACCATTTCACAGTGTTTATTGCCTTTCCCAACTTTACACTTGATTATGCCTATACCCATTACAAACCATTTTGCTGTGCTTGCTTGTAAAGTAGTTTGTGAAGATTTTGGTAAGTTGAATTGCAGGTAATAGCTAGGATTATTATCAAAATTAAACTTGCCAACAGCACGCAAAATACAAAGCAAAAAATTCTGTAAAATGGTTTGTAATGGGTATAAACTTTTAGGCACGCTTATGGTAAATGACAAGCAACATGGAGCTGTTATGCAAACCAATGAAATTGATTCTAGATTAAAACTTATTCTTTCCGCTCAAGTCGATAAACTAGACGAGCTAGAAAAAGTATGGATGTCTGGCTATGCCCATGGCCAACAAAATCAATCTGATGAACTAAATCCATTTCCAGAGAAAACTGTTGAACATAACTACTGGGCAGAAGGGTTTGAAGCTGGCGAATTTGGCGATGAGCCACTATTCCCACAATATATCTCAATCCTTACCGAAGAAGCGACAAGTGAAAAAGACCCTCAAGTTGAAGATCGTAAGAAATTTCACCTAACTAAAGTCGATGGACTTCTGGCAACCACGGGTGTTACTGTTGCAACTGCATCGATGGTTGCCGCGGCATTAATCAACTTTATGGCATAATCCAATATGTCTAAAACCCGAATCAAAATTTGCGGCATTACCAACCTTGATGACGCCTTGTATGCGATTGACTGTGGCGCTGATGCACTAGGGTTTGTGTTTTATGATAAATCCCCGCGATTTATTGATACTCTTAAAGCAAGACAGATCATCAATCAATTACCACCTTTTGTTAGCTGCTGTGGGCTTTTTGTCAATGCCGCACCACAAACAATTCAAGCAGGTATTGATGCGAATATCAGCCTTATTCAATTTCATGGCGATGAAACTGCCACAGAATGTGAACAATTTAACTTCCCTTATATTCGCGCAATCCGTGCCAAAGATGCTGACACACTCATCAATGCACGAAATGCGTACTCTAAGGCACGAGGTTTATTGATTGATAGCTATGATCCAAATCTTTATGGTGGCTCAGGGCAAACTTTTGACTGGTCAATTATTCCAAGTGACATGCGCCAGAAAATTATTCTTGCAGGTGGACTCACTGCGGACAACGTACAATCGGCAATTACAATCATTAAGCCCTATGCAGTTGATGTTAGCGGTGGCGTTGAATCACAAAAAGGGATAAAATGCCGCCAAAAAATCAAAGCATTTTGTGATGCTGTTCATAGCATAAATACAATAAGTGATATCAATGATTAACGATCATACCCGCCTGCCGCAAATCATTCATCAAGGCATTACACAAAATGAGGATGAAACACGGCTTGAACTGGATATTTATTTTCATCGTGATCTGATCTTTTTCAAAGGGCATTTTGACAATACACCTATTTTGCCTGGTATTGCGCAGACTGACTTTGTCATTGCCTTTGCTGCTCGCTTTTTAGAAATTGACAAAAAAACCATTGCTAATATTCCACAACTCAAATTTAGTCGAGTGATTTTACCCGAGTCTACATTAAAATTATGCATTAGCAAAAAGCCAAACCTTTTGACATTTCGCTATATTGATAAAGACAATGCTACTTACTCAAGCGGCAAGATCAAACTATGAAACCTGCCTTTTTAATTCCTGTTTACAACCATGGTGATACTTTAGAGCAGGTTGTTTCAGCATTACAATCTTATGGTTTAACTTGCCTTATTGTTGATGATGGTAGTGACGACGAAACAAAGTCTTTTATTGCTGATATCACTACAAAGTTTAACTGGGTCAAAAGCATCTCACTCCCACAAAATGGTGGCAAAGGCGCTGCTATTTTAGCTGGATTTGCGTGGTTATTAGCAAATGGCTATACACATGCTTTACAAGTTGATGCGGATAATCAGCATGACTTAGTAGATACTCCTAAATTTCTACAGATGGCTTATGATAAACCTGATTGTCTGATTTCAGGTGAACCTATTTATGATCAAAGCATTCCTAAGTCGCGTTTACATGGGCGCAAGATTACCAATTTCTGGGTTGCTATTGAGACATGGAGTAAATCACTCACTGAAAGCATGTGTGGCTTTAGGGTATATCCACTGCAAGCACTTCAACCTATCCTGTCAAACATTCGTGGCATGCGCATGGATTTTGATATTGAGATTCTGATTAAAGCGTATTGGCTAGGCATTGGGGTTAATTATATTCCAACCAAAGTGGTTTACCCTGTTGGTGGACGCTCACACTTTCGGTTATGGCGTGATAATTTGCGTATTTCTTGGCTACACACTCGACTTTTTTTTGGTATGTTTTACCATATGCCACGACATTATTTTAAATATAGTAAACGCAAAAAATGCAAACAATGCTAAAAATGCAAAACAAGAAACCATGCATGATTCAGACAAAGCGAAATTAGCACAAACTCACTGGTCAAAGCATCGTGAAAAAGGCAGTGTTATCGGACTTAAGCTGACATTATGGACAGTAAAGCTTTTAGGTCGAAATTTAGCCTATATTTTGACATATCCGGTCATAGGCTATTTCTATCTATTTAGTCGTAAGGCACGCCACGCAATCAATACGTACTGTCAAAATCTGCATATTTATGCACAACAGCAAAACCTTGATATACACGTCAAACCATTGCCTATTTTTATTAACTTTGGTAAGGGCCTGGTAGATAAAATCGCCGTTTGGAATGGGCAAATTACACGCAAACATTTGAATTTTACTAATCGCCATGAGTTAATTGAACGCATTGACCAGAAAAAGGGGACAATTATATTTACCGCTCATCTTGGCACAATTGAGATAATGCGTGCGATTTCTAACTCATATCCTAACAGCCGAATAAATGCCTTGGTATTTAATCAACATGCACAAAAATTTAATGACACCTTATCGCAAATCAACCCTCACTCGCAATTAAGTCTAATTTCCGTTCGTCACTTTGATATGACTTTAGCAATGCAATTGCAGCAAAAAATTGATCAAGGAGAAATTATTATTATCGCGTGTGATCGCACCCCTGTGACCAACATTGCCAATAACCAACGCACGATAAAAGCTCAGTTTCTAGGAAAAGAAGCTTATTTTCCACAGGGCGGATTTTTATTGGCACATTTACTTAAAGCACCTGTTTACACGATGCTATGCCTTAAAAAAGGCAAACGGTTTGACGTGATTTTCAAACCTTTTGCGGAATCTATTAACTTACCACGCAACCAACGTCATGAGCATTTGACTGATTATGTGCAACAATATAGTGACTTCCTTGCTGAGTATTGCCTAAAATACCCAACACAATGGTTTAATTTTTTTGATTTTTGGCAGTCTAATGACGGATAAAGCGATCACTCATATAACCGATATCGTGATACCATTTTTTGATGTTGATAGCTTACAAATCGCTTGGCATGGTCATTATGTCAAGTACTTTGAAATCGCTCGTTGTGAGCTTTTAGATAAAATCGGTTATAACTACTATGCTATGGCACAAAGTGGTTATATGTGGCCAGTGGTTGATTTGCAGATTAAATACATCAAGCCCGCAAACTTTGGGCAAATTATCGAGGTACACAGCCAAGTGATCGAATATCAAAACCGCCTGAAAATAAGCTATCAAATCTTTGATAAAGCAACCGGGCAAAAACTAAGTAAAGGGCACACAACCCAACTTGCAGTAACTTTGCATAATCACGAATTACAATTTCAATCACCTAAGATCCTTATCCAAAAAATAGAAGGCTTTCATTATGATTAACTCTTTCTTTAAACGCTTAAGCGCTGCTTTTTTTGTGGTATTTATACTATTAAACTTGGCGCAAGCCTCAACAGATAATATATTTGATCATCCACTATCCGCAAGCAATGAACAGGCATTTATTGAGGTTCAAAAAGAGCAAGCACAAATTAGCCATGTCACAGGCAACTTCACACAAACTCGCTTTATGAAACTGTTATCCAAACCACTTAAATCAAATGGTCGCTTTGAGTTATCAAAAACTCAAGGCTTGAAATGGCTGCAAGAGAAGCCCTTTCAAGCCACCTTAATTGTCACTGAAGATAGCATTAAACAATCCATCGAAGGCAAAACCGCTGTTGTTATCACCAAAAAAGAGCAACCTATCGTCTTTTCATTTACGACCGTATTCTTATCGATATTCAAAGGTAATACTGATGCTTTAAAGCAGTATTTTAAAATTTATTTTATGCAAAACGGCAACACTTGGCATATTGCACTTAAACCATTAGGCGCTCCCCTTGATAAAGCCATCCAAAGCATTGAAATAACGGGTACAAAATATGCTTCACGTATATTTGTCAATGAATCACAAGGCAATCAAATGCTGATTGAGTTTAGCGATGTGAAAGCAGTAGATTAACTTCACTAAACCTCCACGCCGCGCCAGTGCTGAAAAGCAATCTTACTTAACTCCAATAACATCCCCTTGCCATCTATTGCCTGAATATTATGTGATTGACACCATGCAGTAAAAACTGTGCCATTTGGTGCATACATTAAGTCATATGCCAATGCGTCATTTGCAAAGTTATTAAGTTTTAACGGTAGATTTTCCTTGGCAACGCTCGCTGAAGTTGCATTGATTACAACATCAAATACACCTGCAATTTCATTTAAAGCACAGGCACTCAATTTAACTGCACTATTTGTTGAGCGTGCCACTAGGTTATGCGCTTTTTCTTTAGTGCGATTAGCAATAGTAATACTTTTTGGATTTTCACGCACTATAGCACCTAAAATGCCTTTAGCAGCGCCACCGGCACCTAAGATTAAAACTCGCTCATTCTGCAGGCTGATATTTAAGTTATTTTGAATATCATTCACAAGCCCAAGGCCATCAAGATTTAAGCCAATAAACTCACGCTTGCTATTGATAATCACATTACTCACTGCTTGTGCTTCTTGTGCTAGATCATCTAACTTATCGCAATAACGGTATAGCTCTTCTTTAAATGGCAAGGTAACACTTAAGCCTTTGACAGCTTGATCAAGACGCAGTACATTCAAGGTTTGTTCTAGATTATCAGGACAAATTTCCAATGCCTCATAATGCATGATTTGTCCTGTTTTAGCGGCAAAATCTGTATGAATCTGGGGTGATAAACTATGTTTAACAGGATTACCTATAACATAATATTGATCTACTGGTTGCTCGATAGGCATCTACGCCATCCTTTGGTAGTTTGGATATTAAAAGTCTATTGAAGCATTTTCAGAGATAACTGAGAAGTGTTTTATTAGCACTAGAATAAGTAAGGTGTTATTCCTCTTATTGGATTATGCACAATCACACCCCAAGGTTTCTATCTTAGAATATTTCAGCAACCATACAGCGCACACTTCCACCACCAACACTTTCTATGGTGGAAACATCAAACGAAAGACGCTGATTAAAGCTATCTATCAATTCCTTTTGTTGAGATGTCAGGCTATCCTCTGCTTGTTTGGACATTAGTAAATATTTTTCACCTCTATTATTACCAACCTGAATCATATTGCCTGCCATGGAATATAACTGATCAAAGCTAATATTTATAATATACTTGCCGCTATCAGATAACTTTCTCTTTATTAAAGCTTGCTCTTCTTTATCCGGGATTGCATCTAAACAAATAACCACAAATTGATCAGCAACTGCAAGCATGACGTTAGTGTGATAAATTGCCTTTCCCTCTTTATCTTCGCTATTAAAAACAACCAATTCATAACCCATAATCTGAATTACATGCTGCGCTAACTCGACATCAGCTCTGTTTGACTTTGCTAAATAGGCAATTTTATTTGCATGATCAAAAACAAAAACACCGGTACCCTCAAGTGCGTGCTCAACTGCTCCAATGCGGCGCAAATCAGTCACAATATAATCTTCACCTGTTTTCTGCTTTAAAGTTTCACATAACAACTCAAGCTGCACTTCTGCCTGTCGATTTGGATTATGCATGGGATAAATAAACAGACGCTTAACACCATCTATTTCATGAGTGCTAAACCAATTATTGGGAAAAACTGCATCCGGTGTTACTGCTTTAGGCGAAGGTAAAACAATTACTTCAATACCATGATTCTTTAGTTTACAAACCATGTTATTGAACTCCGACATCGCTCTACTGGCAATAATTTCTTTTGGCAAAATATGTTTATTTTGAAAAGAGTTACTAACAGCTGTTTGCTCGTTATAGGAGAAGTGTGTAGGTTCAACCATTATTACTTTTTTTGCTATCAAATTATCCATCCATTCACCTCTTCAAAACTTATATACCATCTCGCACTATTGGCATAGACATACATCTTGGGCCTCCACGGCCTCTAGATAATTCAGAGCAAGGTATTTGGTGAACGGTAATATCATTTTCCTGAAGCAATCTATTTGTAATAACATTACGTTGGTAAACAAAAACCTCGCCAGGACGAAGTGTCAATGTGTTTGCACCGTCACTCCATTGCTCCCTAGATCCCGTAATAAAATCATCACCACCACAATAAATAAGTTCCATTTTTTTATCTAATTCTCTGGATAATATAACTTCAATTGAACCTGTTAATTCTTCACACTTTACCTGCTGTCCATCAGCTTTTGATAACTTATATATACTTGATGTATGTGCTATATCTCGATGCATCGTCATTTTTTGATGGTCCACTTGAGTAAGCACAGTATCTAAGTGCATAAAGGCTCGGCTCACAGGGATTTTAATGGCAAGTATTTTGCTTATTTTATGCAACTCATGATATTTCTGATTGAAAAATAACTCATGTGCAAACTGCTCAATTGCCTCTGCTGAAGTTCTTTGTGAAATCCCTATTGCCAAAGTATTCTCATCTAAAACAAGTATATCCCCACCTTCAATTGACCCCGCATTCATTCGTAAATCTATTTTAGTCGCTTGAGAAAAACGTGGATGATACTGCAAAACACTATTAATAAAGGTGCTCTCACGTTGCCTTGTTGGCGCATACATACTATTAAGTGAGACCATATTCCCAAAAACAGAGGCTGGATCTCTTGTAAAGTATAGATTAGGTATCGGCTGAAGCCAAAATTGTTCTTTTTTTGCAGATTGTGAACTTAGGCTATTATCGGTGATTTTTATTTCATTTTTCTTTATGCCTGCCATTAATTTTTCACACAGCTCCTTACCAGAGAATTGCAGCAAATACTCCATTAAAGCAGTTGTTATTTTTATATTTTTCAACCCAGAAACACTAAGAAGCTCACTAATAATGTTGAGCTTATATGATGATTCATTCAATACTTCACTAACAAGATCTTCTAAATACAAAACCTCTGTATCGTTATTTCTCAGTAGTTGCACAAACTCATCATGCTCTCTTTGTGCAGTATCTAGATATGGAATGTCATCAAACAGTAATTCCTCTAAACTATCTGGCGTTAAATTACATAACTCCGCCCCCGGTCTTTTCAATAATACAGTTCGCAATTTACCAATTTCACTTGAAATGCATAAATCAATTTCTTGGTTAACATTGGACATATGACTATCAGCCTTAGTTTCACAAAGCATATTTTTCTCCATTCATATTATTTTAATTTTTGGGCACATACCCCTTGAAAAACTATAATTCAACTTGATATTTTTGATGTATCTGTAATGCACCATTATCATCATGCTCATTTAACACGGAGAACAAATCCTTAGGATCTTTTAATGCCGGAATCATATTCATCGGTACGCCAATATTGTATTTCTCAGCCAATTGATATGTAAGCTTCAATGCCGAAAAATCCTCCAAAGCAAAACCAACAGAGTCAAATACAGTAATCTCATCTTGGCTAACGCGTCCTTGCTTTTCACCTGATATAAGCTGCCATAATTCAGCATAAACAACTTTCTTTGCTTCTTCTTCAGTAAAATGTTGAATCTCACCTTCAATAAATGATTGCTCAAAGAATTCAACCACTACTTTAGCGCGTGGCAATATTGCTTGATCTAACTCAGTTTTGCCTGGGCAATCACCACCTAGACCATTGATATGTACACCTTCTTTGATCCAGCTATTTTCAATCACGACAGCATGTGCTTTGCATGCAGTACACACCGTAATAATATCAGCGCCCTTGACGGCCTCTTCATTGCTCTCGCAAGGAATGAGCTCAAAGTCATAAGCTTGCATGTTTTTCTCAAAACGACGCATCGCCTGTGGATCAATATCATGGTAACGAATCGTTTTAATATCACGCACAATGGCTGTTGCTAACGCTTGGAAATCACTTTGTGCACCTGTACCGATTAATGCCAAGGTGTTGGCATCTTTTCGTGCTAAATAATCAGTTGCTAACGCTGAAGTTGCTGCTGTGCGCAAACCTGTTAACACCGTCATTTCTGAAATCAACAATGGATGACCATCAGATACTTTTGATAACTGCCCTGTCGCTATAATCGTTTGCTTATTCTGCAATGGATTCTTTGGATGTCCATTGACATATTTATAGGCAAATAACGCTTTATCCGCTGTCGGCATTAATTCAATGACACCATCTGGCACATGAAAAGCTGGGCGTGGTATTTTATCAAACTCTTGCCAACGTAGAAAATCACCCTTTAAAGTTGTCATTAAGTCAACTAAATACTGTCTTAAACCATGTTTATGAATAAGCTCCGCTAGCTTTTCAACTGAAATTACTTTGATCATTAAATTTCTCCTATCCCACATATTTTATATAGCTAAAGTTATATAAGATTATAAAACTTTATACTGAATATATTTTCAACAATATCACATGCACTTACCATAGATAAATAGGCCATGTTTTTATTGTAGATTTGCAACAAGAGGTAATATAAATTTAATAATCAAAAATAGCAAATGGATTAGCATATTGTTTTTTAGTGCTTGACTAACAAAAGTCAGATTATTGACTACACTACAAACATGCTATTTAACAATCACTTAAATCAAGGAGATTTACATGAAACATTATGCTTTTATAAGTGTACTATTGTTCTTCAATTACTCGCCTGTTATTGCAAAAGTACCTGCAGCTCCTACGGAGGTGAAAACTGTTCCTTTTTCTAATCAAAGCTTAAAAGGAATTTACGCCTATGAAAATCATCAAGGTGATGTCGTATCATTTGGAACATGGATTTTTGATGGTAAAGGGAATGCCAAAATTAATATTAAGATCAGTCATATAACCTCTGAAAACAAACGAATAATTGCAACGGCAACAGCCTCAGGAGAATATCAAGTAAATACTGATGGGCAGGGTATTGTAAAAGTAAAATTAAATATTCAAGGTTCTGCAGATTATGGTAAAAAATATGATCAATCAATTTATCATTTCATTATATCTAAAACTAAATTTAATGACTCAGGAAAGCTGGTTGCAACAGAGGTCTTTTCGTTACTGGATAAATCTGGATTGAACAATCAAGTAGTAACCCCTAAATGGCATCGGATATCTCCTTACGATTAATTATCAAAACAACCATATCACAGCTTAATCGGACTCACAACATACGTACTGCGACTATCATCATCCTTGATAAGTA
>JAHDDB010000085.1 GCA_020629575.1 Caedibacter sp. | reverse complement strand
TACTCTTAAATAGTGCGGTGGCATTAGCTGAAAACCCGCCACTGATGGCAGATGCCTTTCGTTTAGCAATTGAGTCTGGTAGAAGAGCATATTTAGCTAAACGTATGCCGCAAAGAGAGCTAGCACAGTCAAGTACACCACTGCAAGATACGCCATTTTGGCATCAAATAAACTAAATTAAGCTATATTGTGTTATGTGATTTTGTGTTCATGATAAGTATTTTGAACGTTTAGGTTACAAGGAGTGAATATGTCAAATACAAAGGAAACGCGAGTAAGAAATAAACCAATGATTGCCGTCTCAAGCTGTCTTTTGGGTAATAATGTTCGTTTTAATGGTGCTAATTCTCATAAGAAAATGATCACCCAAGAATTGGCACTTGTTTTTGATTACCAGCCTGTTTGTCCAGAGATGTCAGCAGGTTTTGGTGTGCCGCGTGAGCCTATTTATCTTGAGTTGAAAGAGAATGACAATATCGTGGCAATGAAACATGATCAAGTTACCGATGCCAGCGTGCAATTACAACAAGGTGTTGATAAAGCCGCATCAAGCCTTCAAGATATTGACGGCTTTATTTTAAAAAAGTCCTCACCTAGCTGCGGCAATGGCAGTGTTAAACTTTACAATGATAAGCATGGCATCATTCATAACAAAGCAGATGGTTTTTTCGTGGCGCATATTAAAAAGCATTGCCCACTTTTGCCACTTGAGGATGAAGGTCGTTTAAATGATCCTTATTTGAAAGAGCATTTTATCAAACGTGTGCTATTGACTAGACAAGCTAAAAATGAAGTATTACATGCACAAAGCATTAATGAGCTGATGGCTTTCCATACACGTCATAAAATTATCTTACGTTTACATCATCCTGATGCGCAAAAAGCGCTGGGTCGCTTGCTTGCTAATGGACATCGGCAAAACTTTGAATTGGTTAAGAAAAGCTATTATGAAATGTTCTTAATGGCGCTGCAAAGAGTAGCAACGCGAGGCAAACATCATGCGATTTTGCAGCGCATGTTGCGTGAGATAAACAAATTGATCTCAAAACAAGAACGTGATGATTTGCAACATAAAATCAAACAGTATCATTTAGGTATTTTGCCGTTAGCAGTGCCTGTTGAGATTATTAAACACTACCTTACGCGTTATGATGTCGAGTTTTTAGCGCAACAAAGTTATCTAAATCTATACCCAGAATCGTTGGGGCTTATGAGTAAAATGTAATGATAAAAGAAAATAATAAAGTCAACCTGTTAGTCATTGGTGGTATTGATCCAACAGCACACGCCGGTGTGTTACAAGATATCAAAGTGGCTAACTATTTTAAGGTAGATTGTGCTGCCGTGATATCGGCAAATACTGTGCAAAATGATCGTGATTTTATAGCGCTTAACGCTGTTGAGGATGCTATTTTCTATGAGCAATTTACAGAGATTGTCAATAGTCATAAACCACAAGTGATTAAAAGTGGCGTGCTAGCTTCGGTTGCCCAAATTAAGATGCTAAGTAAATTTTTGCAAGCTAATCCACAGGTGAAATATATCTGTGACCCAGTGATTGCAACAAGCTCAGGTGGTATGTTGATGAGTGCGGATATTATTAGTGTATTCAAGCAGCAGTTATTGCCATTGTGTTACTTATTAACACCAAATTTACCTGAAGCGGCTATTTTGTTAAATGATGAGAGTATCAATCAAAAACCATATGTTGAGATTGCGCACACATTAAAAAGCTTATATGGAATACAATATGTCTTATTAAAAGGAGGACATGCTCTAGTCAAAAACCAAAGGAGCTGTGATTATTTGACACTTGCATCTCAACAAGGTGTGCATTATCAAAGCAAAGCAGTCTATGAGGGTAATATACGTGGTACGGGTTGCGCCTTAGCGAGCAGTATTGCGGCTCTTGTGGCGCAAGGTCAGGAAATAACAGAAGCAATATGTATTGCCAAATATCATCTATCACAACAGATGGATAAAGCGGTTAATGACCTACCCCAATTAGAGGTTAAAAATTTAAGTTATTATGCTCAAGATGCCATGGATCATGCGAATTATTTGCCAGAGGTGAGTTATCAAAAAGCTGAGCATAAAAAGTTTCCACAAATGTATCATCCAATAGGTTTTTATCCCGTTGTTGATCATGTTGATTGGGTGGAAAAATTGGCGAAATTAGGTGTTAGAACCATTCAGTTGCGACTAAAAGACTTATCCCCAGATGCGTTGGAAGCTCAAATTAAAAAAGCAAATAGTGTTGCTAAAGCCTATAACTTATCTTTGTTTATTAATGATCATTGGCAGCTGGCGATTAAACATCAATGTTTTGGTGTGCACTTAGGACAAGAAGATTTAGATACTGCCAATTTGCATGAGATTGCTCAAGCAGGATCGCGTCTAGGAGTCAGTACGCATAACTATGTTGAGTTAGCGCGCGCATTAACTCTTAAGCCTTCATATATTGCGTTAGGTCCCATTTACCAGACAACGACCAAAGAGATGAAGTTTAATGAGCAAGGATTAGATAAATTGCGTATTTGGCGTAAGCTTTGTCAAGAAACACCGCTTGTCGCCATTGGTGGAATTTTTGAGTCACAAATGCCTGATGTCTGGCAATGTGGTGTCGATGGTGTTGCAGTTGTGAGCTATATAACCAAGGCTCAAGATCTGCAAAGAGCAGTGACAACAGCGCAAGACTTTGAGCAAATAGCGCTGGGAAATCGCATTGAATGTAGTATATGATGACATGCTTTAATAAAGATGGAAGTGACATATCAGGAGCACATAATGAACGTTAAGCCAATCAAGAGTATCAAAAATATCAAGAAAGTCATTTTTACAAGCTGTGCAGCAACAGTGATGGTTTTATTTAGCAATAGTGCGTTAGCGAACCAAAAACTATTGCGTGTTTGTACCACAGGTGATTATCCGCCATTGACATCATACAATGCAAATACGGAGGAGTATAAAGGCTTTGCAATCACTGTCGCAAAAGAGTTTGCGCATAAGATTAAGCGTAAAGTTGAATTTGTGCATAGTACATGGTCGACCTTAAGTGATGATCTTAAAACAAAATGTGATATCGCGATGGGTGGTATTAGTTATACGCCTGAGCGTGCAAGCATGTTTTATTTATCAACGGGCGTGTTGTCGAACCAAAAAGCCCCTGTGTTTTCTAAAGCAAATGAGTCTACGTTTAAAAACCTCGCAAGCATTGACCAAAAGGGTGTGACCGTTATTGAGAATAAAGGGGGCACAAATCAGCCTTTTGCTGAGAGCTATATTCGTAACGCTGAAGTAAAGATTTTGCCAACCAATGCAGAAGTGTATGCCTGTTTGAACAAATACCCTCAAAAGAAACTCGTTATGTTTACTGACAAAATTGAAGTGCAATACCGCGCAGATATGAAAGATAGTGTGTTGAGTGATAACGGACTTAAATTTGATTTAAATTCTATCTCAGGCAACAAAGTCAGCCAAAAGGTTTTTATGACCAATAAAACCAAAGATGGCAAGTGGTTAATTAAGGAAATGAACAGCTTTTATAAGTATCATAAACAAGACTTTAATATGTGGTATCAAGATGCCTTAAAAACACAATATCCTGCAGTGAAGGCGAGTTGCCCATTTTAGTGTTTTAGATCATAGGATAAATAATGGATTATCAGAAAATTATCGATGAATACCCGCAAGAATATTGTGCGCAGCTTGAGCTTTGCTATGGTGAGGGTATGATGTCAGAAGGCGGGAGCGAAGCTATTGATCAGCTGTTTTCAGGTATTGACTTACACAATAAAAAGGTATTAGAAATTGGTTTTGGTCAAGGCGGTTTGGCTCAATATATTTCAGGTAAATATCCAAGCATTGATTATCATGGTGTTGAGATTAATGCCGATATGGTTAAGCATGCAAATAAGCATTACAAGAAACCAAACACGCATTTCTATCACTTAGAAAACCCTGATGTTTTGCCTTTTTCTGAGCTAAGCTTTAATTTGATATTTTCCAAAGGTGTATTGGTGCATTTGGATAATAAACTGCCATTATTTACAGAAATACATCGTGTTTGTAAAAAAGATGGAATGTTTATTGTGAATGATTGGTTAAGTCCAGATGGAATAGGTTTTGGAGAGCTTGTCGATAAAATGTGTGAGCTTGAAGGGTTAACGCTTTATCCAACGACAATGATCCAATATATTGAAGTATTAACAGCGGCGGGATTTTTAGTAGAGTCGATGACTAGCGAAAATAAAGCGTATGCACAATATAATGCCGATGTTGTGACACGTTTGCAGCAACAAGCAATAAAGCAGCAATTTCTAGCCACGCATAGCAAAGAAGAATATCAAGAATGTATTGATGCCTATGACTGGATTTCACAGGCTTTTGCACAGGAGAGTTTGTTATTAAGACATTTTGTAAGCAGGAAAATTAAACAATGAAAACCCATGAAATCGTACACCCCATCGTTCAGCATAAATTAAGCCTATTAAGGGATGAGTCGACTTCAAGTCGTGACTTTAGGATGATCACTAGCGAGCTTGCCATGTTGTTATGTTATGAAGCATTAAGTGATCTAATGGTTGAAGAGGAGATTATTGAGCATTGGCAGGGGCGGCTTGCGGTACCTATGCTTAAAAAGCCACTACCAACTTTTTGCCCAATACTGCGTGCGGGACTTGGTATGTTAGATGGAGCGTTATCTTTATTACCCAATGCGCCGGTGACAATGATCGGTATCGAGCGTGATGAAGAGACTGCTAAGCCACGCGAGTATTACTTCAAAGCATGTGTTGACATTAATAAACGCATTGCAGTCATTCTCGACCCGATGCTTGCCACTGCCGGATCAATCAATAAAACGATTTCACTGCTTAAATCTGCAGGATGTAAGCGCTTTATTGTGGTGACGTTATTAGCCTCACCAGAGGGTGTTGCGATTCTTGAGAAAGCGCATTCCGAGGTTGAGCTTTATACCGCTTCAATTGATCAATGTCTTAATGAAAAAGCCTATATTATCCCTGGACTTGGTGATGCAGGTGATAAAATTTTTGCAACTCGTTAGCTGCGGATATGCTAAACTGATTCATAAAGATTTTTACATCTTGACCTATTAAGTGATACATTCTATAATTTGATTAAATTAATCAAATAGGTTTATTTAATCATGATAAGCAGTACAGAGTTTAAGACACATTTAGGTGAGTATTTAACTGAAGCAATGCATAAAGCTGTTTTTGTCAAACGCCGATCAAATGAAGCTGTCCTGATCAGTAAAAAGGAATATGATAGATTGCAATCTATTGAAGATTCATATTGGCTTAATAAAGCATTAGAAGCTGAAAAAGATGGATATATTGGTGTTGAAAAAAGTATGGATAAGCTAAAAAATGCTCTTGATAAATCTAAGTAAACAAGCTGATAAATTTCTTGATAAGTTACCACCAAAGCAATTTAAACAAATCGTAAAAGAACTATTTAGGCTAGCTAAAAACCCTGAGCAACAAGATGTTATAAAACTCAAAGGTTCTGATGACTTTTTTCGTAAAGACGTCGGTGAGTATCGAATAATCTATAGGACAGATAGTGAAATACTTTATATAACTGTAGTTGGAAAAAGAAACGATGATGAGGTCTACAAAATTTTTGATCGAAAATAATACTTTACAATTGTTGTCACCAACTCATGCAATTATACTGAGGGGATCTGAACACTTACGAGTTGTTTGGTTGAATAATGATCTCCCTCTTTGGTTTCCTGTGATATTTACAAGCGATAACATCAATTTTATGGCATGATATAGCCTAAATTATCAAAGCATAATGCAAAGGAAAAGTTATGTTGGTCGGACTGATCATTGCCACCTTTATATTGGGTCTTATTATTGGGTTTTTATTCGTCAAAGTTTCAAGCAAATCACAACAAGTAAAGTTAAAAGCACTTGAAGAGCAATTGCCGCAAATCGAAGCATTACTTCAGGATAAAGAGAGTCAACTTCAGCAAAGTCAGCAACAAAACTTGGTATTAACAACGGATCATAAGCATTACCAAGAGCAAGAAAGGCGTTTAAGCCAAGAGCTTAGTATGACGAAACAAAAGTTTGAGATTCGTAGTGAGGAAGTGCTTAAGCTGCAAAATAAACTTGCCAGTGATGAGGTTAAGATTGATTCGTTAGCTAAAGATGGTGAGCGCTTGATCGTTGAGCTTAATAAGTTGTCAACTAAGCATGATGAGCTGTTAGCTAAAGTTGATCATTTAACTGAGGAAAAATCAGCACTTCAGGCGGAGCGCTCAAAACTCCTAAAACACATTGAAGCACAAGAGCAAAACGCACAGGAAAAAATAGCATTATTAGAGAATGCCAAAAAGAGCTTAACGGAACAATTTGAGAATTTGGCAAATCGCATTTTTGAAGAAAAGGGCGAGAAGTTTGCCAATCAGAATAAAGTGAATTTAGCAGAAGTATTGCAGCCGTTTAAAAATGATATTAATGAGTTTAAAAAGAAAGTTGATGATGTTTATGTGCATGAAGCCAAGGAGCGAGCCTCATTACAAAAAGAAGTCAATAAGCTGTTTGAATTAAATCAAGAGATGAACAAAGAAGCGAAAAATCTGACTAAAGCGCTTAAGGGTGATAAGAAACTGCAAGGCGATTGGGGAGAGGTAGTGCTTGAGCGCGTGCTTGAATCATCAGGCTTGCGCAAAGGTCATGAGTATGATGTGCAGACAAGCTTTAAAGCAAGTGATGACGAGGATAATACCAAAGTCATGCGCCCTGATGCGATTGTTCATTTGCCCGATGGCAAAGACGTCATTATCGATGCTAAGGTTTCCTTGGTAAGTTATGATGCCTATACGCGTGCTGATAGTGATAGCTCAAAACAAGAGTATCTTAAGAAGCATATTGACGCTATTCGTCAGCATATTGCGTTGTTATCGTCTAAAAACTACGAGCGTTTATCGCAGGTAAACTCATTGGATTTTATTTTGATGTTTATGCCAATTGAAGCGGCTTTTGTAGTGGCATTTCAACATGATGATAGCTTGTTTCAAGAAGCTTTTAAAAAGCGTATTATTATCGTAACACCAACAACCTTATTGGCAACACTAGGCACTATTCGTAACACATGGAAATATGAAAGTTTAAATAAAAACGCCAGTGACATCACCGATCGCGCAACCAAGATGCTCGATAAATTCCGTGGCTTTGTTGAAGATGTTGAGACACTTGGTAAGCAGTTAGATAAAAGCAAAGAGACTTATGATGGTGCGCTGAACAAGCTAACCAAAGGTAGAGGAAACTTAATCTCCCAAGCCGTGCAACTCGAAAATATGGGGGTACATATGAAAAAGTCGTTACCAAAAGATATTGTTGAGCAATCAGAACTGGAGTTGTCACAACATGAAGATAAGTAAATTCATTGCTCATAGAGGGGCGAATAAAATCGCGCCTGAAAATACGATGTTGGCATTTGAAAAGGCCTATGAGGCGGGAGCGCGCTGGATTGAGCTGGATGTGCAGTTAAGTGCTGATAATATGCTTTTTATCTTCCATGATAATAATGCTAAGAAGCTTACAGGGTTAGATGTTGATCTAACGAGTCAAGCTTGGGCTGATATTAGTGAGCTTCATGTATTAAACGATCGCTTCTCAGAGACGCATGCCAAGATTCCAATGATGGATGAATATTTAGCTTGGATGGCAACTAAACCAGATCTATATACCAATATTGAGATTAAGGTCAAAGCTGAATTTGATGCGGATTATGAATCGTCCTTGGTTAAAAACTTATTGGATCTTGTTGAGCGTTACCCGCAATTACATTCACGTATTTTATTGTCGAGCTTTTCAGAGTGCGTCTTAGCGCAATTGGCAGAAAGTAAAACAAAACTGGCTTGTGAGTTTCTACTGGAGGTTAAAGATTGGCAGCGTGAAGAGCATAGTATTTTTACTGAAATAAAGAAGAAGTTTGATCAGTGGGGCTGTGTCGCTCTAGGTATTAATAGCGCAGTGCTTAATCGTGAGCGTATTGCGCAACTAAAAGAAGCTTTTCACACCGTGCTAGTTTATTCGATTGGGTCATTACCAGATGAAGAAATTCATGAGTTACTGAGCGAGGGTGCTGATAGTGTATTTATCGATAGTATGAGTGCCTTACAATCTGACGTAAAACGCATTGGTTTTTTAGCAACAGGTGATGAAATCACCACCGGTGATGTTATTAATACCAATACTCCTAAGTTAGCTGAGAAGCTCTATGAACATGGTTTTCAGCCGGGGTTACATCTAGCTAGTTTTGATGCTAAAGAGAAGCTCAAAACAAGTTTACGATTCTTGCTGCAAGAGCACGATGTTGTTATTACAGTGGGTGGTTTGGGACCCACCGAAGATGATAAGACCTGCGAGGCGATTGCGGAGGTTTTTAATAAATCGTTAGTGTTTAATGAAGATTCTTGGCAGCGAATTTTCACGCGTATTTCCAGTCGCTTTGCAACTGTGCCTGAGAATAACAAGAAACAGGCGTATTTCCCCGAAGGTGCTGAGGTGCTTGTTAATGCGCAAGGTACGGCAGATGGTTGTTATGTCAATGTTGATAATAAGCATTTGTTTATGCTACCGGGTCCACCACATGAATGTTTGCCAATGTTTGATCAAGAGGTTTTACCTAGACTGCTTTATTTAAAGCTACACAACACGCCGGTACGCTATCAATGGCAATTATTAGGTGCTTCAGAGGCGCATATTGCTGAGATGTTAAGCCCATTAGCAGCTGAATATCAGCTAGAGCTTGGTTATCGTGCGGCATATCCATATCTTGAGGTTAAGCTACATGCCACGACTGCACAGGATGTGTCGTTACTTGCTAATGAGATCACCAAAGTGGTTGAGCCATTTCTAGCAACAACGACTAAGCAACATGCCAGTGAAGTGCTTAAGACGTATCTCAAAACAGGTGAGGTGAGTCTAAGCATGCAAAAAGATGTCACTAAAGGCTATGTATACAGTCATTTAGCACAGTTGATGCCAATCACCGAAATTAAGCCAAAGTTAAGTATTCAGTTGCAAACCAATGGCATGCTTGGGTTTTGGGGTAAGAGTGGACAGTTAGTTGATGATCTGTCGTTAGTTATTAAGGCAAATGACCACATTAAAAATAGAAGCTTTGAACAAGAGCATCATGTGCGTTTTAGTAATAAAGGCAAACATAGTTTTCAATTTATATATGAGTGGATTTGTGCGCAAGTCTTACATGTTATCCAAAAAGAGGGGATTTAAAGAATGAGTAAACCATTAGTTGGCGTTGTTATGGGCTCAAAGTCTGATTGGGAGACAATGCAAAATACCACAGAAACCTTAAAGCAATTGGGTATTCCTTATGAAGTTCAAGTTGTTTCAGCGCATCGCACACCTGATTTATTATTTAGCTATGCGGAAACAGCCGAGCAAAAAGGCTTAAAAGCAATTATTGCAGGTGCCGGAGGAGCGGCACATCTACCAGGTATGCTTGCAGCGAAAACGCATATCCCAGTGCTTGGAGTACCGGTGCAATCCAAAGCCTTATCAGGGCAAGATTCATTGTTATCTATTGTGCAAATGCCAGCAGGCAT
>JAHDDB010000084.1 GCA_020629575.1 Caedibacter sp. | reverse complement strand
TAACCTAATTTGCCTATTCTTGGGAAGATAATACCCACAAATTTGGAATACGCCCAAGTCGAGCTTTATAGTAATTTTGCCACGGATGCTGACGAGCAAAGTATTGAGCGATATACGCAGAATGATCGCGGTGGCTTAGATCAAGATCGATCCTATGGTCAGTATCAACACTTTAATAATGGTAAAGTACGTGTTGAGATTTGGCAAACGGAAGGACAAGGAAGCTTGCTACTGGATTTAACACAAACAAGTGTTAAATTACCTTTTCAACTAGAGACGCAAAGCTATTATCTTGATGCGTCAAATCATCACCTAACAGCACATATGCCTGATGTTAATACTGTAAATATCGGTAGCAGTGACGAGCCGCGTGCCGCAGGTGATATCGCCAAGGTGTGGTATCAGTCAAATAATAGTGTTGGTGTTACCATTAACAATCACCATTACGGGATTTTTGCACCACATGGTAGCCAATGGCAGCGATTGCAGTATGGCAATAATGACTGGGTTTATGGTTTGCGATCTAATTTATCCGGCAAAGACTATTTCTCAGTGGCAGTTTTGCCAGACAATACACCAGAGACGCTTAGCTTTTATCAGAAACATGCCTTTGCCTTTGTGCGTGATACGCAGGTGAGTTTTGAGTATCAAAAAGAGCAAAGTCGTGTATTGAGCACTTTTAATATACAAACAGAATTAAAAGAATCTCATCCTGATTATATCAACACGCCATTGGCTGCACTTTATCGCCATCAATGGCTTAATAGCAGTGATGAGTTAAGCGCATATAGCTATCAAAGCGCGCGCGGTGAAATGCGTGTTATCGCGAATAATCATTTTAATACGTCAATACGCTTTCATGGGGTGTTGCCAATATTACCTAAGTTTGATGACAGCACACTGCTGCGCCAAAAGTTTATGGCAGACTTTCAAAGACTACAGGCAAACCCAACACTCTTTAGTGCCAAAGATACTTATTGGCGTGGTAAGGAATATGCCAAAGTTGCCGACCTTATTCAAGTGGCTGATCAATTGGGATTATCGACAGAGCGCGATTATTTATTATCACACTTAAAAAGTGATATTGCCGCATGGTTAACTGTTGATGCCAATAATGATCAGGCATTTTATTATTATGAGCCAATATGGGGTACACTCATTGGCTATCCGGCGTCTTTTGGCAGTAATGATCAGTTAAATGATCACCATTTCCATTATGGCTATTTGGTCAAAGCTGCAGCGGTTGTTGCACTGTACGATAGTGCGTGGGCTCATAATTATAAAGACATGATTAATTTGGTCATTAAAGATGTGGCAAATATTGAACGCAATGACATGCGCTTCCCGTGGTTAAGACAATACGATCTGTATGCTGGACACGCGTGGGCATCAGGGCATGCCAGCTTTGCCTCAGGTAATAATCAAGAGTCATCCTCAGAGTCGATGCATTTCTCAAGTGCGGTGATTTTATGGGCAGAGGCAACACAACAGGATAACTTAAGAGACTTGGGTGTTCTTTTGTATAGCTTAGAAAATCAAGCGATTAATCAGTATTGGTTTGATGTGGATAATGCCGTTTTTCCAAGTGATTTTGGTCATTCTAATAATGCGATTGTCTGGTCTGATGGTGGTGTTTATGGCACGTGGTGGACAGCAAACCCTGAGGAAATCCATGGGATTAATTTCTTACCGATTCATGGTGGCTCACTATACTTGGGGCAATATCCTCAGTATGTTGCTAAAAACATCGCAGATTTGAATGCCAGTAATGCCTTTTTTGAAACTGCCAATGGCAACAATAATCTACAGTGGAATAACTGGCAGGGGATTTTATTGCAGTATATGGCATTGCAGGATCCGCAAGGGGCGATGACAGCTTACCAAAACATGCAATACACGCCAGAATATGGCACGACAGATACCTTGATATATCATTGGTTGCATAATCTGACACTACACGGTCAAGTGGTTAAAGATATTTATGCAAATACGCCAAGCTATGCGGTTTTTAATAACAATGGTCAGTATAGTTATGTTGCCTTTAATGCCGATACTGTGGCGAAAGAAGTGCGCTTTAGTGATGGTGTGAATTTCGTCGTGAATCCTCGAAGTTTCGCACTTTTAGATAATGGCATTGTCAAACATATCCCCTTATCTGTTCAAGAGAATAGCACTGAAGATTCACATGATAATACAAACACAAATAATAACACGAGTGATGAAACAAACAATGCCTCCGAGGATACAACAGATAATAATTCATCGACAAATAACTCGAATAATAGTAATGATGGTAATAACAATGACCAGAATAATCAAAATGATGACAATAATAATGAGCAATCATCATCAACCACAGAGAATAATTCACAAGATATAACCACAAATAATGATGTCGATTTCGCGATAACTGATTCTGAAGAACGTTTTGACGGTGTATTACGCGTTAATGATAGTATGGTCACCATTGAGATAAATAGTGAAGTGACGCGTAACTATATTATTGTGCATTTTATCGATCACAATGGTGTGCAGCAAAATGTTCAACTGGTACTAAATGGTGTGATCAATGGTAAGTCGCAGTGGATTTATAGCACGCAGCATTTTGATTTAAGTAAACCATTTAAATTCACCTTGCAGGATTCAAAATTTGGACAATTTGAAAGTATAACGTATTTAGCAGATGACTTAGCCGTAAATACCGACAATACAGCGGCAAATAATAGTAATAACACAAGTGACTCCTCTAACAACAGCAATCATAACGACGATCAACGTATTGAGGTTAATGAAGCACGCTTTAGCCTATTGGCAGCTATCAATCAGTCTAATGGGGCATTTAATATTACGCTTAATGCCAAACAAGAGCGTGCTTATGTGATTATTCACTATGTAGATAAACAAGGTATTCCGCAGAATAGACACCTTATTAGGCAAGAAAATAATCATTGGCAATTAGATGCGAATAGTTTTGATCAAAATAAAGGTTTTTCTTTAACAATCGATGATCCTCATGGACAATTTTCAACAGAGAGGTATGTTTTCTAAGCATTAAGCATACTGCCCAATTCGCCAGCGGCGAGAGAGAAAATTATCGATATTGAGTTTCTTTTTAAGGAAATTTTGATTTTGTGCCAACATCGGTGTCGGCTCAGGATGGTGGAAATGAAAATTATACTTGCGCGCGATACGACGCAAGTTGCTGACACTACAGTCGAGTAGTTTTGCAATATCATGGGTTTCCATTTTACGGTTCATGCACTGTTGAAAAAACTCTAGAATTGAGCAGTGGTAAAGGTTAGTAATTTTTTCTTCAACGGTGATTTTCTTCATTAACTTTCTCCCTATGCGTTCGTCCTTATATTTGTCTTGTCATTAGTGACTTAACAAAACATTACAATTAACGTTTCCTAATTAAGCATCCTGCTTCGGCAAATAAGCTATAATTCAACATGGTGCTTATTAGTTGTCAGTTACTTTATATAAAGCCTTAGCGGTTGGCTAGCATAAAATGTAAAAAAATTGTAAATTTTAGAAATTTAGTGCTTAACTCACTGAAGCATACATGTGGGTACAAACTATAACAAGAAGGAAAAAACCTATGGATAATGATAAAAAACTACCAACATATCAGGCGATAAAAGTTATAAAATTAGACTTAAAGGGACGCATTGCACCTGCTGTATTAGGCTTAGTTTTGGTTTTGAGTGTTGCTGCTACGCAAAAAGTAAATGCAGCAGCGACATCGACTGCAATGGACAATAAAACATTAACAATACCAACGCAAAGTGCTAATAATATTACAGTAGCTGAGGTTGAAAAGGCACAGTCTCAATGGGCAGTAGGAATTGTAGCAATAGGCGATGCTTATACAAATAAAGGAAATTATAAAAAAGTAGCTCAGAACCTAATCAACACGCTCTACGCTTACAATTATGAAAAAGGTGTAGTGATGTTTAAACCAACCAAAGCAAAGGAAATTCCATTTAGATCAACGAAAGAATCCGCTCTTTCTTATTTTGTCGGTGGCAACAAAAAATTTAAAGAAGATAAGGGCTTTGCTCTTCAACCATGGACAAAAGTGGTGTTCCATAACGATGGAATGTATTTCCATGGTGATATGGCGATTGTAATGGGTATGTATGACTTTACTGATGATGAAAATAAAGTAATAACCGTTGAATATACCTTCGCTTATGTTAAAACGCCAAATGGGCAGTTAAAAATTGTCTTACATCATTCTTCTGCACCATTTTCAGATTGATATCCTACAATAAACTCGCAAATTGCCTATATTCACTTACATGTCAGCGTGGTGCGGTATATAATGCCGCCACTGTTTTAGATCGGTTTATTTCACCTTTATGCAAGCAAATACAGCTTCAGAACGCAAGTCAGCGCGGATCTGGTTAAAGTCGCGTGCTCATCCTGCTAAAAAATGGGTACAACTCACTATTCTAGTGAGTTTTTTAAGTGGCTTGTTACTTATTGGGCAACTTTATCTGTTAGCGCATATTTGTTATGCCGCTTATATTGAGAAACTATCAAACATTGAACTTGTTAGCTACTTTGTGGCAATTATTGCTATTGTATTTATGCGAGCAGGTCTGTCGTGGCTTAAGGAAGTTGTGAGCTTTAAAGCAGCGGCTAAGGTAAAAGAGCAATTAAGAGACGATGTTATTGCGCATATTAATCAATTAGGCCCTGTCAAATCAGGTGAATTAAGCAGTGGTGACTTGATCAGTGCAGCAATGGAACAAGTGGAAGGCTTAAACAACTTCTTAATGTATTTCTTGCCTCAAATGACCTTAGCAGGACTTATGCCACTGGCGATTTTAATCTTTGTTTTTCCACAAAGTATTGTTTGTGGCATTATTTTATTGGTGTGTGCGCCATTAATACCACTTTTTATGATGTTGGTTGGTTGGGGCGCTGAAAGTGAAAACCAAAAACACTTTCAAACCTTAGCGCGAATGAGTAGTGCCTTTTTAGACACACTGCATGGCTTGGCAACTTTACGTCTATTTAATCGTGCTGAAAATCATGCGCAAAAAATCTTTGAGTATTCTGATGATTATCGTATTAAAACAATGAAGGTATTGCGCATTGCATTTCTATCATCTGCGGTACTTGAAGTGTTTTCAGCAGCATCAATTGCACTGGTTGCGATTTATCTAGGTATGGGGTTTATCAATAGTGCCAATGTCCATACAGTATGGTGGTCTTTTGAAAATATGACCTTGCAAGGTGGATTGTTTATTTTGCTATTAGCACCTGAGTTTTTCTTGCCTCTTCGTGAGTTAAGCACGCATTATCATGCAAAAACCGAAGCAATGGGGGCAGCTCTTGAGTTACAAAAAATATTTGCCTTATCAAAGCATGAAGATGTAAAAGGCGAGAATGATGTGCAAGGTGAAAAAAGTGAAAAAAGTGAAAAATGTGGAAAAGGTGAAAAGCTTTTGATTCAAGACTTACCAGTGATTGATTCAATTCAATTTAATCATTTAAGTTTTTGTTATGCTGGTAAATCTAAAAATGCACTGACTAATATTTGCTTTGAGGTCAAACACAAGCAGAAGATTGCGATTGTCGGTGCCAGTGGTGCTGGTAAAACGACTATTTTAAATTTGCTTATGCAATTTATGCATACAAAAGATGAAAGCATTACGATTAATCATGATTTACCACTTAATCGCATTGATGAAAAGACTTGGCTTAGTAGGATCAGTTGGCTTGGACAAAATGCCGGTCTCTTTAAAGGCAGCATTCGCTATAATTTACAACTTGCAGATGCTAATGCTCAAGATGATGAGCTATGGCATGTATTAAAACTGGCACAATTAGATCAAGAAGTCAGTGCATTTCCCGATACATTAGCGACTGAAATCGGTGAGCAAAGTATAGGCTTATCCGGAGGGCAGGCACAGCGTCTGGCATTAGCGCGCGCCTATCTTAAGCCTTGTGAGTTACTCTTATTGGATGAGCCTACGGCAAGTTTGGATAAAGAAAATGAGCGTCTTATCATGCACAGCTTATTAAACAATTGGCAAAATAAAACGGTGATCATGTTGACGCATCGCTTACAGTTCTTAAGCGAAATGGATCATATTATCGTGATGGATGAAGGACGAATTGTACAACAAGGGTGCTTGGAAGAATTGTTGCAAGATCAATCAAGTTACTTTTATGCACTATACCGTCACCAAGTATTAGAGGGAGAAGTTGTATGCGCGCATTAATCCCTTTTTTAAGTATTTTTAAGTATCAAGCAAAATGGATGTTTATTGGTACCTTTCTGGCATTTTTAGCGATTTTAGCCAGCATTGGTTTATTGTCTTTATCTGGTTGGTTTATCTCATCAACTGGGTTTGTGGCTATTTCAAGTTACGCAATTGCCAGCCAATTTAATTATTTTTACCCATCAGCTGGCGTGCGTGCTTTTTCATTGATGCGTATTCTAACGCGCTATGGTGAGCGTGTTGTCACACATGAGGCAACGTTTAAGTTATTAACTGATATTCGGGTATGGGTTTATAACAAGCTTGTGCCTCTAGCACCTACACATTTAGCACAATATAAAAGTGGTGACCTGCTTAATCGCTTAGTCACTGATGTTAACAGTTTAGATAACCTATATATTCGGATTATTTCGCCAAGTTGCGTGCTGTTTTTGTCGATCTTGCTTATTGGTGTATTTTTTAGCTTCTTAAGTATTCCTTTAGCGTTAATGACCATGGGCTTTGCTTTTGTTGCTGGGTTTTGTATTCCTGTTGTTGGGGGAAAATTATCCGCCCATACTGCAAAAACGCTAGCAGAAGAGTCTGCAGATTTAAAGACATCAATTACTGAGCATGTGCAATATTTAGCAGAGCTTAAGGTCTTTGCTGCAGAAGATAAGCATGCAAAGATAATTAATATGCAAAATAAAGCGCTTATTTCAACGCAACAAAAAATGAGTCATTATACTGGGCTTAATGCGGCTCTTATGACCTTGTTTTTGGGTGCGACACTGTGGTGTGGCGTATGGCTAATGGTCGGACTCGTTCATCAAGGTGTAATAAGTGGTGCTTTTATTGCCTTGGTTGCTCTAGGCATTATGGGCTTGTTTGAGGCGATTATGCCTTTACCTGTGGCTTATCAATACTTGGGAAGAACAATATCTTCAGCCAAAAGATTATTAAATATTATTGAACAAAAACCGGCAAAATTATTTGTTAATGATGATGGTAGTAAGCAAATAAATACGCCAAAACACAATAATATTTCTTTTGAGGATATTTCATTTAGCTACTCTGGGCGTAATAAGCTTATTTACGAGCATTTTAATCTTGAGATTGCAGCCAATGAAAAGCTTGCTATTGTTGGTGCTACAGGTTGTGGTAAATCAACGATTGTTTCATTATTAGCAAGGTTTTATGCGCCATCAGCAGGCAAAATATTAATTGGAGGCATTGATATTACACAATTTACCGAATCACAACTGCGTCAGCAAATAACAATTATTAGTCAGCATGCGCATATTTTTAATGGCAGTATCCGTGATAACCTGTTAATAGCAAATCCTAACGCGACTGATGAGATGTTATGGCATGCCTTGCATGTTGTTGATTTAAAAAACTTTGCATTAGAGTTGCCACGTCAGTTAGATAGCTGGACGGGAGAACATGGCAGGCATCTCTCAAAAGGACAGCAAAAGCGTTTGTCATTAGCGCGTGCGGTATTATCGCAAACACCTATTTTAATTTTAGATGAACCAACAGAAGGTTTAGATAAAGTCATTGAAAGAAAGGTGATTGATAACTTACAAGCGGTATTTAAAGATAAAACGGTGATCATTATTACGCATAACGACACATTGCTAAGCAGCGTTGATAGAGTATTGCGCATAACACAATAAAAAATGAAGTATTGAGCTATGACCATATTCCTGTCCACTTTGATTGTGTAAGCGTTGGCTGAGCGTAAGTCGAAGCCTCTATGAAGTGTGATCTTCCCAAGCTTACCCACTTCGACTAGTGCTCAGGGTACGGTGAGCACTTATGGGTGAGTATTTAGTCTTAAGTCAAGTATTGCATTGCACTATAAACGCGTGATTTCATTCGACAATAAGCGTTGTGCTAACTACAATGACTACAATTTCATAAGGAAACAGTAAGACGATCATAAGATGAAAAAATGTGGATTTGTCGCCATTATTGGGCGACCAAATGTTGGAAAATCAACGCTTTTAAATCATATTTTAAAATATAAAATCAGTATTACAAGTCGCAAACCACAGACAACACGTCATCAAATTACCGGTATCAAAACCATTGAAAACACACAGTTTATCTATGTTGACACGCCTGGACTTCACCAAGATGAACCACGTGCCATTAATCGAATGATGAACAAACAAGCAAGTAGCGTGATCAATGACGTCGATGTCATTTTATTCGTTGTCGAAGTGGGTAAGTGGACAACGGCTGAAGAGTGGATATTACAAAAGATCGAGTCGGTTAAAGTCCCCGTAATCTTAGTGATCAATAAGGTGGATCAATTAAATAACCGTCAAGAGGCAGTCGAGTTTACCGATGAGATCAAGCAGAAATATCCCTTTGCTGCAAGTTTTCTTGTTTCTGCTAAGCAGGGACATTTGATCAGTGAGTTAGAAGCCAAAATTGAAAGTTACTTACCGGAAAGTGAGCACTTTTTTTATGCCGAGGATCAGGTCACTGATCGCACCGAGCGTTTTATGATGGCGGAAATTATTCGTGAGAAACTGATGCGCACTTTAGGGCAAGAGGTACCATATCAATTAACCGTTGAGATTAACAAAAGCAAGTTTGATGAAGCGCGTCAAATTATGGAAGTTTATGCCACCATTTTGGTTGAACGTGCCGGACAAAAAGCAATGGTAATTGGCGCCAAAGGGCAAAAACTCAAAAAGATCGGCAGTGAAGCACGTCAAGATATGGAGTTTATGCTCGGGAAAAAAGTGTTTTTACAATTATGGGTCAAGGTTAAAGAGGGTTGGTCGGATGATGATCGTGCACTTAAATCATTGGGTTATGATTTTTAGAATTTTTAGAATTTTTAGGTTTTTTAGGGCTGGAGCTATTGTCAATGACTGAACAAACGACAGAAATTTCAAATAAAACAGAAACAGATAATCAAAATAAAGTGCCAACAGCAAAAAATGCTAGAGCAAAAGCGTGGAAGAAATATATCATTTTAGGGATTGTGATTTTGCTTTGTATAATCGGTTTTTACGCTTATGTAAAATATACCGAAATTTATCCATCAACCGATGATGCTTATGTTAATGCCGATGTTATTCATATGTCAGCGCAGGTCACAGGCAAGCTTGACAAGTTATATATCAGTAATAACCAAGAGGTTAAAAAAGGCGAGCTGTTATTTACGATTGAGCCGCAAAGCTTTGAATATGAGCTTGCTAAAGCCAAAGCGGATTTGACATTAGCACAAGAGGAAGTTGCAGCGATTAAAGACTCGATTAATCTACAAGAAGCGAAGCTTAAACAGGCGCAAGCACAGAAATTTGTCGCAGAGCAAAAAGAAGTGCGTATTGCCAAGCTAGTTGTTCAAGGAATGGTTTCAAAAGAAGATGCTGATGAGGCCAAAGGCGATCTTGAGGTGGCTAATGCCAGCTCTGACGCATAAGGATATACTCTCGCTGAAATTTTTAAATAAGGCATAC
>JAHDDB010000083.1 GCA_020629575.1 Caedibacter sp. | reverse complement strand
CGATTTATCAAGTAAGTACCTTTGATCAACACAGTAGTAATGCATTTGAATATTCGCGGGTGCAAAATCCAACACGTCGCTATCTAGAAGCGCAATTAGCTATTTTGGATGAAGCGCATGCGGCATTTGCGGTGAGCAGTGGTTTGTCAGCACTAAATATTGTCTTAAGTATGCTAAAAGCAGGTGATGAGCTTATTGTCGGTTGTGATTTTTACGCAGGATTATCGTTTATCTTGGAAGAGATGTGTCAGGATCGTGGCATTGCCATTCAGCAAATTGATCTACAAGAGCCTCATAATTTAACACAAGCAGTAAGTGAAAAAACCAAGATGGTGTTATGCGAGACGGTGTCTAATCCGTTACAGAAAATAACGCCTATTGCTGATTTGGCAAAGATCACGCAAGCGCGTAATATTTGCTTAGTGGTTGATAATTCATTGATGTCATCATACGGCTTTATGCCGCTTAAGTTTGGTGCGGATATTGCCTTGCAATCATCTACTAAGTATCTCGTAGGACACGCTGATGTTACCTCAGGCGTGATTGCGACTAATACACGGTTTAAAGAAAAAATTGCGAAGGTTATTCGCCAAACAGGTTATGCACTAGATCCATTTCAAGCGTGGCTGTTATCAAGAAGCTTAAAAACAGTGCACTTGCGCATGGCTGAAGTAACTAAAAATGCAGCAGCTGTTTATACACTATTAAAAGCAAGTAAATGCTTCAAAAATATTTATTATGTTGGAGATTTGGCACAAAAACATGCGCATTGGCTTAACGAAAACTGTGAGTCTTTAGGCGGACTGTTAGCGGTTGAATGTGTTGACCAAGCGCAGTTTGAGCAGTTTTATCAGAAGTTAAAAGCCTATTTTCCAAAAACAGTGAGCTTTGGTGCGGTACACTCCTCTTTGAGTCATCCAGCAAGCATGTCACATAAAGAGGTTCAAAAACTGCAACAAATTCAATTACAAGTTTCACCGTGGTTGTTAAGATTATCCATCGGTTGTGAGGTGTTAGCGGATACACTCACGGTATTTCAGGAGTTTATCGATGAATATAATCAGGCAACAAAAAAAGAAGAAAACGCAAAAAGAGCTTGAAAGAAAAGCATTAATTAATATTAAAGTCATATCCTCTGTTATTTTAGGTATTAGTCTATCTGGTTTGTTAAGTGCTTGTGCCCCAGTTGTGATCGCAGGTGCCGGCGCTGCGGTTGTTGGTAGCAATGTTGCCGGCAGTAGCGTTGATGGTAAAACCAATGCCTCGGATAAATCGATTCAATTTAAAGCGATTTCATTATTACATGATTATCCCGCACTTAAAGGCAATTCTAATGTCGAGCCGGTAGTCTTTAATCATATTATGCTGCTATTGGGGCAAGTCCCAAGTGAGATGCTTAAAACAGAGCTTGCCAATCGCATGGCTAAAATCCCCGGAGTTAAGGTCGTTTATAATCAGCTAACTATCGGTGATCCAGTCGATATCGGAGATTATTTATCGGATAGCTGGATTACCTCTAAAGTCGTCTCATCGATGGTTTCAAGTGGCGTCAATAGCCTGAAGTTTAAAGTGGTTACCGAAAAAGGTGTGGTTTATCTATTAGGTGTAGTGACTAAAGCTGAGGGTGATCAAGCATCGAGTATTGCTGCGAATGTTTCAGGGGTTAAGAAAGTCATTGAAGTGTATGATTATGTGTCGTATCCAGTTGAAGCACCAAAAGCAGAACAACAAAGAATAGAGCAAAAATAATGGGTAGTCTCAAGCAAGAAGAATCAAAAAGAATGAAGTATGATTATGCTGTGTTTATCGGACGATTTCAGCCGTTTCATGTTGGACATCTGCACAATATACGTTACGGATTGTTGCATGCAGAAAAAATGATTATTTTGATTGGTTCAGCTTTTAGGGCGCCAAGTATAAAAAATCCTTTCTCTTATGAAGAGCGACGCGCCATGATTTTATCTGATTTGCAAGCTTCGGGTATTGATCTAGAGCGCATTATTATCGAACCGGTTAGTGATTGGTTTTATAACGAAGCAGGTTGGCGCAATGAAGCGCAAGAGCGAGTTGAGCAATACGCAGATAAAGACAGTCACATCGCGATTATAGGTCATCAAAAAGATGCCAGTAGTTATTACTTGAAATGCTTCCCAACATGGCAGCATATTGATGTTACTAATTTTGATGACTTTAATGCCACAGATTTTCGTGTGAAGTTGTTTAAAGATCATGTGCTGGATTTAAATTATCTTATTGATAATAAAGATAGTAACGGTAGTTTGAAAACGCTGCAAAGCTATATGCAAACAGCCAACTATCGAGCATTGTGTGATGAATTTAACTATATCACGAATTATAAAGCTTCTTGGCAGGATGCCCCATTTAAGCCAGTCTTTGTCACCACTGACGCAATGGTGCTATGCAACAAGCATTTATTGCTTATTCAACGAAAACAAGCACCGGGCAAAAATCTATGGGCATTGCCTGGTGGTTTTCTAGATCAAGATGAGCGTATTGTCGATGGTATTCTGCGTGAATTAGAAGAGGAAACAACGCTATCCATCTCTCCAGAAAAAATACCTGAAACACTGATGGCACAAGAGGTTTTCGATCATCCAGATCGCTCATTACGTGGGCGTGTTATCACGCATTTGGGATTGATTATGTTGCCACAAAAAGCGTTGCCACAGGTTACTGCGCAAGATGATGCCAAGGCGGTAAAATGGGTTAAGTTAGATGATGTGCTTGAGAAAATGTCCGATTGCCTTATGGATGATCACTCTCAGATTATTAAGTTTATGACATCTAAATATAAGCTAATGACCTGATTGGTGTGCGAAATTGCTGGTTTTTAGATCAAGCATTTTATTTTTTGAAATCTCTTACTAGACTTGAAACTGACTAAAATGTGTTTGAACTTAAAGGAGATTAGTTATGAAAAAGCTACTATCAATTACCGTTATCGGAATGTTTTTAAGTGGAAATCTAGCTATTGCAGCAGGAACGGATTTTACAGCGAATTCGGTAATGGCAAAAAAATCAATGTCTAAAAACTATAAATCAGCTTCAGTTGAGCAAAATAATGCACAAGTCTATATTCAAAATTTCAATGATTAGAACACTCCATGATTAAATGTTTCTCCCTCTGTAGGCGCTTGGGCATATGGTTACATAAGGGTTCTTCAGCTAAATAATCGCCCTTCATAAAATGCGCCCGAGCTCTGCAGCCTCCGCAGATTTTAATGTATTCACAATTACCACATTTTCCTTTGTACTTTTTAAAGTCGCGTAAATTCTTAAAAATGTCAGAATTCTGCCAAATATCTTGTAATGATGATTCAAAGATATTGCCAGCACTTAATGGTAAATAACTGCATGGATGGACATTGCCTGTCACATCAATCGTTAAAATACTTTGTCCGGCAATACAGCCCTTGGAACCACCGCTTGAGAAAGAAAGTGCGCGTGACTTAGTATTCAATCCAAAAGACTTATTCTTTTCAAAACGTACGCGATAATAATGAGGCGCGCAAGTTGGACGCACCAATATATCCTCTTCCTCACTTTCCATTGTGTAGTGCCAATCTAAAGCATTGTCATATTTATCATCATGTAATAGCTCTTGCATAAGCTTATGCCCACGACCGGTTGGAACAACCATAAACATATACCAGGCTTTTGCGTGTAGTTGTTTGGCAAGCGCATAGGTTTCTTTGATCTCATGGTGATTTTGTTGCGTGAAAGAAGAGTTAATAATAAAAGGGATGTGATGTTTATTCAATAGTTCAGCGGTCTTGAGTGTGGCATCAAAAGCACCTTGTTGTTGTCTGAAGTTATCATGTGTGACGTTATTGCTACCATCAAGACTTAAAGAAATAATTTGAATGCCAGATTTCTTGATCTCTTGGCAGGTGTGATCATCGATTAAAGTGCCATTAGTCGCTAATGCCATGCGCAGTCCTTGCTTAGTCCCATAATCGGCAAGATCAAAAATGTCAGATCGTAATAGCGGCTCGCCACCTGAAAGTACTAAGCAAGGTTTGGCAAATGAAGCAATCTGATCAATTACTGAAAAACCTTGTTCAGTTGAAAAATCTAAATCCTTATATTTGCCCAAACAGGCACTAGAGCGACAATGTACGCAAGTTAAGTTACATTCTTGGGTGGTTTCCCACGCAATCCATTTGGGTTCAAAGTTCATAAATAGCTCGGAATAAAAAGTTTGACGTATGGTAAACCAAGCTTGCTCAATATTCCTTGAGATAGATCAATTTTTGATGCGTTAAATAGATGGAGTTGCTCAAAATTTATTTAAATTTTATTTGACTGAATGTGTTTTATGCGTTAATTTGTTGCGCGAAAATAAGGCAAATTATTTTCAGCATCTCCCCCTCGATAATCAAATAAATAGGAAAAAATGTATTTATGACATTCCATAAAAAAGCAATTTTTAAAACACTTTCATTATTAAGTATATCTGTTGCGGCCTTGGCACTAACTGCTTGTGGCGGTGGTGGCGGCTCTGATGCTGGCACCGGTGGTTCTGCTGCTTCTGTTACCCCTTTAACTGTAAATCTAGATGCGGCATTGGCGCCTGGTGAGTCAGGACAAATTAGTCTGCAAACCTCATCTGATGTGTCAAAAGTTGGTGTTAATTATCAGCCTGTGAATATCGCACAAGTTATATCAAGCATCAAAAGCTTAGCAGGCTCGGACTTTACGCAGCATTTTACAATTAGTAATGGTAATTGTGGTACTGAATTGCAAGCGCAAGGTGGTGAGTGTCAATTGCAAATTACACGAAATAATATTCCTAATGAAGGCATATCTACACAGTCATACACAAGCACAATTACGATAAATGGTGTTGAGCAAAGCATGAGTGTTAAATATGCGTTAATTAATACGCGGTTTAGTATTGAAGGTGGTAATAATCTAACAGTGAAACCTTATATCAACTTAGAGCAAGCAAATACCCCGATGTATTTTGGAATAGACAATACGACAACACAGCTGGCTTTATCACAAGGAAGTCAGTCTTTCTGTTCATTGTCAAACGTAAGCCAATCAGGCAATCCTGTATACCAGTTGGTTAATAATTCTCACAAGGGTGAGCTGTGCACCTTGGTGATAACAAATGCCCCAAATGGCACACACATGCAAGCGTATTGGCAGTATCAAAACAATACGCCAGCAAGTTCAGTGGTTAATGGTAAGTTTTCCATCAATGGAAATGTCTTAACACAAGAGACAAATTAAACTTTTCCTAGCAGAAGCACCATGGATAAATCAGGATAGGGATGTCTATACCGCTTGTAAAATGGTTTGTGAACGGTATATCAACCGTTAGATGAGAATTTATTAAAATAATCTCTTGAAAAGCGCAAAAGCGCCCGCAATTGTTACGCCGTAATAAAAAACTTAAAAAGATAATTTAAGGTGTATCAATGTCACATAAACATCCAAAACAGCACGAAGAAGATTTTGAGTTGATGGCAGGGGAAGCTGCTGATCAGGAAGCTACTGAATCTCAAGATATGATTGATGAAGTTATTGCACTTCGCAAAGAAAATGAGTCCCTTAAAACAACGATTGACAATATGCAAGATACCGTTGCCACTGCCGATGATAAAGTATTACGTGCCCATGCTGAGATGGAGAATATTCGCCGCCGCGCACAAAAAGATGTTGAGAATGCACATAAGTTTGCTTTGGAAAAATTCGCTAATGCATTATTACCTGTGCTTGACAGCATGGAAAAGGCAACTGAAGTTTCAGCTGAGTCTGAGGAAGCTAAAGCGATGTCTGAAGGTGTCATCTTAACAATGAAGATGTTAGTCGATACACTTGAGAAATTTGGTGTGACACAGCTTGATCCAGAGGGTGAGGTCTTTGATCCAAATAAACATGAAGCGATGGCAATGTCACCTAATCCTGAGATGGATGACAATATGGTGATGAATGTCTTTCAGAAGGGTTATGAGCTTAATAATCGTGTTATTCGTCCGGCGCGCGTTTTGGTGGTTAAAAACTAAAGCGTTTATATCTACCGTAAACATATTGCAATGTTATAAGTAGGGCGTATTGCATAGTAGTCAGTAAGAATTAAGTTGAGTTTTAATTGTTCCCCCCACCCGCGCAGCATAAGCTGCATGAGTTCTCCCGCAGGGGGAGAGGTGAGAAATGGCATAACTTATTTCTTCATTGTTAAGTGCTAAAAGCGACAAAACTTAAAAAATAAACAAAATAAAAACAAATAAAAACTTGAAAAATAAAAACGCGTCAACATATTTCTGAGCGTTGAAATAAAAGGAGATCATAATGGGTAAAATTATTGGAATAGATTTAGGAACAACGAACTCTTGCGTTGCGGTAATGGATGGCAAGACGGCTCGTGTTATCGAAAATGCAGAAGGTGCGCGTACAACGCCTTCAATCGTAGCATACACTGAAGGTGGTGAGATTCTAGTAGGGCAAGCGGCTAAGCGCCAAGCAGTAACGAATCCACATAATACATTATTTGCGGTTAAGCGTTTAATCGGACGCAAATTTGATGAGAAAGTCGTTCAAGACGATATCGTTAAAAAAGTTCCGTATAAAGTAATCAAAGCAGACAATGGTGATGCGTGGGTTGAAGTATTAAAAGATAAAAAAATGGCGCCACCGCAAGTATCTGCTGAAGTATTGCGTAAAATGAAAAAAACCGCAGAAGATTTCTTAGGTGAGACTGTAACAGAAGCGGTAATTACTGTTCCTGCTTACTTTAATGACGCACAACGTCAAGCAACAAAAGACGCAGGTCGCATTGCTGGCTTAGATGTTAAGCGTATTATTAACGAGCCAACAGCAGCAGCACTTGCTTATGGTATGGATAAGCAAAAAGCAGATCAAACGATTGCTGTTTATGACTTAGGTGGTGGTACATTTGACGTATCTATCATTGAGATTGCTAACGTTGATGGCGATAGCCAAATCGAAGTATTAGCAACTAATGGTGATACTTTCCTAGGTGGTGAAGATTTTGACGTTGCGTTAATGAACTATTTAATTGATGAGTTTAAGAAAGATAGTGGTATTGATCTGCACAATGATGCGTTAGCGCTTCAGCGTTTACGTGAAGCAGCTGAGAAAGCGAAGATTGAATTGTCATCAGCACAACAAACAGATGTTAACTTGCCGTATATTACAGCTGATGCAACAGGTCCTAAGCATTTAAATATCAAAGTAACGCGTGCTAAGTTTGAATCATTGGTTGGAGATCTAGTTAAGCGCTCAATTGAACCATGCAAAAAAGCATTACAAGATGCAGGCCTTAAAGTCTCTGAAATCACTGATGTATTATTGGTTGGTGGTCAAACACGTATGCCTAAAGTACAAGAAGAAGTGAAAGCATTCTTTGGTAAAGAACCACGTCGCGATGTAAACCCTGATGAAGCGGTTGCAATGGGTGCAGCGATTCAAGGTGGTGTATTAGCCGGTGATGTGAAAGATGTGTTACTTCTTGATGTGACACCATTATCTCTTGGTATTGAAACAATGGGTGGTGTGATGACTAAGTTGATCGAGCGTAACACGACGATCCCAACAAAGAAATCACAAATTTTCTCAACAGCAGAAGATAATCAGCCAGCGGTAACCATTCATGTACTACAAGGTGAGCGTGAAATGGCGTCTGCAAATAAATCACTGGGTCGATTCGATTTATCAGACATCCCACCAGCACAACGTGGCATGCCGCAAATTGAAGTAACTTTTGATATTGATGCTAATGGTATTTTGAATGTATCAGCAAAAGATAAAGCAACTGGTAAAGAGCAAAATATTGTGATTAAAGCATCAAGTGGTTTATCTGAAGATGATATTAACAACATGGTTCAAGATGCCGAAGCCAATGCTGAAACCGATAAGAAATTCCATGAGCTAGTTTCAGCACGTAACACAGGTGATAATTTATTGCACAGTGCGCGTAAGTCACTACAAGACTTGGAAGGTAAAGTCTCTGAAGATGAGAAAGCAAAAGTTGAAGCCGCATGTGCTGATTTAGAAGCTGTATTAAAGACAGATAATAAAGATGACATCGAAGCAAAAACTAAGGCTTTAGAAGAAGCGTTTGCACCGATTGCACAGAAAGCTTACGAGCAAGCACAAGGTCAAGCGAATGCTGAAGCAGGTGCTTCAGCTGAAGAACCTCAGCAACAACAAAAAGCAGATGATAATGTGGTTGATGCTGAGTTTGAAGAAGTTAAAGATGACGACAAAAAATAGTTAATCTCAATAAACTATAACTTTTAACTTGAAAAATGCGGGCATGTCCCGCATTTTTTATAGCGTTTTGAATTGAACTAGAATAATGGTAGCACTATGCCTAGAGATTATTATGAAATATTAGGGGTATCCAAAAGCGCAACAGAGCAAGAGCTTAAGCGTTCATATCGTAAATTGGCGATGAAGTATCACCCAGATAGAAACCCTAATGATAAGGATGCCGAAGCAAAGTTTAAGGAAGCGTCTGAAGCTTATGAGATTTTAAGTGATGCACAAAAGCGTGCTGCTTATGATCAATTTGGTCATGCGGGTGTCAATCAAGGTACTGGACATGGCGGCTTTGGTGGTGGGCAACAAGGCTTTGGCGATATTTTTGGTGACATATTTGGTGATATTTTTGGCGGTGGAGGCGGTCAAAGATCATCAGGACGTTCATCACGTGCGCAAAGCAGGCGTGGTAATGATTTACAATACAACCTAGAAATCACACTTGAAGAAGCAGTGCACGGCACAACTAAGAAGATCAAAGTCCCAACCTATGTTTCATGTGATAGTTGTCATGGTTCAGGAGGTTCTGGAAAACAAACATGTGGTACATGTCATGGCGCGGGTGCTGTGCGTATGTCACAAGGTTTCTTCTCCGTTGAGCAGACCTGTCCGACATGTCATGGTAGCGGGCATACTATTAAAGATCCATGTCGCGCTTGTCATGGACAAGGGCGTAAGCAAGATGTTAAATCGCTTTCTGTTAAAATTCCAGCAGGCGTTGATACCGGTGATAGAATCCGACTATCAGGCGAGGGTGAAGCCGGTGAAAATGGCGCTCCAGCGGGTGATTTGTATGTCCAAGTACATGTCAAAGAGCATGCGATTTTTGAGCGTAATGGTTCGGATCTATATTGTGAAGTGCCAATTAGCATTATGACAGCATGCTTAGGTGGCGAGCTTGATGTGCCGACGATTGATGGCAAAGTGAAGCTTAAGATCCCTGCTGAAACACAAACAGGTAAAATGTTTAGATTAAGAGGCAAGGGTGTTAAAGCCTTGCGTGGCAGTAGCATGGGGGATTTGATGTGTAAAGTCACCGTGGAGACACCGATTAATCTTAATAGCAAACAGCGTGAACTGTTAGAGGCATTTGGTGATTCAATTGGTGAGCATCAAACACATTCACCAAAATCAAAATCCTGGTTTGACAATGTTAAAGAGTTTTTTGCTGGCAGCTAATGGCTTTGTATTTCTTATTTTTTAGCTTTCAATCGGGTCTAGTCGGAATACGTCAGTAAACCGGTCATAGTGATTTCAAAATAGCTCTCTATCCCTTACGTCATCTATCTTTGCGGGGATTCTGTTTAAATCTAGTACAAGTTCCCCGTATCGTTTTAAATGATCGGTCATGTAGGGGCTAAAACATGCAAAGAGCTACTGGAACGATCTTTTTCCAAACCTACCATCATATGCGGCATTTAACCATAGACTAAACTGCTTAGAAGATGTTTTTCCAGTATTGCTTGAATGCTATCAGCACAGGCTGCCTCATGCTATTTATGATCAGATAAAGCCAAGAATCGTTGATTCAATGCCAATTATTATGGCACAAAATAATCGTCGATTTAAAGCTTG
>JAHDDB010000082.1 GCA_020629575.1 Caedibacter sp. | reverse complement strand
ACAATGGCACTCATAATTGTCAGCACTATTCCTACAAGTGTCAGCCAGTCATAACGATCTGCGAAAAAAAACACACCAATCAGGGCTGCAAAAATAACATTAGCGTAATACAGCACAGAGAAACTTTGCGCATGAATATAGCCTAATGCCAACACTAAAAGATATTGTACAAAGAAAAATAACACACCAATTACAACGAGTATTAAAAATGCATAAAGCGATATTGCTCGCCAGAAGGGAATACTAACAACTCCAGCAATAATACTTGAAAATAAAAAGTAATAAAAAACAGTCGTCAAACCATTATCATAGCTTGAAATTTTACGCACCATAATAATTGATAAAGCCATAGATAAGCCCGCACCCAAAGCAACAATGGCGTAAGGGTTCATGATTTTGGCATCAGGCTTTAGAATCATCATAACACCAACAAAACCAACAATTAACGGCAACCATAATGCATGCTGAAACTTTTGTCGCATAAAAATAAATAATATAAAGGGCACAAAAAATGGCGCCGTATTCGCTAACAACACACCATCGACTAATGGCACATGCATAATTGCAATAAATAGAAAATAGCTGATTCCCAGACTAAACACCGTTCTTGCTAAATGCTGCCACGGCACTTGTGTTTTTAATAAATTGACCTGCCATTGATGCTTTTTATACAAGATAATTGGCAATATCAGAATTAACGCAACTAAACTTTGACTAAATACAATCACAGGTACACTTAATCCGATATTAAACTTCTTAATCAATGCTGCTTGAAATGCATAAATTAATGCACTTAACAGCGTGAAACTAACCCCTAAATAACTATTTTTCATTGGATTTAACTTAAATATGCATTTAATAATTAATGATTATTATAATTTTTAATTCTTAAAGCGCAACATTTAAATTTCAATCGGAAATATTAAAACTGTGGACTGTGGACTGTGGACTGTGGACTGTGGACTGTGGACTGTGAATTGTGGACAATTATTTTGAGCTTTGATGCGCTAACAACAATTGGTTCTGTAGCGAAATTTTCTCTAAAGCTAAAATAATTTTGTTATTTTGCTCAAGCAGCAACTGATTTTGCTGTGCTTGTTTATAGGCTAGATATAAACTATACTGCTGATATTTCGTTAGATCATCTGCATTTTTGTCCGCTTTAACAAACATATTGCTAAGCTCCGTTTGCAGCTGATCAATCTGCCCTTCATTGCCAACCGTTACCGGATAATTAATTTGTGCTGTTTGTGAAACTGCAACAGGATTCTCCGGCGTAATGGCTTGCGGCGCTTGTACACCTCTTAGCTGATCTTCCAAAGACATCGATTGATTCCCTGGAGAAATGACTTTCATCCGACTATCTGTTTGCGATGTATCACTGACAATCGTTGCTTGCTGCTGAGGTTGCGATTCAGCCATAGCGCTATGTGTTGGGCTAGCAGTTGACTCTGTTGCTGCAAAAACTGACGACATACTAAAAGCACTGACGGTTAAAAGAGATAAAATAATGCGTATTTTTGTCATTATGATGGTGACTTTAATGAATAAACATAGCATCACCATAACTATAAAAGCGATAGTTGTCATCTATTGCATGGCGATATGCTTTTTTAATCATATCAATTGAAGAAAAGGCACTAACTAACATAATTAATGTTGATTTTGGTAAGTGAAAATTAGTCACCATCGCATCAACAACATGAAAGATTTTCCCTGGATACAGAAAAATATCACTCTCACCATAAAACGGTCTTATCTCACCATTGCCATTAGCTGCCGCTGTTTCCAGTGAGCGCACTGAAGTTGTACCCACAGCAATTACACGCCCGCCTTGCGATTTGGTTTTATTGATCTGATCACATACGTTTTGTGGCACATCAATCAACTCACTATGCATAACATGTTCATGAATATCATCTGTTTGCACTGGCTTAAAGGTACCAGAGCCAACATGCAGTGTGACATAAGCAATATCAGCACCTTTGTCTTTTATTTTTTGCAATATCTCTTTTGTGAAATGAAGCCCAGCAGTTGGTGCAGCAACAGAGCCAAGAAGCTCACTATAAACCGTCTGATAGCGTTCTATATCAAAAGCTTCATCTTGGCGCTTGATATAAGGGGGCAACGGCATATGACCATGCTCAGCCATTAACTGCCAAACATTGCCATCAATTAATTCAATATGATATAACCCGTCATTTTTCTCGATCACGCGCGCTTTGATATCAGCAATCTCAACCACTGAATTCAGTTTAGGTGCTTTATTAGCGCGAATATGACTGATAAAACGCTTATCATCAATGACTTTTTCAATTAAAAACTCAAGCTTGGCACCGGTTTCTTTTTGCCCAAAAAGGCGCGCTGCCATCACCCGTGAGTTATTAAAAACAACCAAGTCATCCGCTTGTATATAATCAACAATCTCACTAAAAATATGATTGCTTAGTGCTTGTTTTTGACGATCGAGTACCAATAAACGACTTTGATCACGCTCTTTTACTGGATAACGCGCAATAAGGTGCTCAGGCAATTCATAATCAAAAAGTTCTGTTTTCACAAGTGTCATATCCTCTATAAACAATACAATTTAATGAGATAAACTTCTCAAGGGCATATGCAATACGCCCTTATATAAAGCAAATAAAAAAGGCGCCAATCTGGCGCCTTTTTTATTTGTTTGCTTTCGCTAATCGATAATTAAGCGTTAGCCGCAACTGCTTCGATTGAAACGAATTGACGATTTAAAGGACCACCTGTGTGGAACTTAACAACACCATCAGTCGTTGCAAACAACGTGTGATCACGACCACAACCAACGTTAACACCAGCATGGAATTTTGTACCACGTTGACGCACGATAATTGAACCTGCTTTAACAGTTTCACCACCATAACGCTTAACACCTAGGTACTTAGGATTGGAATCGCGACCGTTACGAGTACTACCGCCTGCTTTCTTATGAGCCATGTTTTATACTCCTTAAATTAACCTTGAATTGCTGTGATTTTTACCGCAGTGTAATACTGACGATGACCTTGACGTTTCATGCTGTGCTTACGACGACGAAACTTGATAATCTGAACTTTCTTATGACGACCTTGCTCAACGATTTCAGCAACGACTTTGGCACCATCAACAACAGGACTGCCAACTTTAATCTCATCGCCATTTTGCAACATCAACACATCAGTGAACTCAATTGTTTCACCAACGCCTTTTTCAATTTTTTCTAGCTTAAGTACACCACCTTCTTTGGCCTTGTACTGCTTACCGCCACTTTTAATAATTGCGAACATAGTATTCTCCGAATGCTCAAGCTGACATAATGCCGCTTGACTTTTTGTTATCATAATTTAAAGCGCTTTTTAAAAAGCTCGCAAATTCTATTGTTTTTTGTAGCAAATAGCAATATTCATGGCTTAATAAATTCAACAATATTGCCCGATGGATCTTTTGCATAACAAGATACCGTACCATCACGATGCGGCTTAAGCTTACCAAAGCTTTCCGCCTTTTCAGAATTAAACGCAATATGTGGTGGATGCTGATGAGGCACGACAAAGGCAAGCTTTATATTTTGAAACTCAATCATTGCCCACGTATCATCCTGATAAATGAGTTTGGCATTAAAGTGCGACAAATACCATGTAAGTGTTTGCTCTAAGTCTTTGACCACAATGGCAACATGATCAATTCTATCCATTTCATCGCCCTTTACTTATAAAATCTTGCCTCTAGTATAAAAACTATTTAAGCAATAGCCAACACTCCCTTAAAAGTTCTGTATCCGCCACTTCATGGTCAAAATTGTAATAGCAGAATATACCAAGGTTGGTACTCTCGAAGAATTGATTTGACGCATAGACTTGTTTATAAAGTTGAAGGTAACAACTTACTTATCGCCCAATGCCGTTTTCATTACTAAATCAACAATACTCTAACCGCCAATTAACGTACTAAGCTCATCAACATTTTTTGCACAAAGCTTAGCAACAGATATGACCTTATCTCGCTGAACATATTCAATATAGGCAATAAATTCATTGGCAACCCCAGCATTGTAAAGTTCATAGTCGGTAAAGCCATCGCCAACAATCACAGTTTTGCCAGTCAGTTGATCTTGGATATTTGTAGCACCAGTGACTTTTGAATCACAAAAACCATTGTCATTATTTAAGCCATCAAAGTATCCATTTTCATCCCAGTGTAAATTCACCGCAAAAACGCGTGACGCTGGAATGCCCAGATACTCAGCAAAAGGTAAAATAAGCTCACTAAAACCACCACTAATAATCCACACTTTGACATTATGCTGATGTAATGTTTCGATTAATTCCTTGATACCAACAGTTAATGCACTAGGACAATACTGAGCAACAAACTCATTGACTGCCGCCTTTGTTGGCTTTGATACTTGTAAACGCGCCTCCAAACTATCACGAAAACTTATCTCTCCATTCATACCGGCATTAGTTAAGGTTTCAATTTGCTGTATTTTAGACTGATCTCCTTGAAGCAACTCAGCCATAATAACCTCTAGTGATTCAAAACGGATCAGCGTTGAATCAAAATCAAAAATCACATTATTGTACTTACACATAGTGCACCGTCCGCTTTATTAGTTTTTAGCTGGATGTAAAATAGTCGGCTTTAAAAACCGTGGATCTTTTTGCTTATAATCCAGCGTAAAATGAAGCCCGCGACTTTCCTTCCTGCGCATTGCAGATTCAACCATCAACTCAGCAACTAACACCAGATTTCTAAGCTCCAACAAATCAGCCGTTACCGTAAAATCAGAATAATAGTCAAATACCTCCTGGCGCAGAAGCTTAATGCGATGCATTGCGCGTTCCAAGCGCTTGTTACTTCTAACAATCCCCATAAAATCCCACATACAACGTCTGATCTCACGCCAATTATGGCGAATAAAAATCTCTTCATCCGAGTCAGTGACTAGTGCGTCATCCCAGCGGGGAATATCTGACATTGGCATTAATTTTGAGAGGTTTTGTTTAATATCATTAGCAGCAGCAAAAGCATATACAAGGCACTCTAATAACGAATTACTTGCCATGCGATTAGCGCCATGAAGCCCTGTATAAGTCACCTCTCCTGCAGCATACAATCCAACAACATCGGTGCGTGCCTTATCATCAACCATTACACCACCACAAGTGTAGTGTGCTGCTGGCACCACGGGAATCTGATCTTTGGTCAAATCAAGTCCATATTTCAACAGGCTCTCATAAATCATCGGAAAGTGTTCTTTAATAAACGCCTCTGGCTTATGGGTAATGTCCAAGTAAACACATTCTAAACCATATTTTTTCATCTGCAGGTCAATAGCACGTGCAACAACATCTCGCGGTGCTAACTCAGCGCGCTCATCGATCTCAGGCATAAAGCGCTTACCATTAGGTAGACGCAAATATGCACCTTCACCACGCAATGCTTCACTTAATAAAAATGATCCTGCTTGAGCGTGATAAAGGCAAGTTGGATGAAATTGATTAAACTCCAAATTTGCCACGCGACAGCCCGCACGATAAGCGATAGCAATGCCATCGCCACTTGAAACCACGGGGTTTGTAGAGTATTGATAGACACGTGAGGCACCTCCTGAAGCTAAGACAACAGCACGTGCGCTAAAAGTTTCAATCTTGTTTGATTTAAGATTTAACGCGTAAGCACCAACACAGCGCTGTTGCTGCAAAATCAAGTCAACTACATTGTAATATTCATAGACTGTTATATTCGGATGGTTTTTAACTAAAACCGTTAACGTCGTTTGCACTTCTTTGCCCGTAGCATCGGCAGCATGCAAGATTCGGCGATAAGAATGTCCGCCTTCCATCGTCAAGTGGTAATAGTTTTCATGCTCACTATCTAGTGTAAAATGCACGCCTTGATCAATCAACCATTCAACACATGATTTAGCATTCTCAACGGTAAAACGCACCGCTGCCTTATCACATAACCCATCACCAGCAATAAGCGTATCTTCAATATGTGCCTCTAATGAATCACCTTTGTCCATCACTGCGGCAATCCCACCTTGTGCATAAAGGCTAGAGCCTTCCCCCAAGGCAGATTTACACAATATCGCCACGTTACAGTCATCCGCTAAATTAAGTGCGGCTGTCAGTCCTGCGGTCCCTGCTCCGACAATTAATACATCTGTTTGTTCAAGCATGTTAAATCATTCGCTATTACGTCAAAACTTAAGCGATTATACGTGATTCTAAGCTCATGTGTTAATACATCCCGTTGTATAGGCTAAATTTAATGACTTAAGCATATCTCGATATGTATTGCCATCGAATCATATGATACACCTACCCGTAGTTCTACGATATCAGCACACCATATTTCTTTGTATCATAACAACAAAGCTAAAACAATATAGGAAATAGTTATGAAGTTTGGTGATATTATTAAAAGTGTCAATAAAGATGAATTAAAACCTGAGACACTTAATCAGTTGGGGCAGCGTTACTATGAAAAATATGACAATTTTTTTTCAAGATTATCGCATAATCATTTCAACCTTGCAGATGAGCTGAAGAGTGTGTCAGAAAAAACGAGCACCAAGAATTGCTGTGACAAGTTAGTGGAGATAATGAATAATACAAAAAATACTAATGGTTGGTTATTTGAGAAATCTCTTGAAATTTTCAATAAAGTCTTGGGTGAAAATTTTCAGAGTCATGAAGTCTGCGGAGAAGTTATTATCAGTATTCCAAGGGATAAAATCATTAATGACATTAAAAAATCTATCGAAAAAAATATTAAGGAAATTGAACTTGAAGATATCAATACACTTCAAAACGACAGCCAAGACTTTAATTTGTCTAATAACTCCGGAGAATTTGAAAATAAAGTAATGGAAAAGGCTGCTTCTGGCAACTCTAATAAATACAACAAGTAGTCTGACACCCACCTTGCCGAACGTCTCGAGATACATTAATTTTCACGCGTAATCAACTCGGCATTAAAGCTTATATTTGAGTAATAAATATAAACGATCATTATTTTGGTGAATTCTCACCTAACTCAAAATATCTACTGGTACGTGTTTCTGGCATTTTATAAATCACTGCCAAAGTAATGATTGACGTAATAATCAAATAATAACAAGGCGCATAATGTGAGCCTGAAACATCTACCAACATTAATGAGATCATCGGTGTTGTGCCCGCAAATAAGGCATTACCTACATTATAAGCTGCCGACATCCCGCTATAGCGGCATTCCGTTGGAAAAAGCTCACTAATTGCCACTTGAAACGATGCTGTCATCGCTGCAACTAATAACGCAAAAATCGACTCAGCAATTAATATCTGAACAATGCCACCGTAATTAAGCCAAATAAACATGGGATAAGCGAGAATTAACAATAAGAATATCGGGACGTTTAGCATTACTTTGCGCCCCCACAAATCGGCAAACCAGCCAAACAATGGCGAGAACACAGCATAGACAACAGATATAACAACAGTAATCCACATCACAATACTGACATCTAAATGACGGGTTGCGATAAAGTTATTCGGCAAAAAAGTCGCCATCATATAATAAGCAATACCAATATAACCGGTTAACACAAACACCCATACAAGCGGCATTTTGGGACCCTTTAGCGCCGTCATTAATGGATTTTTCAAGGCTTTCTTTGACTTCTTGACCTCTTCAAAAAACGGCGACTCACGTACTGAATGCTGTAAAAACATTGATATTAAAGCAAAAATAAACCCAATAAAAAATGCCACACGCCATCCATATTCAAGCATTTGCGCTTTGCTAAAAACTGTAGCTAACACACCAACCACTACCGCACTTAGAATCGTACCAACTTGTGATGACATCGCTGCTAAAGCTGTTGCAAATCCACGATATTGCTTTGGCGCACTTTCAGCGAGCATAATGAGAACACCAGTATACTCACCACCAACCGAAAAACCCTGAATCATGCGCGCTAAAATCAAAATAACTACCGCCCAAATACCGAAGCTATTATACGTTGGCATAATGGTCATAATAAACATTGGAATACACATAAGGCCAATACTAAGTGTGATCGCATAGCGTCGCCCTAGTCGATCACCAATAGAACCTAAGACAAAACCGCCTAATGGACGCATAAAGTAACTCGCGGCAAAGATACCAAAAACAGTAATCAAGCCGACAGTTCTATTTTCATCGGGAAAGAATAAAATACTTAAGTAAGTTGCCAGATAACCATATAAACTAAATTCAAACCACTCTAAGGCTGCACCCAAGGTTGTAATCGCAACCGTTTTCTTGGTACTTGCTTGCTTTATCTTTTCCATCTATTTTGCTGTCCCGTTAATTTATCCTATCCCGTGCTGAGTCTAACAAACTTCTAAAGATTAATTAACGGATTTCCTATTCTTTATTTCGGCTTAAGTACTGCACTCGGCGCTTAAGCACAACAAATTCCTTTTCTGGCGTTAAAATACGATCAAATTGTGCTTTAGTTTTCAGACACACGGCTTCATCTAATTCAATCAGTAAGTCGTTTACACTTTGCAATTTAATTTGCAACTCACATACTTTCTCTAGGTAGTAGAGTAAGTAAAGCGCCTCATAGATCGTTTTACCAGTTGTTAATAAGCCATGATTACGTAAAATCATGACTTTTTTATCCTTCAAACTTTGAACAATCTCATGCCCTTCATTTGCTAATGCAAGACCATTGTAATCATGATAAGCAATATCATTATAAAAGCGTAACGCTTGTTGATTACAAAACAGTAACCCTGATTTCAGCGACGAGACCGCAACACCATAGGTGCTGTGGGTATGCATCGCACTATGAATAGTGCTGCTTGCTTTATAAATCTCAGCATGAATATTAAATGCTTGCGGCATGACCGTATAACCATCTTGTGATAATACTTTGCCACTTAGATCAACTTTAACGAGGTTTCCTGCGTTGACTTCTTCAAAAGGAACATTATGTGGCGTAATCAATACCTCATTTGATTGTGGTATACGCACACTTAGATGCGTTGCCAATAAATCATCCCAACCATAGTGGTAGACAATATGGTGGCTTACCGCGAGATCCTTACGCAGTTGTCGCTCTAAATCAGTCATTTTAAAACGTTATCCTTATTGTTCTAAGCTCATCAATGAGGCATTACCACCTGATGCGGTAGTATCAATGCTAATCGTGCGCTCAACAGCCAAGCGATGTAAGTAAAAAGGGCCTCCTGCTTTAGGTCCTGTACCAGATAAACCCTGCCCACCAAAAGGTTGCACACCAACAACTGCACCAACAATATTACGATTAACATAAATATTGCCAACACGAATATGCTTTTTAAAGAAATTAACGGTTTCCTCAATACGACTATGCACACCAAACGTTAAACCATAACCAGTTGAGTTAATATCTTTAACGACCTTTTCAAGATCAGTCGCTTTAAAGCGCACAATATGAAGAACCGGACCAAATACTTCACGCTTAAGCGCATGGATACTATCGATCTCAAATACTACAGGGTAAATATAATTCCCTTTCTCAAGCGCCTTATCTTGACTAACTTCATGCACAAGCTTTGCTGATTGGCGCATATTATCGATATGTGCTTTTAGATTAGCTTGAGCTTCCTGATCAATCACAGGACCAACATCAGTTTCAATAAACGCTGGATCATGAACCTTTAATTCATCCATAGCACCCTTAAGCATAGTGATGACATTATCCGCAATATCTTCTTGTAGATATAAAACGCGCAAAGCAGAACAGCGTTGTCCAGCACTATCAAAAGCCGAGGATATCACATCACGCACTACCTGTTCAGGTAAGGATGATGAGTCAACAACCATCACGTTTTGCCCACCTGTTTCAGCAACAAATGGTA
>JAHDDB010000081.1 GCA_020629575.1 Caedibacter sp. | reverse complement strand
GGTGTTAAAGACATTAAGCTTGCTGTAGAATCGGCAAAAATGCATTTTGCTGAGCATAAGCAGGCAACTATTTTATTTTTAGATGAGATTCATCGCTTTAATAAATCACAACAAGATGCATTATTACCTCATGTTGAAAGTGGTGATTTAATCTTAATTGGTGCGACGACGGAGAATCCATTTTTTTCAGTTAACAATGCATTATTATCACGCTTAACGGTGCTGCGTTTAAAACCGTTGTCTCTTGATGATATCAGCGATCTTTTGCAATATGTGCTGATCTATGACGAGACACTATCAGCGCATGAACTAATACTACCTGATACGGTTATTGAGAAAATATATCATTATGCTAAAGGCGATTGCAGACAAGCACTTAATGTCCTTGAAATGCTCTTTTTAATGGCAAATACGAGTGAGCAAGAATCAGTTGAATTAAATGATGAGTTGCTAAATATTGCGCTGGGTGAAAACGCGCATAAGCTTGATAAACAGGGCGATTATTTTTATGATCAATTATCCGCATTTCATAAGTCAGTGCGTGGTTCTGATCCAGATGCTGCGATTTTCTGGCTTGCCAATATGATCGAAAGTGGCGCTGATCCTTTGGTGATTGCAAGGCGCATGCTGTGTATTGCCTCAGAAGATATTGGTAATGCCGATCCACGCGCGCTTAATGTTGCCTTAGATGCATGGCAGTCGTATGAACGCTTAGGATTACCAGAAGGGCGCTTGCCACTAATTCAGGCAGCAATTTACCTCGCTTCAGCGCCTAAGAGTAACGCATCATACATGGCATATAAGAATGTTTTTAGCGATTTAAAAAATCATTCAGATGTCAGCGTACCAATGCATTTGCGTAATGTGAAACCTGCAGGAGAGATAACAGGGCAAAGCTATAAATACCCACATGACTTTCCAGATGCGTATGTTAATCAGCGCTATTTACCTGAAGGTGTAACTCACCAATATTACTATCCAACGGATAGGGGGCTTGAAAGTAAAATTGCGCAAAAGCTTACGTATTTAAAATCAAAATGCAAAATATAACATATCACAAACAATCGTTTACATTACAATGAATAATATCTATCAACTCTACAAAATAAATTAATTATTTACAAAAGCATTAAATCTCGCCATTATTTACCTTCCTTGTTCAAAAATGCGTGACTAAACACATCATCACGCCCAAATATTGAGAGTTTCACCAATAATGAGTACTCAACATCAAATTAATCAAAAAAATTTAAGTAAGCGTCAGTTTGGCGTCATCTGGTTTATGGAACTATGGGAGCGTTATGCTTTTTATGGCTTTCAATCATTGTTTTTATTATTTATCACTGCAGAGCATCTTGATGAATCTAAGGCTTATCTGATTTTTGGTATCTTTGCTGCACTGCTATATTTAACACCGACTATTGGCGGCTATATTGCCGATAAATATATTGGTATTAAGCGTGCTTTAGTTGCCGGTGGCATTATGCTTTTTGTTGGTTATGGCATGTTGGCATTGACGCATAATCTTAATACCGTTATGTGGGCATTATCGTTTATTATCGTTGGTAATGGTTTCTTTAAACCGGCGCCAACGGCATTAATTTCAAAGATATTTAGCAATAATGCAGCCAGCTCAAATTCAGCTTTCACGCTATATTATATGGGGGTTAATATCGGCAGTTTCCTAGGAATTGCCATTACCCCAATTATTGCTGAACACACAGGCTACTCAGCCGCTTTTGGGATCTCGGTACTGGGGATGATCGTCTCACTACTAAACTATGGCTTGCGTTACCAATTATTGAAAGATATTAACGGTGAACGTGATGGTGAACGCATTAACTTAAGAATTATTGCGATGATTATCTTAGGTTCTTTAGTACAAATCGTTGTTTGTTATTTGCTATTTCAGATATCCGATGTCTCGTTTTACCTGATTATCGCACTGTGTGTTTTGATGTTTATTTATATGCTGCAAGATGCAATGAAAGTGACAGATATCAAAGTACGCTTTATGCAGATTATAGGTGTCTTGTTAGTCATTGAAGCCATTGTTTATTTTGTGATTTATAATCAGATGTTTTCAACCCTTGTCTTATTTGCTAAGCATAATGTGCATTTAACGTTAATTGGTATCGATGTATCACCCGCGACTTATGCTTCACTTGATGCCTTTTGGTTAGTTGTCTTAAGCCCGATTCTTGCGCTACTATATCAAAGATCAAAACGTACCAAATTCTCAACAATCCCTTATAAATATGCACTAGGCACTATCGTATCAGGTGTGGCATTTATTGTATTGTTTCTTATCTGCTTACTAAGCGCTAAAGATGGCTATATCAATGGGAACTGGATGATTTTATTTTATGTTTTTGCGGCCTTAGCTGAGCTACTTGTTGCTGCTCTTGGTTTTTCACTTGTCGCATTATACTTTAGAAAAGAGATTGTCACCCTTGGCATGGGTTTTTTCATGTTGGCGTTAGCAGCTGGTGGGGCACTTGCAGGAAAACTAGGGCAATTAGTTGCCATGCCTGATGGTAAGGTCAATCCATTGGAAAGCTTACCAACTTATATGTCTTATTTCTTTTGGGTTGGATTAATTTGTATTGGCTTAGGTGTTATCTATGTGATATTTGCTTATCTTATGCAGCGCTGGGCTAATAAACATCAGGTTGAATTAAAATAATAAAAAATAGGGCGGTTGAGCCAATTTTAAGATTTTTTTGTGGATGTTAACATTTGAATAATGACAATAATAACAACCGTCACAAGATAAAGTACAACAAACTCTGTTAGTGTATGGATACGAAAAAGACTGGCAATGGACGTCATCACACTGATTATAAGCATCACTGAAGCACCGGTAATAGCACCTGCAGTACCACCTAATTGAGGAAATAAGCTTAAGGTTTTACTCAAGTAAATAGGATATAAAATACCGGTAAGAAAGCAGGCTATAAAGATGTTAATAAGTAATATGCTAAGACTTTGGCTAAAAGTAAAACTCATAATAAGGAATACAACATTACTCATAAGCAAAATTGCAAATGAGATATTCATTAATATTTTATCATCAACAAAGCTTAATACGCGTCTGACGATCGTTCCAACAAAATAAGCGATACCAATAAATAAAGAAATATAACCAAAACTTGCGGCAGAGTAATGTAATATCTCTTGAATATAAAAGCTGCCAATAATCCCAAAATAAAGCAGCAGCATATACAGTACGCCACTTTGTAAAATCGCACCTAAAAACTGCTGACAACTCAGAACAAGCTTATAATTAGCAAACACTTTAGATAGACTTAATTTGTGCTTATGCACGTGAGTTTCAGGCACATAACGATAAACAAATGCCATGAGAATAAAGGAGTAAAATGCGAGAAACACAAAGCTTGCTTTCCATGAAATATACTCTTGTAGCAAGCCGCCAATAAAGGGTGCCAAAATCGGTCCAAGACCCCACGCAATCGTCATTGATGAGGAGACTTTTTTCATCTCTTGTGCGTTAAAGATATCTGTGGCTTGTGCGCGATTCATCGATGACACACTTCCTGCACAAATACCCGTGATAAAACGAAAAATAATAACCCATGACATGGAAGGTGATAATGCAATAGCAATATTAAATACAATATTAAGTGCCAAGCTCCATAAGACAATTTTGCGTCGTCCCAAAGCGTCAGCAATAGTGCCAAAAACAATCATGCCAATAAATGCACCGAGCATAAATAAACTAATGCTTAACTTAGTTGCTGCTGCCGTGCTATTAAAATAGGCACTCATATGTGGCAATGATGGTGTGTAAAGATCAATGCCAATACCAAATATTGGCGTACAAAGTAAAAGTGCAATAAGTGCTTTGGATTTATCCATGATAATTAAATAGTAATATCGGTTTTCATAATGAAAGATAATAGTTGCTTTAGCTTAATTAACAAGATGAACACAAGCATAAGCACATGAATCTTTTTATATAATAGTCATTTTCACTACACTCATTATTTATTCGCATAATATATATTATGTTAAATTGATAGTTATGAGATAAAGCGTTAGTTATAAGTTTAGTTATAAAAAAGCCTCTCCAAATTAACAACTTAGTATTAGACAACTCCTTACCCATTAATGGAAATTTTTTATCATGACTTATTAAACTTCGCCGTGGTTGGCATGCGTCGACCAATGCCAAACGGACGGCGTTGAATAAATAAAATTTGTGGTGCTTGTTTGCGTTTAAACTCAGCTAACTCCACTAATCGATAAATTCTTTTTTGCTCGTTTAAATCTACTTCAGCAACAATGTTCTCCAAGCGCTTTATTTCATCATCTGCCAACAAATCACGCTCTAGATAAAGCTTAAGCATAGCATCAAGATGATCATAATCTGGCAAACTATCAGAATCCTTTTGCCCTTCTGATAATTCAGCAGATGGCGCTTTATCAATAATGCTTTGCGGGATTAATTCACCATATGCTTTATTAATATAATTTGATAAGGCATAAACATCATTCTTATATAAATCACCTATGCAGTTAAGCGCACCACACATATCACCATAAAGCGTCGCATAGCCCACGGCAAGCTCACTCTTATTACCCGTTGTCAGCATTAAAAATCCTGTGTCATTGGAGTATTCCATCACAATTCGCCCACGAATACGCGCCTGCATATTCTCTTTGGTCAATTTTTTAGGCTCAGTGCCAAATGCTTTGCTAAAGTTCCTGCAAGTGAGTAAAAATTCCTCTTTAATTTCACGCGTGAAAAGCTCAACGCCCAAGTTTTGACATAATTCAATGGAATCACTCACCGATCCTTCAGAGGAATACACAGAAGGCATTGTGATTGCTTTGACATTATCTTTACCTAAACTCAAAGCAGCAATTGCCAAAGTCAATGCACTATCAATACCACCAGATGATCCAACAACCACACCCTTAAATCCACATTTATGCACATAATCCTTTAATCCACATATCAGCTGTTGCAAAACAAATGCCTGTGGGTTGTCTTGATATGGCGATTTAAGTATTGCTTGTGGTAAGTGCTCCATATCAATGCTAAAACTCCCCTCTTTAAAGCTATCTGCTAATGCAATAAGCTCTGAGTTGGCATTACACACGAAACTTGCACCATCATATACTAGCTCATCATAACCGCCAACTTGTGAGCTATAGATCACAGGCGCTTTAATTTTTCTGGTGATATTTTTCGCAATCTGTAGACGCTGCTCAAACTTGCCAAACATCGAAGGAGAAGCATTTAATACAATCAAAGCATCAAGGTTTTGAGGTAAATCATCAATCGGATTTGTTATATAGCCTTGATGGTTGTCATACCAAATATCTTCACAGATCAAAATAGCTAAATGCTGACCTTTAAACTTGAAGCTTCGATTTTTGTTTTGTCCGGCAATAAAATGCCTTGTCTCATCAAAAACCCCATAGCTTGGAATAAGCTGTTTGTGATAACAATGAATAATTTCACCTTCAGCAATGACAAGTGCACTATTGTGAAATTTTTTAAGCCCTTTTATTGCTGTTGCCGCACCTATCACCACCGCTGTATCAAGTGTTTTTGTAAGCGTTTTAAGCGCATCAATAATCTGATTTTGTTTGTTGATTACTTCATCATAAGTCAATAAATCATACGGATAATAACCGATAATACAAAGCTCAGAGAATACGATTAAATCCGCTGCCTTATGTTCATGCATCGCACGCGATATTTTTTCAAAGTTATACGTAAAATCAGCAATAGTGTAATTTAATTGAATGACTGAAATTTTCATTTATACCCTTTTATTTCCTTTATTCCCCTAAGACTTTAAACGGATACCGCGTGATAGCAAATACCATGCCAAGCTATAAAGGATAGTGATAAGTAACACGATCGCAACTAAAGCAACCACTGGATTGACCGATGAGTGACCAATAAATGCATAACGCACAAAATCAACAATATAGAACAATGGATTATATTGCGCGATATGTTGCCAAAATGGAGGTAATGCACTCAAACCATAAAACACGCCACCAAGATAAATCAATGGCGTTAGCACAAAGGTAGGGAAAATCGTCGTATCATCAAAGCTTTGCGAGAAAATACCATTTAACAGCCCACCTAATGAAAATAAAGTGCCACATAAAATAAATGATAATAAAATTAACAATAGTCCACTAAACCCTATGGAAATCCCGCCAAATAATCCTGCAACAATCGTCACCATTATCCCAACAAAAAAGCCACGTGCAACACCGCCTGAGACATAGCCCAAGATAATCAAATGATTGGTTGCCGGAGATACTAAAAGCTCTTGAATCGAATGATTAAAGCGTGCACCATAAAAAGATCCCACGACATTGGCATATGAGTTATTAATAACTGCCATAATCACAAGACCTGGCGTGATAAAATGCATATAACCAAAACCATCCATCGTGCCAACGCGCGCACCAACCACTTTTCCAAAAATTAGGAAATATAGACTAATGGTAATCGCCGAAGGCAATAAGGTTTGCGGCCAAATGCGTAGCACACGCACCACTTCTTTCCTTAATATTGTATAATAAATAACCCAGTATTCTTTGAATGTCATCTTCCCCACCTATGCCTTACTTCTTGCGACATCAATAAACAGTTTTTCCAATTTATTTGTTTTTGTCTTAACACTTAATACATCGATATTTTGTTGACTTAAATCAGCAAATAATTGATTCAATGTTACACTTTTATCGACTTCAATTTCTAAAGTATTTGAATCAAATAACTGACACTGCCCATATTCACATTGCATCTGTGACGATGTTATTGGCTCTTTCAAATCAAAAATATATGTCTCTTTGTCGACTGATCTTAAGAGTGTTTTCATATCTGAACTTGTGTGCAATTTACCTTGATGAATCAACGCAATGCGATTACACATACTCTCAGCTTCTTCAAGATAATGTGTGGTTAAGATAATGGTTAAGCCTTCTTTATTTAACGCACGCATTTGCTCCCATAGTGATTGGCGTAACTCCACATCAACTCCTGCCGTTGGTTCGTCCAAGATCAACACTTTAGGCTTATGAATTAACGCACGTGCCACCATCAAGCGGCGTTTCATACCACCAGATAAGAAACGTACTTGTACATCTTTTTTATCCCATAAAGCCATATCTTTTAACAGTTTTTCAGCATAAGGTTTGGTTGTCTCACGATTAAGCCCGAAGTACCCTGCTTGTGTTAATAGGATTTGCATCGGTGTTTCAAAGATATTTAAGTTTACCTCTTGTGGCATAACGCCCAAATGCTTGCGTGCCATAAAGGGTGATTTCAACGTATCATAACCGCAAACTTCAATACTACCACTGGTTTTATTAACAAGTGCTGAAATCATTCCCAATGTAGTTGATTTACCTGCACCATTGGGTCCTAATAAGGCGAAGAAGTCTCCCGGATAAACATCAAAACTGACATCTTTTACCGCATGAAAGCCGCCTTTGTATATCTTATTAACATTAACCAAAGACAGCGCTTTTGTATAACTCATCGTAAACTCGATTATTAATTATAGATAGCTCAGCATTGTAACAGACAATTTGTGACTGACTAGCGGTACGTGCTTTTTTATCTGTGATCACTATTCTCTTTTTCTTCGATTAACTGCTGTTCTACCACTGCCTCTGTCGCAATAGATGCTTCAGCAACAACCGTTTGGAAAGCAACCTTTTCATCTTCTTTAGGTGCTTCACGCGCACGTAAGCGCCATAGTGTGTAGACTGCTAATAAGAAACAAACAAATCCCACAAAAGTAAAGAAGCCATAAGGGCCAAAAATAGACATAAGCCATGTTGTTAACAATGGTCCGACCATTGAGCCCATACCATAAGATAGTGCTAAAATACCGACAATTCCCACCAACTGATCCGCATCCAAATAATCACTGGAATGACTGATCGACAATGGATAAAAGGTGAAGGTCAATCCACCCAATATAAAAGACAAAATAGCTAATTGCCAAAAGCTGTCATGTAATATACAAATTACAACCGAGACTACTACTGACGCGATTAACATGATTAATAAAACAAGACGACGATCAATAATATCTGAGATTTTACCAATGGGTAGCTGCAGCAACATACCACCAATAATAATGGCAAACATCATATAAGAAATCGTATGCACAGGCACATCTGTTTGCTTTAGAAACAATGGGTAAATGGTATAAATACTCCCTAAAATCATACCCGCAGTCATTGCCGTCCAGATACCAAGTGGTGCTTTTTTAAACAGAACAAAAGGCGATAATAACTCAATATGCTCTTGCTTTGGTGCTTCAAAGCGTGTCAGACAAACTGGAATAATCGATAAAGTGGCCAAAATCGAAATAATACAGAATGCTAGCAGCACTGTTTCAAAAGGAATGTTTAATAAAAATTGCCCTGATGCTTGTACAAAATAATAGACAAACAGATAAATTGATAGCACCAAACCTTTGTGTTTACTGCCCGCTCCTTCCAAGCACCATGCTTCAACAACAATAAACAATCCGGCTAATGCGTAACCACAGACAAGGCGCGCCACCGCCCAAACACTAACATCATAAAAAATGCCTTGTGACATTGCACCTGCTGCCATTAGGCTTGCAAATAACGCATAACCGCGAATATAACCAATGCGCAAAATTAACCGTTGAGTAAAATAAGACCCTAGCACCATACCTGTAAAATACGCCGCAGAAATTAAACCGACAATAAAGTTACTTTGCCCCATCCGTTCAATCTCAAGCGTGGTATAGGTTGTATAAAAAGTATTACCGATCGTAAGAATACACATACTTAAAATCGGTGCAAACAACATCGCAAATTTAGCTGGCTTATACTCAGACATTTTTACTTTTTCAACCTTTTTACTGCTCAATTCCTTGAAGTTCAAGCTTAAAGTAGATTGTTTATACGCTCAATATAATTTTGATATATTTTGTGTTCTTTAATTACACTAATAAACAGGTTATAAAATGGACTTATGGAGAATATTTGCTATTGTTTGTTTATGAATCATAAAATGTATATCAAACATATTTAAGGTGATGATCTATGGACAGCAGTGATTTAATGATTTTGCGACACCTTCTTATTGAAAAGAACATCAGTGTAACTGCTAAATTAATGAATGTTTCACAACCTGCAATTACGATGCGCTTAGGCAAATTAAGAGGCATGTTTAAAGATGATATCTTAATACGTGACGGCAATAAGATGAAACTAACACCTAAAGCTGAGGATATGGTAAACCCTATTATTAGAATTACCGATGAAATGCTAAGCTTAATGCCAGCTCATGATTTTGACCCTTACAAGACACCGACCCATATCCAATTACAGATTACTGAAGCCGTTTCTGAAACAAGCACCAGAGCACTTATTGATGCTTTTTTAAAATATAATGATCAACATAAAATTAGTATTACCACATTATCTTATATATCACTTCAAGCACATGATCAAACACTAAAAAACACTGACGCAGTTATTGGTATTCCAACACATATTGAAGGATTTAATGATGAAATTTATAGCTACGAGACAGGTGTTTTGATGTTTGATTCTTTTTTTGATGATTCTAAAAAATCCATCTCTTACGATGAATATCTACAACTTCCTCATATCGTTTTTTCCCAAGGAAGTAGCAATCAATTATTATTAGATATTTTAGGGCATCCTGATCCACGTAATCTATGTTTACAAATCAGCAGTTTGCGTGCAGCCACTGAGCTCTTACAAGATAAATATGTAATGACTGCTTCAACGGTATTAGCACGTATATTTAATAAAAAACATTTGCCGTTACCTTTTGATTTACCGGGTGAGAGTAATCAACTTATTCGAGGTTGTTTATCAGGATTTTAATCAAGCTGA
>JAHDDB010000080.1 GCA_020629575.1 Caedibacter sp. | reverse complement strand
TTTGTGATTTTAACGTCATGGGTTGCATCTGAATGACTGCCGATAATTAAGGGATCACCATTATCATTGGAGAGTTTCAAGACGACTAGGGCTTTACTATGCTCTTTGATATAGTGTGGCAAACTAACATTCGTACCCATGGACACCCTAGTTTCATCCGTCCCGTCACCTTTTACGCCACACCCAACAATAAGTAAAAGATATGCTGCAAAACATAAATATCGCACATAGTTAAAACAAAACATGTTAAAGGCTACCCCATCGTATCTTTTTTTAATCAAATAGTTTCTTCAAACAGATTATATCGGGCTAAATATTTGATCATACCTAGGTTTTTTACTAATGCTGCTATGATGAATATTTCAATCAAAAGATATATAAAGTTAGTCATTTTTAGTCATTTTAGTTTCATTGTCTTAGTATCTTTCTGAACATAAGATAACCATCAATGAACTTCTGGTTTGTAAACAGCAGCTAGTGATTCATTAATAATCAGCAGAATAAATAAGACACTGCTCCCCCTTGACAACCATCTTATAAAGAAGGATAAGTTATGAAATATAAAACTTTAAGCATTCTTGCCAGTTCATTACTACTTTGTTCAACAAGCTTTGCGCTTACACAAACATCAACCACCCCTGCTATTTCTACTAAACTACAAACACTGGTTAACACACCTGTTACTGCCGATAACGGCTATTTTCCTTTACAAATTGTCAATAATCTAAAAGATAGCAGTAACATCAATCATGCTTATCTCCTAATGGTTGCACAAACATTTAGTGATCCAGCAAATACTTGTGTGATGCAATTCTCAAGTAAAACAATTGGCTCAGGTTTAGATGCTCATACGATCACTGTTGGAAAGTGTGAAGTACCGACCGCCGGAGAAAACATTGGTGATATGGCACAGAGTATCCAATCACTCCCAGGCTATAATGCAGCAACAAACAGTGTTGTTGTTTATATCCCGCATGTTCAAAGTGGGCGTGCTTTTGTATCACTTAATCATAAATTAAGCATGATGAGTTTAAAGCAACCCAATGGCACGATGACATACCAAGCACCAAATGATAGCAATGTAAATGATCCAAGTTATGATATTATTTATGATAAATTTGAATTTACCTATGATCAAAAAAATACCTTTTGGATCAACCCTACTTCAGTAGACTTTTTCTCCTTACCAATTAGCTTAGTTAAATATGGCACATCAGCTAATCAAGATGGACTGATTGAACCTTATTCTGGTGCTCCTTTGTATCAATTAAATAATGGCAGCTATACAGGTATTACACGCACTGAGATTATGAATAAAATTTCACACACGTTACAAACTGCTGAAACCAGCGATAATGACTGGAATAAGCTTATTCACAACTATCAGAATACACTGATTCGTATTGCCGCCCCTCATATCGCACCTGATTTTCCAAAAGGAACTTACCTTGATAATTTTGTAAAATTCATCACAACCTATTATAAAACACATGCCATTACCATTGATGCACGTGAGCTTGTTGGTGATGCTAAAAACCCTATGCCATTAGGTGAAAAATATGGTTATATTCAAGACGGTCCTGCTAAAGGACAGGCTAAATATCCTGTAAACACATATCCTGAGCTTTATCAATTTACTGGCAAAGTTAATAGTGATAATCAGTTTATATTTAGCAATCAGTTAGGTGTTGATGCAGTGAATGCAACATTATCAACTCATCTACAAGCCATTACTTATTCAATTAATATGACTGATACCGCAGCTATTGCTAAAGGTTTCTTTGAGCCCGGAGAAGCAAATACACCTTTTGCCACACCCAACAAAACCTTGCAAAGTGTTTTAATTAAAAATCTTGCAGCTGCGTGGTCGGTTGGCTTATTACCAGCCTATGGTAGCTCTTATACCGAAACACCAGATGGTAGTGATAAAGATGGTGTTAGTTGCACAGCCACTCAAACAACAAGTGGCGTAGGCACATTATTAAATATTTGCTATTTCAAAATGAATAAGGCAAATAGCAATTTTTACAACCCAACCAATCCAAGTATCTCAAGCAATCATAACAATCCATGGTATGATGTTTATGCTGCAGCCATTCACAACATTATGCCTAATACCTATGCGTATGCCTATGATGATGTTGCCAAACAAGACGGAACATTGACAGGTAGCAACAATACCCAACCAGTGACTGTTGTTCTTGGTGATATGAGTGGCGTTAATATTCCAACACCTCCAGTGCCAACACAATTTCAACCAGCATCCATAACAGGTGTTAATAATAGCCAATCACAAGCTAATGCCTTATATTGCGATGGTACAAATTGCACAGCAACCGTCTCATTTACAGCACCTGCACAAGCTGGTGTCAGCTATTATGCGATGCCTAATAACTTATACAGTGGCATTTCAGCTTCAGATTTGGCTCAGACTCAAAGTATTGTTGCAGGAACTAGCAACGGTAATGGCACACAAAACTACACTGCAACCATCACGATACCACAAATAGACGTAACAACAGCACCAGCTCAAACAGGTAATGTTGATGGTTTACAAGTGCAAGTTTTTGCCTGTTCAAATGTTGCAGGTGGTAACTGCCCAGGACAAGATAATTATGAAACAACACCACCAACAGGATCAGCAATCTATCCTCAACCTACAGTCAATGTATTGCCTGCAACAATTACATCACATTCAGGTTATACCTGTTCAGGCAATACTTGCAATGTAACACTTAACTGGAGTATTCCACAAGGTCAAGGGCAAGGTGTACAATACTATGTTGGGCTACAAGGTTATACTTTAGGCACTCAAGCGGGTTTCCAAAATGATGTTTACTCGCTAACAAGTGCTGATGCCACAACTCAAACAATTACTGTTGCTAAGACCAACTTAAAAGATACTTTACTTCAAGCACAAGTCTTTGCCTGCTCAACAGCTACTAATAACTGCCCAACATCTGACAATGATTACAACCCAGAAAATCCAGCGCCTGGTAGTACACCAGTTGACCTAACTAAGCCAAACTAAGGCTTATAAAAATCGCATCGACAAATCAATCGCTTGAATGTTTTTAGTCAATGCACCAATCGAGATAAAATCAACGCCGGTTTGTGCAACTGCATAAATCATATCAAGCGACATATTACCAGAGGCCTCAAGTTGCGCTTTACCCTTAGCAATACTGACGGCCTTTTGCATATCTCTTAATGAGAAATTATCAAGCATAATCACATCAGCATGTGCTTTAAGTGCTTCATTAAGCTCATCAAAGTTTTCAACCTCGACTTCAACCATTTTCTGTGGCGCGATTTCTCGCGCTTTTTCAATCGCCTTGGTAATGGAGTGATCACAAGCTGCAATATGGTTTTCTTTGATTAAAAAGGCATCAAATAAACCAATGCGGTGATTCATTCCTCCACCACAGGTGACGGCATATTTTTGCGCCAAGCGAAACCCTGGAATCGTTTTGCGTGTATCAAGTATTGCGCACTCAGTGCCTTTAATCACTTTGACATATTCACGCGTTTTTGTAGCAACAGCTGAGAGCATCTGTAAGAAATTAAGCGCATTGCGCTCAGCAGATAAGATACTGCGTGCTAAACCCTCAACTTCAAAAAGTGTTTTATTGGCAAGAACTTCATCACCATCATGATGATACCAATGGATTTTTAAATTAGGATCAACTTGTCTGAAGACTTCATTAACCCAATCATAGCCGCACATCACCATCGGTTCACGTGTGATCACACGTGCACAAGCTTGTTCATCTTCATTGATCAATAATGCATTAATATCACCTTGATCAATATCCTCAGCCAATGCTTGTGTTACCATGGTTGTCACAAGCGCTTTTGGGACTTCGGTAATTTGTTCGGTTTGTAAGTGTGTATGACTCATTTATTGTTAAACTCCACCATTCGCGTTAATGGCACCATTGCACGCTCACGCACATCATCTGGCACGATAATCTCATTATCCCCACTCTCTAAAACTTCAGCGAGATTCTTTAAGGTATTCATCCCCATCCACGGACAATGCGCACAGGATTTACATGTCGCACTATTTCCCATAGTTGGCGCTTCAATAAATACCTTATGCGGTGAGGCTTGCTTCATCTTATAGAAAATACCGGCTTCCGTTGCCACGATAAAAATAGGATTTGCTAAGTTTTTTGATGCTTCCAATAATTGTGAAGTAGAGCCCACCGCATCAGCTAATGCAACAATCTCTTGAGGTGACTCTGGATGCACTAACACAGCAGCTTCTGGATATTGCGTTTTTAAATCAAGGAGTGCACGCGCCTTAAACTCTTCATGTACAACACACGCACCATTGTAATGCACCATATCCGCCCCAGTTTGCTTCTCAATCCAGCGCCCTAAGTATTTATCTGGTGCCCATAGAATCTTTTGATCTTGTTCATCCAAATACTCACAAATTTGCAAAGCATTAGATGAGGTAACCGTCCAATCAGCCAAGGCCTTAATACGCGCTGAGGTATTAACATAAACAACAACTGTGCGATCAGGATGCTTAGCAATAAATGCTTTAAACTCTTCTTCCTGGCAACTTACATCAAGTGAACACTCGGCCTCTAATGTCGGCATAATAACTTTTTTATGAGGTGACAAAATCTTTGCACTCTCGCCCATAAAGCGCACACCTGCAACGACAAGTGTATCTGCTGAATGATCCTTTCCAAAGCGCGCCATAGCTAATGAATCGCCTAGCATACCACCGGTTTCTTCAGCCAATGCTTGAATATCTGCATCAACATAGTAGTGCGCAATTAAACAGGCATTTTTTTCTTTTAATAATCGTTTTATTTTCTCACGATAAAAGGTTTTTTCTTGTTCATCCGTTACCTGTAAGCTTTCGGTTTTTGGCCAAGCTTGAGCAACACGCGATTGAAATTCGACATCACTGATCATACTAATATGACTTTAATATACTAATAAAAGGTTTTCGGAGTGTACCACAGACCATCAAAAATAAGAAAAAATAGCAGCACTTTTCTTATTTTTCACGCTTTCTTAGCACCTTAAAATATTTAACAATGCCATTTATATAGATGACACATACAATTTTAGATAAAAGCATTTGGTAAAGAATACTTAACTGATATATGATACGTAACAACTTTTAGTGACAATAAACCAATCAATTAACAATGATAATGCGCTTTAGTTTGTAGCGTTGGTGTATCATTTTGTGGTTTAAAAAATTAAGGACAATCTATATAGTATGGGTTTTATTTTTAAAAAAATTGCCATTATTGGCACACACGATAACCCAGCGGTTTCTGAGACCGTTGAATATCTAGCACATACATTGATTGAGCACTCAGCACGTATTTATCTTGAAGCTGAAACAGCGGAGAGTTTAGATCATCGTTTTGGTGAAGGTTATGACTTAAAAGCAATTGCTAAGCACTGCGATGTTGCTGTGGTTGTTGGCGGGGATGGTAATTTCTTAAATGCGGCAAGAAGCTTATCTTTGCTAAGTAGTATCCCCATTGTCGGGATTAACCGTGGCAAATTGGGATTTTTAACCGATGTTAATCCCGATGAACTAAATACACGTTTGTTTGATGTGCTTGAGGGGAATTACCAACAAGAACAACGCTTTATGTTACAAGCATCAATCAAAAGCGACATCTGCCCACCTGAAAAAACCGTTGCATTAAATGATATTGTCATTGCCGCAGGTCAACATAGTCGTTTATTTCAGATGCATGTCCACATCGATGGTCGCTACGCTTTTGACCAACGTGCTGATGGTATGATTATTGCAACCCCTACCGGTTCAACCGCGCATGCACTATCGGCAGGAGGCCCTATTATGCATCCTGGACTTGACGCCATCGTTATGGTGCCGATGTTCTCGCACTCCTTAAATAGCCGCCCGATTGTTTTAAATGCTAATTGTGATATTCAAATTACTGTTGGCGAGTATAATAATCCAGAACCAAGCTTAAGTTTTGATGGCCATATGAAATTACAACTCTCGCCAGGGGATACTATTAAGCTTAGTCGCTGCCCAAAATCAGTAACGATATTGCACCCTCTGGATTATGACTATTTTCACTCATTACGTTCAAAACTTCATTGGGGCAAAATGCTCTTTCCTTAAATTCTAATCAATGCCTTTGTTTGCCAGTAAAACTATTGTATTTGGGCTTTGATCGGGCATAATAACGGCTTAAATTTGACAAGAAATGATAATGAAAACAGTAAAATAATAGGATTAAACATGGAAAACACGCAAAACAATCAACCTAACTTCGTTATTCAAAAAATTTATACCAAAGACATTTCATTTGAAGCGCCAAGTACACCTGATGTTTTCAAAGCACAATGGCAACCTGAGGCTAATGTTAACGTCGATACGACATCATCAAAGCTTGATAATGATGTATACGAAGTTGAATTAAGCTTAACTGTTACCGTTAAAAATAGTGACAACAATGCTTATTTAATTGAAGTTTCACAAGCAGGTATTTTCACTTTACAAAATATGCCAGAAGATCAAATTGCCCCAATGCTAGGTGCTTTCTGCCCAACCACACTATTCCCATATGCCAAAGAAACCATTGATAGCCTAATTAATCGTGGTGGATTCCCACAGATTAATCTAGCACCTATTAACTTTGATGCACTTTATATGCAACGACTTGCGCAACAGCAATCAGGTGAGCAAACACAACACTAAATCTGAAAAACAGCATATGCCGTTTTGCTGATATTGAAAATATTTTTAAGCAGATTTTATACACGCGGCTAAATTTATTTTTACAACCTGCAATTTTGCATCGACTTATTTGTATTTTTTCTCATACAATGAGCTTTATTTCTAATAGTTATATTTGCTATGCAACAAAGTATTCGTAAAACTTTACGCCGACAACGGCAAGCAATTCCTAAGACACAAAAAATAGCATATTCTCAAGAGCTGCAAAGGATTTTTTTTAACTATTACGAGTCTTTATTAACTTCAAGTCCGAAAAAAATAGCAAGCTATTATGCGTCTGATGAAGAAGTCTCACCACGATGGATTGATGAGGTTTTAAGTGAAACTCACGCGCTTTACTATCCGGTATTGCACCCATTTAAAAAGCGTCAACTTTTTTTTGCTCGACAAACAAAGAACAAACGACTTAATAAATATCACTTAGAAGAACCATTATTTATTGCTGAAGACATTTTAGCCCCATGGGAACTTGATATGATTATCGTGCCACTGGTTGGATTTGATTCACATAAAAATCGCATTGGCATGGGTGGTGGATTTTATGATAGCGCATTAGCATTATGCAAAGCTTGTAATAATACTGAGTTTGTTGGTATTGCCTTTGATGAACAACAATTTGACAAATTTGAACATACGCCCATTGCAATGAATGATTGGGATATTAAAATGGACACCATTATTACACCAACACGAATCATTCGCTGATTATATGAATATATTAGAGAAAGAAATTATTGATAAACTTGAGAAAGCGTTCTCACCTTCTAGATTAGAGCTTATTGACGAGACCCATAAACACCATAAACATAAACAGTTTCAAGCTGGGAAATTGCATTTTAAACTGCGCATTGCCAGTGACAAGCTTAATCCATTTAGCACACTCAAAGCACATCAAGCAATCTATGCTTGTTTAGGTGAGCTCATGCAAACTCAAATCCATGCGCTATCGATTCAGATTGATAAAAGCTAAATGAGTGATTTACGAGTAATATAACGTATTGGCTAAGACTAAATATTCACCCACAAGTACTCACCGTACCCTGAGCATTAGCCGAAGCGATGCACTGAACATTAGTCGAAGTGTGTAAGCTTAGGAAAATCATACTTCATAGAGGCTTTGACTTACGCTCAGCCAACGTTTACGCAATCAAAGTGAGCGGAAATATGGTCATAGCCGACTTATTTTTTACGAAAATAGGCATAAGATAACTTAAATACCACTGGGCTTAATAGCAACAATGCAATCAAGTTAGGTAGCGCCATTAAGCCATTTAAGGTATCTGCTAATAACCAGACAAAATCAAGCTTTAGCACTGCACCAATTGGAATTGCAATCACCCAAATTATCCGAAAAGGAATAATCGCTTTCACACCGAATAAAAACTCAACACAGCGCTCACCATAGTAACTCCACCCTAGAATGGTCGTAAATGCAAATAAAATCAAACCAAAGGTAATTACCCAAGCGCCAAAATTTGGCATTAAGGTATTCATCGCCTCTGACGAGAGACTTGCACCATTTAAGCCACCACTCCACTGCCCAGATAGGATAATAACAAGACCTGTCATCGTGCAAATAACAATCGTATCGATAAATGTGCCAAGCATCGCAATTGTGCCCTGCTTGACGGGGCTATTGGTTTTAGCTGCAGCATGGGCAATAGGGGCAGATCCCAAACCCGCTTCATTAGAAAATATGCCTCGGGCAACACCCATTTGGATAGCAAGCATCACACCCGCACCTGCAAAGCCACCAGTAGCAGCAATGGGATTAAATGCATGGTTTAAAATCAAAGCAAAAGCATCTGGCAAAGCGCTGATATTTAAGATAATCGCAGTAAGACAACTAACAAAATAGACCACTGCCATAAAAGGGACAATCTTACTGGCAACCTCAGCAATTCGCTTGATACCTCCAAGCAATACTAAGGCAACTAATAATGCGACAAATGTGCCAGTGATATAACTGGGAATATATAAGTTTTGACTCATGACATCTGCCATTGAGTTAATTTGCACCATATTACCAATACCAAATCCTGCAACAGAACCGAATATAGCAAAAAGTATACCAAGCCAGACAAAACGTTTACCTAAGCCATTTTTGATGTAATACATAGGACCGCCAACATAGGCGCCCTTTTGATCTACCTCACGAAAATTCACCGCTAATACCGCTTCGGAGTATTTCGTTGCCATGCCGACTAATGCCGTGCACCACATCCAGAATATTGCACCTGGCCCACCAATGGCAATGGCAGTTGCAACTCCTGCAATATTACCTGTTCCAATCGTTGCCGAGAGTGCTGTCATTAATGCTTGAAAAGGTGAGATCTCTCCTGCTTTTTCTTTACTATCACTTCTTTTACGCCCAAATAATAGTTTAAAACCAAACCCTAGTTTTCTTAATGGCAAGAACGCCAATCCCAACATCAAAAACAAGCCAACGCCTAAGATAAGCACCAACATGTATGGGCCCCATACATAGCCATTGATTGATGCTACTATACTATGAATAAACTCCATTATTCTTTCCTCCACTGAACATCCAAACACTATTGACTATAGCAATAAAACATTTATTTGCATTACAATATTGCACATGATTTGTAAATAACACTGACTTTTATGCTTATAGATAGTCATTGCCATCTTGATTTCCCTTGTTTTGATGGCATGCGCAACACGCTTTTAGATCATTGTGTTGAAAAAAATATTACTCACTTTATCAATCCGGCTATAGCGTTTAGTAACTGGCAAAGAGTGATTGATTTAAGTATACAATACCTATCAATTACATCGGCATTGGGCTTACATCCATGCTTTGTTGAACAGCATCAGAAGGAACACCTTAGTACGCTGAAACCGTGGCTTCTAACACATCATATTCCACTGATTGGTGAAATCGGTTTAGACAAGCGCTATTTAGAAAGTTTCGATCAGCAACTGTTCTTTTTTAATGAACAACTAGCGATTGCTCAAGATTTACAAAAGCCTGTGATTATTCATAGCGTTAAAGCACATAATGAAGTCATCGCCACATTAAAACATCATCATTTTACACACGGTGGTATTATTCATGCATTCTCTGGTAGTTTTAATATTGCAAAAGCCTATTGCGATTTTGGTTTTAAACTAGGTATTGGCAGCATTTTGCATTACCCTAATAGCAAATTACCGAATGTCTTAAAACGCATAGGCATTGAAAATATCTTACTGGAAACCGATTCACCTGATATGC
>JAHDDB010000079.1 GCA_020629575.1 Caedibacter sp. | reverse complement strand
CACTACATCAATATTAAATTTAAATTGACACAGTTTTATGAACACTCCCTTTAAACCAGTTGTTTTTCTATTGCTTCAAGTGCTGATAATGCACAGCCTCATGGGTAATTAACCCATCTCATATTTACTTTTGAAGATTCATGGAGTTTAGGATGGAATATATTGACAAGTATTTTCATAAAATTGATAACCCCTTTGTTATTAAATTTTAATTTTCATGGGGTCTAATTACCTGCAGTTTGTCGCGTAACAGTCTAATTCAGCATTAATTGGTACTACGAGTTTTTTTTAGATAATTCATATAGCGCTTCATTTTTACCATTTTGAGAATATAACTTAACAAAAAATATTATCTTTTCTGACATGGTTTGATTGTTCCTAAAATGGTACAGGGTATTTTCTTCTAACCTTTTCTATATCCGATAACATTTCATCTGTTAGCATCAAGTCAATTGCTGAAATATTATTTTTAAGTTGATCCATAGTTGTTGCCCCTATGATAGAACAGCTCATATAGCTTCTTCTTAACGTAAATGCAATTGCCATTTGGCATACATCGATATCGTATTTATGAGCAATATCCATGTATTCTTGCACAGCTAAATCATTCATCGATGACAGTCTAGTCATAAATCTTTCGGCTTGGTCTCCCATGATTTTATCTGAAAATCGACTGCCATCGGGTCTATTACCATTTAAATATTTCCCACTAAGAACACCCATTTCTAATGGTGACCATGATAAATATGAAACATCTTCCAAAGCACAAGTTTCCATTACATCCGTTTCATCTCGCCTTCTTAAAAGGTTGTATTCATTTTGAATACTTACAATTCTTGGCAGATTGTACTGATCAGATAAGTCACAAAATTGCTTAATACCCCATGCTGAGTCATCTGATAATCCTATATGCTTAATTTTCCCCTCTTTTACTAACTGATCTAGTGCTCTTAAAGTCTCTAATATATTTTCACATATTATTTTTTTATCAGAAAAACCTTGTGCAGGTTGAAAATCCCACCAATTAGCGAAATGATAATTAGGCCTGTTAACCACCCAATGTAATTGGTATAGATCAATATAATCAGTTTGCAATCTTTTTAAACTTGCATTTACTGCTTTAATAATATTTTCATGGTTTATAACAGGATTACTTTCACCTCTTGCCCAAGGAAGAGGCGAGATTTTTGTTGCTAGAACAACGTCTTGCCTTTTCTTTCTTGAACTGAGCCAATTACCGATTATTGTCTCTGTTGTACCATAAGTATCTGGTGAGGGCGGAATTGCATAGGCTTCTGCTGTATCCCAAAAATTAACGCCTTTTGATAATGCATAATCCATCTGTTTAAATGCTTCTTCTTGATTGTTTTGAACACCCCAAGTCATTGTGCCTAAACATATTCTACTTACTGATAAATCAGTTTTTCCTAATTTAATATATTTCATTTTATTCTCTCTCTGTCTAATAATTCTACTTTCTCTATGACGTCAATCCAAAAGTCGGTTTTGGTGCCATTTGATTTGCGTATATCAACAAGGCATTGTCTATATTTTTGGCAACATCAAATCGATTCACTATTACTGGTGCTTTATCATTAAGTTAGTTAAGTAATCATTGCATCCTTTTCTGATTGTAACCTCATCAATTGTACTTGCAACATCAATATAAGCGGTATTATCAACTATTTTACAACCAGTAACTTTAGTATCAGGCAGGTTGAGCAAATCATTCATAAATTGATGCATTTTAGTAAGCACATAAAAATATTGGATGCTTTGATTCTACTGACTTAGGCGCTCACCTTCAACTCCCACATTTATTGCGGGAGAGCCAAACTTATAATTTCGTTGTCACATCAAATTTAAAAAATGAAATGTTCCCATTGTTATGAATGAATTATTGTTGAAATATTAAAGATGAGATTGCAGCTAATAATGAATTTAAACCAGTTGTTTTGTGGCGGTTTCAAGTGCTGATTTTAGGTCAAATAGTGTCGTCATTGCTTCAATCGGAGTGAGCTTGTTAGGATCGAGTGCTTTGAGCTTTTCAATCACAAGCTCATAATCATGCGTTATATTCTCATCATTTTTGTCATCATGGTCATGGTGAGCTGTGAAACTAAAGTCCAAACTTTGCTGAATAGGTGCGTAAGGATCACTATCGCGCATCTCCAGCCGTGATAGAATCTTTTTGGCATTCTTTAATACATCATGGGGCACACCCGCAAGCTTCGCCACTTGAATACCATAGCTTTTAAGCGCAGCACCTGGTTTGGCTTGATGCAAAAAAATAATGTTATCTTTATATTCCGTTGCCTCAAAGTGAATATTTTCTAATGTAGGGTATTGTGCAGCTAAGTGAGTCAATTCAAAATAATGTGTAGCAAAGAGTGTATAAGCTTCGGTTTTTAATAGTTTTTCAGCACATGCCATGGCCAGTGCTAAGCCATCAAATGTACTGGTGCCGCGTCCAATTTCATCCATTAATACGAGGCTCTTATCCGTTGCATGACGCAAGATATGTGCGCATTCTGTCATCTCTACCATAAAGGTTGAGCGACCTGAGCTAATATCATCAGATGCGCCAATACGTGTATAAATGGCATCAATATCACCAATTAATGCATTTTGTGCTGGAACGAAAGACCCTAAATGCGTAAGAAACACAATATGTGCAATCTGGCGCATATAGGTTGATTTCCCGCCCATGTTAGGGCCGGTAATGATTTGTAAGTGTTTTTGCTGATCCAAGCAATTGCTATTGGCAATAAAGGGTGATTTAGATAAAGCTTCAATGACTAAATGTCGCCCATCTTGGATGTCCAAAATCTTATCTTTTGATAATTGTGGACGATTTAATTTTAAGGTAATCGCGCGCTCGGCAAAATTCGTTAAGACGTCAATCTCAGCAATTGCTTTTGCCGTTTGTTGCAGATCTTGATACACCACAAGAATCTCTTCTAAAATATCCTGATATAAGCTTTTCTCATAGGAAAGTGCTTTTTCCGCACTGCTTAGAATCTTATCTTCAAAGGATTTCAGCTCAGGTGTGATGTAACGCTCAGCATTTTTGAGTGTTTGCCGGCGTGTATAATCAACAGGCAGCTCCACTTTATGCGCCTTGGATATCTCAATATAGTAACCATGCACTTTATTAAAGCTAACCTTTAACGTGTTGATACCAGTGCGTTCACGCTCTTGTTGCTCAAGCTGAATTAAATAATCCCCCGCATGCTGACTGATGTTTCGCAGTTCATCAAGATGTGCATCAAAGCCATCTTTAATCACACCACCATCGCGAATGGTGATCGGTGGTTCATCAACTAAAGATGCATTTAAAAGTGTTAGAATTTGCGGTAATAACATTAAATTCTTAGCATGAGTTATAAGCAATGGATTATGCTGTTTGTTTGCAATTGTTGCTTTGAGATCTGGTAATATATTTAGAGTATGTTTGAGTGCAATTAAATCTTTTGGCTTGGCGCTATTTAAAGCAATACGTGAGGCAATGCGCTCAATATCTTGTGTTTGCTTAAGCAAATGTTGAATATCATCAATTGCGGTTTGATTGATTAAATCTTGTATTGCATCTTGGCGGCTATTCAAAATACAATGATCTTTTGTTGGCGATTTAAACCATTGTTTTAATAGGCGATTGCCAAGCGCTGTTTGGCATTTGTTGATAATGGCAAAAAGTGTGTGATTGCCTTTGCCTGAGAGGCTTGTTTCAAGCTCAAGATTACGTCGACTTGAAGTGTCAATATTTAATAAACACTCATCAGATTCGATGGCGATGCTATGTAGATGTTTCGGTGTTGCCTTTTGCGTATTCTCAAGATAATTGAGTAAGGCGCCAGCGGCTGATATTGCTAATGGTTTTTTATTGAGCTCATCAGTTAAGGCATTTTGACCAAAGTACTGCTGAATCAACTTTTTGGCACCCATTAATTGAAATTCCCACTCGGGACGCTTTTGGATAGAGATTTGTTCATTTATCAGATTAGGTTGAATTTTATCGGAACTTGACTCACAAGTCAGTAATTCTTTGGCCTTTAAGCGGTGAACTTGGTCATGAAGTGTATTATCCTCACGTTTGATTTCAAGCACTTTTAGCTCGCCTTGTGTAAACTCCAAATAGGCAATGCCCATACGTGTTTTATTCTCAAAAACTGCCATTAGAATATTGCTATCGTGACTATCGGTAAAGCTTTCTTCAGCGACAGTTGCCGGAGTAATAACACGCACAACTTCGCGTGCTACGGGACCTTTGTTGGTAACATCACCCACTTGCTCACAAATGGCCACACTTAAACCTTGTTTGACCAAGCGTGATAGATAATTCTCAGCAGCATGATAGGGCACACCCGCCATGGCAATGGGTTCACCATTTGATTTGCCGCGTGTTGTGAGACTGATATCCAGAAGCTTAGCGGCTTTGTGCGCATCATCATAAAATAACTCATAAAAATCACCCATGCGATAAAACAAAAGTGTCTCAGGATATTGAGATTTGATCGTTAAATATTGTTGCATCATCGGTGTGTGCGTGCTTTCAGTCGACATGGTTCATATATCTGGCAGTATAAATGTCGAATATTGTACACGATGATTCATGGGTGGTATATAGTTGAGCTAAAGCTCACCCATGGAAATTTCAGATATACTTTGCACCAAAGTTTATGGCGCATAATAAAGGTAATCTAGCTTTATGGACTAGGGATAGTAAGAGGATATAATGTAACTTTAGTGGGCACTGTATTAGTTCCTACAGGCTGACCAAACCAAGAGGCAGTACCACGCCCCCAGCAATAATACTTGTCATCTTTAGCTAACCCACATGTGGTTTGGGCGCCTATATAGAGATCTTTAAAGCCAGATGTATTGCTAACAGTATTTGAAAAGTCTTCATTAGGGGTCGGTTGCAGTGTACTTCCTTTCTTGAATTCTGTAGGGTCTTTGTTATCATCTATTGAATTATTTAATTGGTTACCTAGCTGGAAGAATAGATTTGCCCCCCAGCAATTTAAATTGTTTGTTTTGTTATTGGTTAGATAGCAAACAGTAGAGTTGCCGGCTACTAATTTAATGATCTTTGAAGACCCAACAATAGTTTTTAAATTAAGTGGTTCTGCAGGTGAATATTGTGTATGTAAATACTCACCATTGCCTGGAAATCCATAATTATAAGTATCACCGAGGATCCCACCCCAGCATTGTACTTGATTGCTATCTCCTTCCATTAAAACACAACCACCATACCAAGTTGTTACCAACTGGGACACTGAAGCATTATGACCGAAATCAACTTTAGTAGGAATGGTAATATTTTTCTTCACAGAACTATCATTTCCGAGACCTAAATATCCATATGTATTATTTCCCCAGCAGTATACTTGATTGTGAAGCTCATCTGATGGTAATCCAACTATAGCGCAAGTAAATGGCTCAGGTACTATTGTATTAGACGTGCGTATATACTTAAATACATATCCTTGAGGAATATTTGTAGTATCAACTTTCGTTGGCGTAGTAGTGACGACTCCACTTGTTTTCCCATTACCGAGCTCTCCATACGTGTTATACCCCCAACAAAATGCCATATCCTGAGTATTATCACCTGGTTTTCCTTCAATGGTACACATGTATGGCAGGGTAGGCTCGGCATTTGATGCAACTTGTTTTACTACCAAACCAGTTTGGGCTGCAGCTATTTTTTTAAAATATGGTGTTGGACCAGACGGTAGAAGGCCTCTGCAGTATAGTTGATTATTGTTTGTAGTGCTTGGATCTCCAATGATAACGCAAGTATTTAACATTGATACATTAACGGTTTTTAGTATCTTACCTTCAGGTGGCGTGTAGATATTTTTTGGCGTGTATATTTCAATATTACCAAATCTGTTATATTGTTGTGCTCCGTAACAATATAATTTATTGTCATGTATTATACAACCACCATAATTTGCAGCAGCCATTTGAGGATAAGCATTATTTCCTTGTACTATTAAAGTGTTATCATTACTAAGGTCAACGGTTATTAGGTTATTGTGGTTATCAGACTTTAAAGTAATATCAGCTGTGCCAATCAAACCTTGTTGAGCCGGGTAGAATATACCTGAGATTTCACAGGTATCATTTTTATTCATTGTTGCAATAGATTGACATGTATTTTGATTGATTGTAAATCCTTTAGCTGCAGTGAGCGTGGTGAGATCTGATGTAACGTTTGTTAATGAATTGTCCCCAATATTTTTAAATATATAATCAAATGGGTAACTTTTGTACTGTTTGGGGTTCTCAGGAATGGCTACCTTTGGAGTGGCCAAGATGTATTTTGAAACATCTGTCGTTGTTGTATTAATGGTGCCCATTTTTTTTGATGTTTGAGCTGTATGAATGCCATCGGTAACATCATAGTAAAGTGATATATCATGGCTGTAGTGCACAGGAGTATTTGATTGGTAATTCAAAATTATAGTGCATGCGGATCCTGCAGCAAGCTGACTTATGCAAGTGCTAGCCGTGTCACGAGACAAAGGACCACCTAGAGCTGGAATGGATAGGTTGTTGATTACATTATTACTATTATTATTTTGAATATTATAGGTTACTGAATACTTCTGACCATTATGTGTGGTTGAAGGAATATTGTCGCCATTTCGTGTGATAATAATCTTATTCTCTAGTACAGTAGGTGGTATTTTATGATTGTTGATTAAGTTTCCATTGCTGAGGATTACATTATTCCCATTGTCGTAATGTAAATTAGAAATTATTGATGTATTGATTTTTGTACTTGTAGGGTTGAAAGCAAAAATCCAATCGCAACTACTATTCGGTGCTAATGTTTTAGCTTTACTACAAGTGCTTTGATTTGCATTTATTGAAAAACCAGCAGTAGTGAGAGGCAGTGTATTAATAAACTGTAGATTATTAGCTACTGCTTTACCAATATTAGAAAACTTATATGTCATAGTGTAAGGAGTTCCCATAAGCATAATATTATTAGCAGGAACGTCTGTGGTGATTGCGCCAATGACAATAGGTTTTGTTGTTTGATCAGCAGATTTAGTTAGGTTGTTCAGACTAACGTAGTGCCCTTGATTATAAAATAAGTTTGAGCTTAAATAGTAACTTTGATCAGGTTTTCTGGCTATAAAAGTCCCCTTGATAATACAGCCTTGATTTGGTTTTAAGATTTTAGATTGCATGCATGTGCTTGCTTTATCTAATGTAATAGTGTTTGGATCAAAAAAATTAGCAAATCTTATACCTGTTGCATCTTCTTTGCCAATGTTTTTGAATGTGTATTCAAAAGTATAGCTATGGTTGATTTGGCTATTCGCAGGAATATTATCCATCGACTTGTAACCCACGATATTAGCTGAATTAACATTGGTAACTAAACCTGAGTGAATGGAATGTGGGTGATTGTTGTTGTCAGTATATTTGACAGTAATTCCTATATTCTGATCTGTCGGAGAGTTTTTAGGTGCAGTATAGTTAATCACCACCGAACAAGAAGTACCACCTTTTAGTTGGGTTATGCCATGACAAGTGCTTTTTGTACTGTCTTCAGTGATCACTTTGCTATCTCCGTCTAGCGTATATCTAAAACTTATAGGGTTTAAACCATTTTTGTTACTAATGATATACTGAGCTTGATAAGTCTGTGCCTGTGACGTGTTGCTGGAAAAAGTCCCTGGGTTTTGAGTAACATGTAATCCGCTAATGTTAATGTGTTCAAAATGCGTTGCTCCACCATCAAGCGAAATATAACCTGCTGTGTCTGTGTCTGAGCTGATATCAAATGAGCAGCCAGTGCTTGGCGTCAAATCTGTTCCACTACAGCTGTCATTGGAAATGATAGCAGGACCAAATCCATTGTCAGGTATAAATTCAACTTTTGAGATATGTAAATTCTGATCCGGCAAAACATTGCTTAGGAAAATGGCATTATCTTGCTTTATAGTCAATGAGTCTAAATTATCTATATTTGATAAAAGAGCACCTTCTTGTTCATATACAACTTTAGCTGATTTAGGAATACTTTGAGCGCCGTATATTACCTCATATTCAAAAGATGGAGGTATATTTGTGGTTGGATCATGTTCAATGAGTAGTTTACAAGATGTGCCAACTAAAACATTTTGGCAATTGTTAATAATATTTAATCCTTTAATGCGACTGATTTTAATACTATAGGTTTGATTAGAGTTTGCACCTAGGGAGATAGATTTAGATGCTCCACTTACCATAATATCAAATGTGCTATAGGTTCCAGTAGTTAAATCTATATGGTCAGGAGCAGTGATGCTAATACCATTTATTGAGCCACCAGAATCAGTTCCTGGTGAGCTACTGCATGCGCTTAATGTTAAAGATAGAGCTAAAAATATTACCTGTATCTTATGTTTATTTTTATCGATATTCATTTTTTACTTAACTCCTTCTATGATGTTTTATCCTGCATAAGTTTTTTCTCTATGCTCACCGGCTGAGATGTAGTAACAAGTAAACATTTACTCTCAAAAAAATTTTAGTATTTGAAATCAGAGATATATTTGTTTATTGCACACGACAACTCACAATTAATTCTACGCTGAGTAAAGTCGGGGATTAAAGGGAAATGAATTCATTGAGTGGGTCGTTTATTTCAACCAAAGAAGGTGAGCCACTCAATAAAAAATAAAGAGGTTTCTCCTTGTATACTCTTTATTTGTTAGGTGCATGTAAAACGTTTTAACTTGTGCCCATAGCATTGTCATTTAAAAATCATTAGAATGTGGGCGTCAATAATAAACAGATGATGATTTATAAAAGTTAATGAAAAGATGTTTAATTGTGAAAACTTCATCGTTAGGTGATGTGCTGCATACACTGCCAGCGTTAACGGAAGCCAAAAAGCAAATGCCCGAGATTGAGTTTGACTGGGTGGTTGAAAAGGCTTTTGCCGAGATCCCTAAGTGGCATCCAGCTGTGAATGAAGTGCTAGAAGCAGAAGTGCGTAAATGGCGTAAGAATATATTTAAGCATTTTGCTGACATTCGTGCGTTTAAAAAGAAACTTAAGTCAAAGCGATATGACTATATTATTGATGCACAAGGCTTGTTAAAAAGTGCATGGATTACCAAGGGTGCAAAAGGTATTAAATATGGTTTAGATAAGCACTCAGCGCGCGAACCTGCCGCAAGCTTCTTTTATCAGCGTAGAATTGCGGTAGCCAAAGGGAGTCACGCGATTTTGCGAGTCAAAACACTGTTTGCTAAGGTGTTTAACTATACGGTTTCAGATGAAATCAATTATGGTATTTCTTATCAATGGCATAAACAAAATACGCAAAAAAGGCATAAGCAAGTGGTTTTCTTACATGCTACAACATGGTCGAGTAAACACTGGTCGCTTGAGCATTGGCAGCAGTTGATGAAGTTATTAGCAGATGATAATGTCAAAGTGCTCTTACCATGGGGCAATGACCATGAAAAGCATCAAGCGCATGAGATAGCACAGAGTCATCAAAATGCCGTTATTCTCGATAAAATGAGCTTGACACAATTGGCGGAGCTTTTTAGTTGTAGTGATGCCATTGTCTCTGTGGATACCGGATTATCTCATTTAGCAGCGGCTTGTAATGCGCCTGTGGTTGGCATGTATGGTTCAACATCCGCCAAGCTAACGGGTGCTATTGGTAAACAAGTAACCCATGTATCATCTAAGTTAACCTGCTCACCTTGCTTAAAGAAGGTTTGCCCTATTACTAAAGATGTTTTTGCACCATGTGAGGTGGCAATCTCTGCTGAGTCAATTTACGAGCACCTAAACGTGTGGTTGAAGTCAGATTCACTGGCGTAAATTATAAAAGCATAAGGAGCATGCATATGCGTGTCATATTAACAGCGATTTTAGCCATTGCAGTGATAAATTTAAGTTTTGCTAATGTACGACTTGAAAAAGCACTAACGTCAGCCATTAATGCTTACCATTTAAGTAGTGCGTTGGTTGCGGTGAAAGTGGTTAATGCCAGCTCTGACGCATAAGCCTATCAAACTCTATAATACAAGGATTTTATACTTT
>JAHDDB010000078.1 GCA_020629575.1 Caedibacter sp. | reverse complement strand
GAGATTGAGATTGAGCAATTTGTGCTTAGTAATAAACAGATCGATGTGATCATTCAAACATTGGCAAGCTTTAATGTTGAAACAGGTGTCGGTGAAGATCTGTTAAACAAAGATCAACAAGATGAAATCAAAAATGTGTTGGCAAACTCGTGGACACCAAAAAGTGCTTAAAGCTATACCGCTCGTAAATCATTTTGCGGTGTTCGGTGTTGAAGAAGTTTTTGATGCTTTTGAGTGCTTGAGTTGAAGATAATAGCTAGGACTATTGGCAAAATGCAAGCGCTCAAAAGGGCGTAAAATTCAATGACAGAAATGCTGTAAAATGGTTTGTGAGCGGTATATATGTAATAGTTTATTTTTTAACTTCAAACTGCTTAACGTGTTGTGTATAAGCACTTTGATCATGACTGGTAAAGCGGCGTTTATGCTCGTTAAGTAGGGTGCCGCCTAAGCGCGTGTTAATCTTCTCAATGCTTTTGGTGAAGTGATCAAAGCACACTTGTGGCTCATAAAATTGTACAAGATCAGCGATTTCACAACGGCATAATAAGCGTGTGTAGTCTTTTTGCGTGAAGCTCTCAGGATCAAATCCTTTGACTGGCGCATCCGCTTTGATGCTAAAGAGTACGTCTTTGTCTTGGGTTAACAGCTCAAAGCTTTGATCTTCAGCATTAAAGCTTAAACCACTATGTTTAAACAAAGTATCTAGATCTTCACCATTAAATACATAACCACGCGGTGCGCTAATAAAATAACTGACAATCCCTTTTTCAAGTTGTGGGTAATCTGCATGTGATGCTTCAAGCTCACTAATCGGTGTATCGGCTAATGGATCGACCTTGATGTCAGCCCCAAGCTCAATTTTTTGCGCAGCGTTCACTGCATTTTTGTCATGTGATGTTGCATCTTTGTGTGATTGCTTGGTATCAGCTGTTTGTTTATGTGTTGTTTTTTCTGCCTTTTGCGCTTTTTTGACGGCTTTCTCTTTTTCTTGAATGGCTTGCAGCTTGGCCATCTCACGCTTATATTTCTTGCGCTTGCTGCGGCGAAACGCATCGATCAACAGTAAAACTACGATGATAATACTGAGCAATAAAATCAATTGAACTTGAGTCATGTTTATAATCTATATAATGGTATTTCAATAAAGGCTTATTCTAATCAATGCATGCCTAATTAAAAAGACAAAAGCGCTAAGAATCTAATAAATTTATAATTTCATCGCTGACTTTGCGATCAGCGTCAAGCATTAATAGCTGATGTAGGTTGTGAAACGTTGCCTTAATCTCTTGAGTATACGCTTGATCGTCAAAGAATCGCTGTAACGCATGAGTAATTTGATTGGCTGTGAAATTCTTTTGCAAAAGCTCTGGTACTATTTCTTTATCAGCAAGGATATTTGGCAAGCCAACAAATTTTGTTTTTAGCATATGTTTAACAATGGCTGCCGTGATTGTTGACATTTGATAACCAATAACCATTGGTTTTTTATAAAGCATCGTTTCAAGTGCTGCAGTACCTGAGGCAACTAAGGCAAAGTCACAGGCTTGTAGCACCATGTGTGCATTACCATTGAATTTCTGAATATTGAGCTTATCAAGCAGTTCTTGATGTTTATTAATCTCACCATATAAACTTTCTTTCGCTACAGGCAGTAAGGTATCAAACTCATAACCTTGGCGTTTTAACTGGGCAATACTCTGTAAGAAAGTTGGCAGGATGCGAATGATCTCTTGTGTGCGGCTTCCAGGTAAAAGTGCAATGACTTTTCTATTGGGGTTTGTATCAATGTCAAGCTGCTTGCGTGCGCCAACTGTATCTTCATTGATAGGTACTTTATTGGCTAAAGGGTGCCCGACAAAGATCGCTTTGTGCTCATGTTTTTGATAGAAAGCCTCTTCAAAAGGCAAAATGGCAAAAACGACATCAGTAGCACGTTTGATCTTTTTCATGCGCCCTTCGCGCCATGCCCAAACAGAAGGGCTAACATAGTGCGCAGTTTTGATGCCGCGTGCTTTAAGCTTAGCTTCGATCGGTAGGTTAAAGTCAGGTGCATCAATACCAATATAGATATCCGGTGGATTATCTTGGCAATGTTTGAGAATGCCTTTGCGCACCTTTAAAATAGCAGGAAGGTGCTTTAATACCTCAAAAATTCCCATGACAGATAGTGTTTCGATGGGGTAAAGGCTTTTAAGGCCGGCATCGATCATTTGCTGACCGCCAATGCCTTCTAGAATGGCATCTGGATAATGCTGTCTTAATAAACGTACAACACCAGCACCAAGCTGATCACCAGAGAGCTCGCCAGCAACAAGCATAATACGCATTAGCGAATGATCCCGCGTTTTGAGCTTTCTAGTAATGCAACAAATCGCTCGATGGCTGGTGTTTCTTGTTGCATGACTTTAAGTTTTTCAATGGCTTCAACTAAACGTAACCCTTGACGATAAATGACTTTATAAGCCTCTCGGATCTGGCGAATATCTTGCGAGGAGAAACCTGCTCTTTTTAAGCCTTCGACATTAATGCCGCAAGGCGAGGTAGTAGGTGATGCTGTCACCATCAAATAAGGCGGGACATCCTGCGTGATTAGTGCCATATGGGCAATAAAAGCGTACGCTCCGATGCGACAAAATTGGTGAATGCCCGAGTTAATGCCAATCGTGGCAAAGTCATCGACATGCACATGTCCGGCAAGTGCGGCATTGTTGACTAATGTAACATTGTTGCCAACACGACAATCATGTCCAATATGCACATAATTCATAATCAGGTTGTTACTGCCAACACACGTAATACCATCTTCTTTGGCAGTGCCTCCATGAATTGTCACGCATTCACGAATGATATTGTTATCACCTAAAATAAGCTGTGAAAACTCACCATGGAAGGTACGATCAATCGGTTCTTCACCGACGGAAGCAAATTGGAATATACGGTTATTCTTGCCGATAATGGCATTTTTACCAATAACCGCATGAGCAGAAATATTACAGCCTTCACCGATTTTGGTATTTTCACCAATAATGGCATAGGGGCCTATCGTGACATTGTCAGCAATTTCTGCTGTTTCATGAATAACTGCTCTTTCATCAATCACGTTTATACTTCCCTATAAGCTGCAAGAAACTCAGCGCTCGCAACTAGCTCACCATCAACATAAGCCTGAGCTTCACTTTTGCACATACCACGCTTGATTTTGCCCATCGTTGCATGGAACTTTAAGACATCACCTGGTACAACAGGGCGCTTAATACGCACGTTATCAATTCCCGCAAGCACAAAAAGTTTCTTATGATCTAATTGATCTTGTTCACTTGCCATCATCTTAACGCCCAAAACACCAATAGCTTGTGCCATGGCTTCAACGATTAAAACGCCTGGCATAATCGGTTGATTTGGGAAATGGCCATTGAAAAACTCTTCATTGGCAGTGACATTTTTCTGAGCAATAGCCGTGCCTTCCTCGACGTTAATTTCAAGGATTTTATCAATCAATAAAAAAGGGTAACGATGCGGTAAAATTTCTTTAATTTGTTGAATGTTAAGCTGCATGTGTAATGTGCCTTACGTTGGTTTATTCAGAATCTTTGCATTTCTTCTCGAGCATTTTAACACGAGTTTCCAGTTTATCTAACCTAAATATGCGCGCGCTGGTACGTTTCCAGTCCATATGCGGACGAGCATTAAATGCTGCAGTATAAAAGCCAGGCTCGGTAATGCTTTTGCTAACATTTGAGGCAGCTGCTAATAATACATTATCACAGATTTCCAAATGACCACTGACGCCAACTTGACCGCCAAGTAAGCAATTTTTGCCAATAGTAACCGATCCGGCAATACCTGTTGAACCCGCAATTGCGGTATTTTCACCAATAATAACATTATGTGCGATTTGCACCTGGTTATCAATTTTAACCCCATCGGCAATAATGGTGTCATCAATCGCGCCTCGATCAATAGAGGTACAAGCACCTATTTCAACATGATTGCCAATAGTTACCCCGCCAATTTGTGGAATCTTAACCCAGTTGCCTTTCTCATCTTTGGCATTGCCAAAACCATCGGAACCAATCACTGTATTGGCATGAATAATACAATGCTCACCAATGTGTACCCCGTGATAAATCGTGACATTAGGTTTAATTTCTGTCTTTGTGCCAATGATTGAGTTATCTAGGATCACACAATTAGCGCCAATAATAGCATTTTCAGCAATGGTGACATGCTCACCAATGACAACATTAGCGGCAATGGATGCACTTGCGGCAATTTTGGCAGAGTTTGCGATTGTGGCACTTGGGTGAATGCCAGAAAGAGCCTTAGGTGCACGATCAAACAAAGTAGCAACTTTGGCAAAGGCAAGATAAGGGTTATCAAGAACTACCGCATTGGTTGGGCAAAGCTCAAGCGCCTCTTTGGTTAATAAAACTGCTGAAGCCTTGGTGTCTTTAAGGTCATTGATATATTTGCTATTGGCTAGGAATGAAAGATGGCCTGATTTGGCACCTTTGAGTGTCGCTAAGCGATCAACAACAATTGATTCATCACCATGGACATAACCACCAAGATCTTCGGCAAGTGTTTTAAGTGAGTACATGTTTATATATCCTTATTCGTATAAAAAAAAAGCCCCATTAAGGAGCTTTTTGATCAACTGGCTAGTGCGCGATTACGCAGCAGCAACTTCCAATGCTTTGATCTTAGCAACAAGGCGACTCTTATGACGAGCTGCTTTGTTCTTGTGGATTAAGCCTTTAGTAGCATAACGATCTAATACTGGCTGAAGTTTAGCAAAACAATCTTTTGCTAAAGATAAATCGCTAGCTTCGATTGCTTTAATGGTTTTCTTCATGAACGTTCTCATCATTGAACGACGAGACATGTTATGTTGACGGTTTTTCTCTGCTTGTCTTACACGTTTTTTAGCTTGCTTACTATTAGCCAATGTATTTCTCCGATTATTTATTATTTATCTATATTTAGGTATCAAGTGGCAGATCACCACAATCAAGAAACGGACACGCTTTTCTGAAATAGGATCAACTGCTAATTTAAAATCGCAGCGTATTTTGAACCGATTTGAATGATATGTCAACACTGTGTTTTTAATCATTAGAAAAAAGGCGTAATTTTGGCTACAATGGCAAACTGCGTATTAATCTAAACGGCGAAAATAAAGTCATGCAAGCACAACAAAAGCAAGAAAAGAATGTCATTCATACCGATATCTTGGTGATCGGTGGCGGGATTAATGGTACAGGGGCGGCTGTTGATGCCACATTAAGGGGTTTAGATGTTACATTATGTGAAGCAAAAGACTTTGCCTCAGCGACATCATCAGCCAGTAGCAAGCTTGTGCATGGCGGTTTACGTTATCTAGAACAATATGAATTTAAACTTGTCAAAGAAGCCTTAAAAGAGCGGGAAGTGCTCCTTAACAAAGCGCCACACATTATCCATCCTTTGCGTTTTGTGTTGCCGCATGCCAAACATTTGCGTCCGGTGTGGATGATTCGTATTGGTATGTTTTTATATGATTTTCTCGCGGGTAAAATGTCATTGAAAAAGTCGCAGAAGATATCATTAGTCAACACCCTTGAAGGTGAGAATCTGATTGATGACTTCAGTGTTGGTTTTGCCTATTCTGATTGTCGGATTGATGATGCGCGTATGACGATGCTTAATGCACAACAGGCCAAAACGCATGGCGCTAAAATCTTGATGCCATATCAATGTGTCGAGGTAAAAAAGGTAAAAGAGGTGAAAAAGGCAGAAAGCAGCTGGCACGCGAAACTTGTAAATAACAAAGGTGATGAAGTAATTGTGCTTGCTAAAGCCGTTGTTAATGCCGCAGGGCCTTGGGTTGCCGATGTCATTCATGACGTGCTAGAGACGAGCTCTAAATCAGCAGTGCGTTTGATTAAAGGTAGCCATATTGTCGTGCCTAAGTTATACGAAGGTGATCATGCGTATATCCTGCAGAATGCCGATGGCCGCATTGTCTTTGCGCTGCCATATGGCTTCACCAGTGAGCATGACAATGAATTTACGTTGATTGGCACGACGGATGTTAATTATCAAGGTGATCCACGAGATATTGCTATTAGTCAGGAAGAAACCGATTATTTGTGTCAACTGATCAATGGGTATTTCAAAAGCAAAATTGCACCAAAAGATATTATTTGGAGCTATGCTGGCGTGCGTCCGCTGTACGATGATCATGCCAAGGATCCGTCTAAAATCACGCGTGAATACCATCTAGAGCTTGAGGATGATCAAGGTGAATTGCCCGTATTATCAATCTTTGGCGGTAAGATTACGACTTATCGCACATTGTCCAAACATGTGGTGGATAAGTTGGCTCCTTTTTTCCCAGCAATGCAAGCGTGCACAACCGATAAAGTGGCAACACCAGGTGGTGAGGCAAATTCATTTGCTGAGATTTTAATGAAGCTAAAAGCAACTTACCCATGGCTTAAAGACAAACACAGTTATCGCTTGGCATCATCGTATGGCACGCAAAGTCTTGATGTGTTAAAGGGTGCAACATCTTATGATGATCTAGGTATATGTTTTGGTTATAACCTTTATCAGCAAGAGGTTGAATATTTGATTGAACATGAATGGGTGCGCGATGTTGATGCATTATTGTGGCGTCGCAGTAAGCTTGGGTTATGGCTGAAGAAAGATGAAGTAGCGCAATTGGCACAGTGGGTAGAAAAGTATTTAAACAAAGGAAATTAAATGGAAAGCAGTTTTAAAAAAGTCCCAAAAACTGGGGTGATTTACGTTATGTCCAAGGCGCAAGCGCACGGTTTTTATTATGGTAATCCTGAGTGGTCTAATTTAGGACAAGGCGCACCTGAAACCGGAGACATGCCAGAGAGTCCTGCGCGTTTGAAAGATATCTCATTAGATCAAATCTCAGCTGAATATAGCCCTGTCGCAGGTGATATTGAGCTTAGAAAAGCAGTAGCTGAGCTATATAACCAGCGCTATCGCTTTGATAGAAAATCACAATACACCTATGAAAATGTGGCTATTTCATCAGGTGGCCGCTCAGCGCTTTGTCGGATTGCAGCGACGATGAATAATATTAATCTTGGGCATTTCTTGCCAGATTATACAGCCTATGAAGAGTTATTAAATGTTTTTGGTGGCTTTGTATCGATGCCGATTTCTTATCGCATTGCCGATGGTTTTAAGCCCGATGTTGCTGAGATGGAAAAAGCGATGATTAACATGGGTTTAGGCGCAATGCTGTTATCCAACCCATGTAATCCAACAGGACAGATTATTATTGGTGATGAGTTAAAAAAACTGATTAATTCAGCAAAAAACATCGGCTGCTCGATGATATTTGATGAGTTTTATTCGCATTATTTATATGATCAAAACCAAAAAACACTAAGTGCTGCCGCATATATCAAGGATGTTGAGAAAGACAATATTTTAATTGTTGATGGATTGACTAAAAACTGGCGTTATCCAGGCTTGCGTATTTCATGGACATTGGGTCCAAAAGAAGTTATTGAGGGTATTGCTTCAGCTGGATCATTTTTAGATGGAGGTGCTGTACACGCGATACAAAAGGCAGTTGTGCCATTGTTGGATCTCAAACATGCTGATCAAGAAGCAGATTCAATTCAGAGTGAGTTTGTTAAAAAACGTGATTATATGGTTTCACGCCTTAAAGAAATGGGCTTTGTATTATCAAGAGTCCCTGAGGGTGGTTTTTATTGCTTTGCCTCTTTGGAGAACCTGCCAGAGAGTCTTGCTGATGGCATGAAGTTTTTCAAAGCTTTATTGCAATACAAAGTGATTTGTGTGCCAGGTGAGTTCTTTGATGTCAATCCAGGGCAAAGGCGCAAAGTAGTTAATACGCGCTTAAAGAAATATGTGCGTTTAAGCTTTGGACCAAGCTTTGATGAGATCAAACTGGGTTTAGATAGAATACAACAGATGTTGAGGGAAGCGGTTTAGTTAATAGCCTGAGAACTACGCCGTAATTTTCTTGTACTTAATGCGATGAGGGTCAACAGAGTCATCGCCTAGGCGTTTTTTCTTATCTTCGATATAGGCCTCGTAATTTCCTTCAAACCACACAACATTACTCTCACCTTCAAAGGCTAAGATATGTGTTGCCACGCGATCTAAGAACCAGCGATCATGCGAGATGATCATCACTGAGCCTGGGAAGGCAAGAATGGCTTCTTCAAGTGCGCGCAATGTCTCGACATCAAGATCATTCGTTGGTTCATCAAGTAATATGACATTGCCTCCCTTGCGTAGTAACTTCGCTAAATGCACGCGATTGCGCTCACCACCGGAAAGCTGATGAATAAATTTCTGCTGATCAGAACCTTTAAAGTTAAAGCGTCCAACGTATTGACGTGATGGAATTGTGTACTTGCCAACAGCAATGACATCTAAGCCGTCAGATATTTCTTCCCAAACGGTTTTGTTACCATCTAAGGTGTCGCGTGACTGATTAACATAGGCAAGCTCAACTGTTTCACCAAACTCAACATTGCCCGCATCAGGTGTTTCAATGCCTGATACCATTTTAAAGAATGTCGATTTACCTGCGCCATTTGGTCCAATAATACCAACAATAGAACCTGCTGGAACCTCAAAGCCAAGCTGATCAATCAATAAGCGATCACCAAAGCCTTTGCTGATACCGTCAATGTTAATGACTTTATTACCTAAACGAGGTCCAGGCGGGATGTATAAGTCTTGTGTGGCATTGCGCTCTTGGAATTCTTGAGAGCTTAACTCATCAAAGCGCGATAAACGTGCTTTTGATTTGGCTTGACGACCTTTGGCATTTTGACGTACCCACTCAAGTTCTTGTTGCAATGCTTTTCTATGTGCTGTTTGTTTTTTCTCTTCTTGGGCTAGACGTGCTTCTTTTTGCTCTAACCAGCTTGAGTAATTACCTTTAAAAGGAATCCCTTCACCACGATCAAGCTCAAGAATCCATCCAGCAACATTATCTAAGAAGTAGCGATCATGGGTAATTGCCACAACAGTGCCTTTGTACTCTTGTAAGAAGCGCTCAAGCCAAGCGACACTCTCAGCATCTAAATGGTTTGTTGGTTCATCTAGGAGCAGAATATCAGGAGATGATAATAGCAGTTTACACAGGGCAACGCGACGTACTTCACCGCCTGAGAGCTTTGATACATCCGCATCCCAAGCAGGTAAACGAAGTGCATCAGCTGCAATCTCAAGCTTGCGATCAATCTCCCAAGCACCTGCTGCATCGATTTTGTTTTGTAGCTCACCTTGTTCGGCAAGTAGCTTGTTCATTTCATCATCGGACATTGGCTCACAGAATTTCATGCTGATTTCATCAAAGCGTGTAACTAATGCTTTTAAGTCAGCTAAGGCTTCTTCAACATTGCCCTTAACATCTTTTGTTGGATCAAGTTGTGGTTCTTGCGGTAAATAGCCGATTTTGACGCCTTTGCGAGGTGCCGCTTCACCGACAATCTCAGTATCAAGCCCTGCCATAATACGTAGTAATGTTGATTTGCCTGAGCCATTAAGACCCAAGACACCAATCTTGGCACCATCAAAAAATGATAATGAAATATCCTTTAAGATATAGCGATTGGGTGGGACAACCTTACCAACGCGATGCATGGAATAAATATATTGTTCAGACATTTAAGAATCCTTAGTTTGTTTTGTAAGATGTATATAGACATAAACGCAGGTGATTGTATCAAAAAATAGATAGCCTTGGTATAGTGCTTGCAAACTGTTTTGAAATTCAAATGGAATTAAATCAACAACCATGGTGAATAAGGCGCTATTAGCAATAAACTATTGTTTAATGCGAATCAAGGGTTGAATAATAATCAAAAATAAAGTTTACGAGTTGCCAATCCATAATTTATTGTGTTAATGAACCAACAAAAACACTAAGATACGATGGACTGGCTAAGCAATATTATATCACTATACCTGCAAATATCAGAATATTATGAATCAACTTTGCAATATTTCTGTGAAAGGTTTAGCAATAACAGTAATCCTGTTTTTACAGATCAAGAAGTTATAACAATATACCTCATGGCAGCTCTGACGCATAAGCCTATCAAACTCTATAATACAAGGATTTTATACTTT